>JAJPHU010000283.1 GCA_021325115.1 Planctomycetota bacterium | reverse complement strand
GCCCTAAGGAAAAAAGAAACTCTCGCTTCTATGGCCGTTCCTTTCTTCTCTCTCTTCATTCTCTTGGCATCCTTGGCGTCTTGGCAGTTCATTGCGTTTCGGATAGCCTTCACGGGATTCGTCGCCAGATGGTTCGCTCCAGACTCAAGGCCGCGCCGAACAACACAAACGCCGCCAGGGTAAACCACGGATACGCTTCGTGATAGCGGCGATACTGAAAGCTCTGCAGGTCGGTGCGCTCCAGGTCGTCGATGGCTCGGCAGGCGCGTAGCAGTCCCTTGGTATCGCGGGCCTGGAAATATTGGCCGTGCGTGATCCGCGCCATCTCTTCCAGCGTGCGCACGGCCTGAGTGCGCGTTTCGCTGGGACTGGCAGTATGCTCGGTATTGCTCTTCTCCTTCGCTGTCGTCCCTTCTTCTATCTCCCCTCTGGAGGGCGAGAGAGAGGAGGGGACGCCGGGACCGCCGGCATCGATGGTGTAGATGGGAATGTGCAAGCCATTGGCCACCTGAGCGGCTTGCCGCGGCGTCCAGCCGGACTGCGGCTGCGGAACATTGTGTTCACCGTCGCTGAGCAACACTAACACTTTGCGATGCGGTCCGGCACTGCGCAGACGATACAGCCCCAGTGCCACGGCATCGCTGAGATTCGTCTCCGCTTCACCGGGGATGCTGCGTGGCTGCTCTGCCTGCAAGAGACGCAACAAGACGGAATGACTGAGCGTCAGCGGGCAGGCGGTTTCCGGCCGCGTGGCGAACGTTACCAGTCCAATCAGATCGGTGGGCCGGCCCCGAAAGTCCGAGATATCCGTGCCGTCGCCCTCCCTTTTAATTTCCTCCACTTCAGGGGGCGATAAAAGGGAGGAGCCATCGTTACCGGCAACAAACAGCTGAAAGGCCTTCTTGACCGCTTCCAGCCGGCTGATCGGTTCGCCGTGCCAATCGAAATCGCGTTCGGCCATGCTGCCGCTGACATCGACCAGCATGACGATGGCGATGCCCTCGGTTTCGCTGCGTGTATGCAGGTCTGGCCAGCGCGGCCCCGCCACGGCGAGGATGAGCAACAGCAACCCCAGGGAGCGAAGCACGGCAGGCCCCCACCGCGCCTGGCGTGCCCTGCCGGGCGGCAAATTTCTTAATTCGCTAATGCCTGGATGCCGCAGTGCGCTGCGCCGCTGCCGCAGCTGCCACCACAGCAGCGGCGGAAGAAGCAGCATCAGCCAGAGAAAAATGGGGTTGGCGAACTGCGGCATCATCGCGGCGGCGAAACCTCAAGTGTTTCTTTTACGATAGCAGAAGGTATGGAAGGCCACAAGCAAAGAGCATGCCGCCCAAGGCAGCAATGTGGAAAGGCTTGTGGCCATCCTGGAAAAGACGGAAGGGACCGAGAACACAGAGAAAGGCTGAACAAACTTTGGCCAAGAGCGGCGAAGCTTTGGCCAGGCTATTCGCAAGGCTATTCCATACCGAACGTCCCGGCGCTACCGAAAAAAGCAGTTAGCGAAGGACGAGCTTTAAATCTTGCTCGCCCTCTTCCTTGACTTCCACAACCAGGTCGGACGAT
This sequence comes from Planctomycetota bacterium, assembly GCA_021325115.1. Taxonomy (GTDB): domain Bacteria; phylum Planctomycetota; class Planctomycetia; order Gemmatales; family Gemmataceae; genus JAJPHU01. The sequence goes on along the minus strand of JAJPHU010000283.1, from coordinate 3,248 downwards.
TCCACTTTGGTGTACTTGGCAGGGATGCCCAGGGAACGGTTAGGGCGTGGATTGCCATTCTTATCGTAGACAATCGGCTCGATCGTCACGGTGTAAGTGCCGAGCATGGCGCCGTCGTCTTTTTTGTACGTCCCCAGCTCGAAGCGCCCGTCTCGACCGATTATTGCCCAGGCATCGCCCTTGGTTAAATCCTTGGCGTGAAAGGTGATCCAACCGCCAGTCAGGGGCGAACCGTTAGCCCGGACGACCGTGCCGCGCACGGGGACCGTCTTCTCGAACTTGGGATTGTTCCGCGGACCACACCCCACACAAAGGAACACCATAAGCAAGCCGCAGAACCAACCGTACCGAAGCATACTTGATACCTCCGAATTATCCAAAACAGCCAGAAAGGGCGAGCAGACTTTTCCCTCCCCCACCAGGGAAGGAGGTTTTTTTTCCGGCAGCCCGAAAACGCTTTCTCTAGCTGCCTGCTGCGTTCGCAAAGGATGCCCTTGCGGACGCAAGCAGGCAGAGAACAAAAGATCGCCCTCAAAAATCGGAGGGGAGAACCTCGCCGCCGTTAGGTGTGACCAACATGCGGCAAACGATTGAATTCATGCCGCCGCGCAGGATCTGCACGTGGCCATCGCAAAAGACGGCCTGGACATTGTTGCCGTCGTGGAAGCTGAACATCTCGTCGTTGGGGCCGCAGTTGTTGGTAGTGATCCAGGGGCAGCCAGGCGGGCCGTTGCCGCCGTTGACGGGATAGGGATTGTTGCTAACAGCCGTGCCGGTGCCGGTGGCGCCTGCCGGCGGGCCGGAGACGCCGTAGCCACTGTCCGGCTCGGCCCAGCGCCAGAAGGCGCGACGGCCGTTATTGCCTCCTCCTGTTGGATCGGGATACGGCGACACTTGCGGCTCAACCCGTCCGCAATCCTCCGCGACAGCGATGGTATTGCTGGTGCCGTCGGTGATGCCGGAGATCGACGAGCCGCCGAATGTGCCGGGCGGCGCGTTCGGCCCAACATAGTGCAGGGCGCCGTTGACCCGTGTTGAGGGATTCTTCAGACCCGTGGTCGGATCGATGTCCGTGTAAACGGTCGGGCCATAATCCGTGTAGCCAAAACCTTCGTTATCTTTCCCTGTAGCCGGCCGCAGGGCGTTGCTGGGGCAGAGAAAGATTTTGATGACCGACTGAGCAGCTGCGATGTTATTGGAGGTTGCTTCGTAATAGGCGGTGACGGTCATCATGTTGTAGATGTTTTGCTGCTCCACGAACGGCAAGATGACCGTGAAGAACGAGAAGTTGTCAAACTGGCTGGGGCCTGTGGGAAAGTTAACAAAATCCGTGCCCTCGCCGCCGGTGGGAAGGGAGCCGTTGTAGGTACTGGCGAAATTGTGGATGGCCAGGCCCATTTGCTTGAGGTTATTTTGGCATTGGCTGCGGGCGGCGGCCTCGCGTACCTTCTGGATGGCGGGCAAGAGCAGGCCGATGAGGATGGCGATGATGGCGATCACCACCAACAATTCAATCAGCGTGAACCCTTGGGGGCGGCGTGTCAAAGGAAGTCGTGACAAAGGAGTCTCTCCTTAAAAGTCTCCGGGAGCACAAACACGAAAAACGATGAAAGTAGGCTAATCAACGAAAATGTGCGATTGATGAAGGAAATGGAAAGAATAGGTGAGGCTTCCACCGCCCAGGACAACGCCGTGACCTCGATTCCCACCCACGCCGCCTGACATCCTGGCTCGAAGATAACTTTCTGCGGTGGGGTGAACGGAACGGCGGCGGGTTTTGACCCTGGTGCTTCCACTGGCATGTTCCGGCTCAGGTTGCCGCATCAAGCCGCGGAAAACGAGAAAGAGGATGCCCTGGAACACCATCATCCCGCCCAAACTGAGTAGCGCCTGAACGACCCAGCTCAGCAGTGGCGGGGGCCGAGTGAGCAACGAACTCCGAAAAGCCTACGTGTCCCCGCGGTCTGCTGCAGCGGATAGTTCGGCGCGACCACGCTCCCGGCGGTAGATCGACACCCCCAGCTGCCCCAAAAGCCATCGAGTCCCCGCGAAGAACCCGACCGCCAGAACGACCATGAGCGGGGCAACCAGCTGCGCCAGCTGACGGTCCCACCCGCCCGGCCATATCCAGACCAGGGCCGCTGCCTCCGCCAAGGCAAACCCGAACGTCCCGAGCAGAAGTAGCCAGCCGACCCAGTTCAGCCGGTTCAGATCGAATGCCCGAACCCGGTCGAGGATTCCGGTGGGTCCTACCTCGGCGGCGGCCGGACGCTCCGCCGGCGGCATATCCCCGCCCGTGATCCGGTCTTCGGCCCGGCGGACCAAGGCGATGCCGCCGAGAATCATCGGGACCGGGACGCACCCGATGCAAACCAGACCTCCCATGACCGGCGCCCCGGCGACGAGAGCGACGCCGCCCATGATCAGAAGCGTAATCCCGAGACCCAGCAGTACCACGCCAACAACGTACACTGCTCCCTCCGTCCTCTGCGGCCGAACGTCACAGCTCCGCAGCCGGCTCACGCGGGGAGGAGCGAAATGACGCGCACAGGCGTCTGTCGCGTGGCCGGTCTGCTGCAGCGACTTGTTCGGCGTGCCATCAGGGCCATAATCCGGCACGCGTAGTTTCACTCGCTATCGACACGAAAAAGATCACATGGGCGACGATGCCACCCAGTCCCATCAACCACCAGGTACAGAAAAGACACGCAGGCCAAAATACTCGACCTGCGAATGAGCACAAATACGAACGGAGCATTATAATCGTTCCCATGCCCCAGACGAAAGAAAGGGCATAAAACCCATAGCCGACCGTACCCGCTAGGTAGAGATCGAGATACGGGCACGGAGTCTGCCAAGAGAGAGCCCACCAAGGAAAGCGGAACGTGGGTTGATGTTGTCCGGAAGCCTCCGAACCATCCCATTTCTCGAAGCCTTCAAAGAAGTTCCACTCCATCTTACCATAAACGAGGGGTACGGCCGCATTGGTGAGAATCCCCCACAGCCCCACTAGGGACGTCAAAGCGGCAATCGTATACAGGGCCGCTCGTAATCCTTTGACCATTGTCATGACCGCCGTGAAGTAGCAGCGCCGTCTCATGTTTCGTTCGGTGTAGCCGAACGACAAAGCTCAGCAGCCGAGACCGCTCGGGGTGCTACGAATCCCAGAACGCCTACCTGCGGCCCCGATCTGCTGCAGCGGCTGGTCGGTAAGGGGGAATCGCGGCGACTGCCGAATCAGGCCGCAT
>JAJPHU010000263.1 GCA_021325115.1 Planctomycetota bacterium | reverse complement strand
GATTCAGGAAGCGGGCCGGGTAGGTGAACCATTCCCCGCCGTCGTACAGTTGATCGGGAGCCGGCTGGGCACTGATCAACGAGCGGACCAGCTGAGAGGCCCAGGCATGTTCCGCGGTCGCCTGGATATAACCATTTTCCTCCAGAGCCAAACTGGACATGAGGAGTTCCTGCGACGCGATCCAGCCATAGCTCCATCCTTCCGGCCAGAAGCCGCCGGTCATACCGCCCGTGCCGGGGTCCTGAATGGCCGGCAAGAGGATGCTCTGCCGCCAGGACAGCAGATCGCTCATCAGTTGCGGGGCCGCGGTCGAGCGGCCTTCCAGGTAGAGCGCGGTCATGGCCCGGTAGAAGTAGGTTCCCATGCTGTAATTGGACGGCCCGATATTGGTTTGAAAACCCTGGGTCGTGAGATAGTTGGACCAGGCAGGCAGCAGGTTCTCGGCCTGGGCTAGCAACGTTGGCGATAAATTCGCATACCCATCCAGCCAATCCAATCCCAGGGGGATGTAGGCGAGGAAACGCGACGAGTAGTTGGTGTCAATGTAAATGTTGTTATAGCCGCCGTCCCCGGCGCTTGTTTGCAGGTATTTTTGGGTAGGCGTGTTGTAGACGTACTGCACAAAGAGGGCTTGCCCGGCGGCGGGAGCGGTGGTGAAGGTGATCGTATTGCCGCTCAACGTGTAGTTGGTAACCGGGTTGGCCGCCGATTCCGACGCTTCCGTGATGTAGTAGGTCTGCCCGGCGGCGGGCTGCTTGCCGCCCGATACCCATCCGATCTCATCGTTGGGAATCGTTCCACTGTGGATCCAGTCCGTCCCTTCCACATAGTCGGCATTGCCATCGGGTGTGTTGCTGACCTTGATGATCTTCTGGTAAGCCGAGATGGTATCGGTACTGGACGTTCCGCGAGTAACCGCCACCGTCTGGATAGGGGCCTCGTAGACCTTGAGAGAAGACGGGATGATGTTGCTGTTGGGGAGCGTGAAGGTCGTGGTGCTGCCATCGGTACGGGTCAGATATTGCAGGGTAGCCCAGCTGCCTCTTTGATAGTCGTTTAATCCGGAATAGATGAGGGCAATGGCCTTGTCGGCATAGCCGGCGGCCGTGACGGGGTCGCTGTCTTTGAGGATCTGATATCCCAGAGCATAATCGGCAATCCAGGCCAGTTCGGACCCTTCGTAGGTTGCGGGATTGTCGCTGCCGTAGCCGCTGCCGAGAACCACATTGAGGTTTTGATCGAGAACTGCCTTGAACGCCTGCCACTGCGACGTATTATTGGCGGCCTGTTGCCGCAAGTAGGTAAGTTCGTTAGGCGGCATCAGGATCAAATTTGAGGCCGAACCTGTGACCGAGACAGTCTGTTGTGCCGTGCCACTATGCCCATAAATATCGGTGGCCGTAAGCGAGAAGACATAATTCCCAACAATGTTGGGCGTATAGCTGAAGTTGGCCTGGTTGCCCGAGGCGAGCACGGTTCCGTTGCCTCCGGCCTGTGTTACTGTCCAGCTGTAGGTAAACCCAGCGCGTTGAGCCTGAGGATTCGAATCCGTGACGTTGCTGCCTGCAGAGATCGTCGTCCCAAGTGACACCTGGGAGGGAACTCCTGTGATGGTAACGGAAACCGAACCAGGCTTCGGTTTCGATCCGGAGCCCGGTCCGCTGCCACCATTGCCACCGCCACTGACCAACGGGTCTATGCTTGCGCTCGCTGTGCCTGTCCGGCCAAACATATCCGTGGCAGTAAGGGTGACGACATAAGTATCGTCACTGTCCGGAGTGAAGCTAAAGTTGGCCTGATTGCCGGTGGCATAAGGGGCGCCGTCTTTGGTCACACTCCAAGCGTAGCTAAAAATCTCCTGGTGCGGAATGAGCTGGTGTTGCTCGACCACCGTGCTCGTCAGGTTGATCGTCGTTCCTATGGAGACATCGGATGGCACCCCATCAATAGTTACATTCACCGTGGGTTGAAAAGGAAGGAGCTTCACCCATGGCGCCAGTGCTGCTGCCTCCGTCCGGATGAACTGTTGAATCATCTGATTGATGTTTGTCAGGAATGACTGCACAAAGGTCGTCTCCGCCTGTTGGATCTGTTGAAACAATCCCCCAGGCGAGGAGGTGGAAAGAAGCGTTCTATCCTCCAGAACTTCGAGGCATGGTCGTATCCACAGCCCTACCTTTCGCGTCTCTTTGTGCGACCCAGACAGCCTGGTGCGCTCCCGAATTTTCCGACAGCTTGACAAGAACGCGCGCAACATTCAACGCTCCCCTTAAAATATGGGATTTACGAGGACAATTCCTTGTCTCCTATCGCTCCGATACTGGACGTTATGGGAAGATCAAAGGGAGCCGCGAGGAATGTTCTGAGTTCTCCTCAGAAGACGGGATGCATACTGCTCTACAAAGCTGCCCTTATCTCAACGGACGGGAAGACGAAGGTCCAATCTCCAAGCCAATAATCACACCTAAAACAGAAAAAGTCAAGTTTTTTCGCTCACATTTTGCCAGATCCTCCTAATAGGGGCGAAAAACTGAATTACATACACGGATTGCTTGCACAAGTCACTCTAGCCGCGATACACACGGTGGGGATGGAAGGCTCATGATACAAACGGGGATGGAAGGCTCATGATACAACAGCGTCGCGCACACATCCCACGAAACTATGCTAAGATAGCGGATGTAGGGGGCTGTCTAATTTCCCCAGCTTGCCGTCTTTTCATGGATACGTTGCTCGGCACGAATCTCTCATGCTGCAGCGTGCGTCCGAAGTTTTCGGACGAATGAATATATAAATAATTAACAGCCTGCGGGCAAGGTAATTTCTGATACCGGACTGTTTCTATCTTACTTGCTGCGCCAGCAAGGAATGCTCTTGTTGCGCCAGCAAGAGGGTGCCAATTCAGCCTGGCGAAGTAGTTTTTCATGCGTCTGCTATTTCTCAGCAACATCTATCCCACTCCTGTGGATCCGGCGAAGGGCATCTTCAATCACCATCTTCTGGCGTCCCTGAGCCAGGGTCACCAGATCCAAGTGGTTGCGCCCATCCCTTGGATAGATGAGTGCACGTACAGGCGGAAGCAGGGTCTGTGGCTTCGTGCTATCCAGCGGAGCCGTTGGCTCGATGGTATCGAGGTGAGCCATCCACGCTACTACTATCCCCCCAGGCTCCTACGCAACCAGTACAGCTGGTTCTACTGGTTTTCCGTGCGTTCTACCCTTCTGCCCATGTTTCGTCGAGAGAAGCCGGATGTCGTGCTCAGTCATTGGGCGCACCCGGATGGGGAAGCGGCCCTTTGGGCCGCGCGGCGGGCAGACGCTCCCGTAGTCATCATCGTAGGCGGCTCCGAGGTACATCAGCTGGCCAAACAATCCAGGCGGCGGCGCTGTATCGCGCGGGTCTTGCAAGAGGCCGATGCTGTGATCGCGGTTAGCGAGGATCTGAAGAGTCAGCTTATCGGTTGGGGCATCGCTGCCGAGAAATTGCACGTGGTGCCCCGGGGCGTGGATAGTGATCTTTTCACACCGGGCAACCAAAGCGAAGCACGCCGCCGGCTCGGCATCGCTGTCGAAGGCAACGTGCTCGTCTGGGTTGGCCGCATGGTCCCTGTTAAAGGGCTGGATGTCCTGTTGCAAGCCTGCACACGCTTGGTAGAGAGCGTTATTCCCTTCCGCCTTTACCTCGTGGGCAAGGGACCGCTGGAGCATGAGTTGAGACAATCCTGTCAGAGTCTCGGCCTGATGGATAAGGTCTTTTTTCCCGGCCCCTGCTCCCATCAGGAGTTAGGCGACTGGTACCGGGCGGCCGATTGGACAGTCCTACCCAGCCGAGCGGAAGGTATTCCCAACGTCTTGCGGGAATCCTTGTCTTGCGGTACGCCTTTCGTGGCCAGCAACGTCGGAGGCATTCCGGAACTCGCGTGCTATGGGCCGAATCGCCTCGTCCCGCCGGAAGATGCCGCTGCTCTTGCCGATGCACTCGCTGCTGCCCTTACCGAGCCGAGGCGGCTTGCTGTTCCACTTTCGGTCCTGCCGACCTGGAAGGATTCTGCCAACGCCTTGGAAGGCGTCATCCGGAATGTAATGCGGGTCAAGAAGACAGATGGAAAGCCAGTTCCTTACGGTCGTGGCTCTGCCTGGCGGCAATTCCTGCGACGCGGCATGACCGCAGTCATGCCGCGGAGACTTTTTCTCAGCCGAGGGCCAGCGGCCGAGGCTTCTGTCGCTCTGACCTTCGATGATGGACCGCATCCCGAACATACGGCCCGGCTGCTTGACATTTTGGGCGAGTTACAATGGTTGGCCACTTTTTTCGTCATCGGTGAGCAGGCCAAGCGCTATCCCCATCTGGTGCAGCGCATGGCCGCCGAAGGGCACGTGATAGGAAGCCACTCCTACTACTGCCACAACGGCCCGCCGAAGCCGCGGCCTTTCCGAGAGACGGTCGAGGACATTCGGCAAACGCGCGATCTCCTGACCGATATCCTCGGCGTCCCGGTTCGGCTGTTCCGTCCCCCTTACGGTAAGCTGACAGCTCGCCTGGCCTGGTGGCTCTGGCGTTCGGGATACACCATTGCCCTGTGGAACGTGGACCCCAAGGATTATGCTTGCGTCTCGGCAGATGAAGTGCGTTCCTGGTTCGCACGGCATCCTTGGACCGCCGGTGATGTGGTGTTGATGCACGACAATCATCCTTACGCTGCAGCGGTGTTGCCCGATCTGGCTGCAGCTCTCCGCCGGCAGCAGCTTACGCCGGTCTCTCTCGCCGCCTGGGTCAAACCCTACGAGAAACCAAGCTGCGACCGTAAGGGAAGGATAGACATTCCCGCTCTCTAGAGGGCAGGCTTGATGGAAAACCTTATGTACCGGCGTGTTCTTTACATCGCCTACACCTATCCCCCAATTGGAGGAGCAGGGGTCCAACGAACGAGCAAGTTCGTCAAGTACTTGCCGCAATTTGGCTGGCTGCCGTCCGTGTTGACCGTCGCCAATCCTTCTGTGCCGTTGTTGGATACCAGCCTCGGGCGAGACATTCCGGACACGGCCATCGTTCGTCGAGCACGCACTTGGGAACCGAGCTACGCTGTCAAAGCATCGCTGGCCGCGGCCAGGCCGGAGTCGGGACGCCGACATTTTTCTCCCTGGGGCATCCTCAAGCGACTGACTCGCCGTCTAACGATTGCTTTGCTCCAACCCGACCCGCAGATTTTATGGCTTCCCGCAGCCATTCGAGCGGGTAAAGGCTTGCTGCACGAGCATCCCCATCATGCCATCGTGGTCAGTGGGCCGCCTTTTTCCAGTTTCCTCATCGGGGTCGCCTTGAGTCGGTGGTCAGGCCTGCCCCTTATCATGGACTACCGCGATGAATGGGACCTCAGCAATGCTTATTTAGAAAACAAAGGTGGCGGCCGGCTGAGTCATTACGTGCAGATGCGCATGCAGCGTCTGGCTGTTCGTTCGGCCCGCGCGCTGATGGCCACGACACGCGCCAGTGCCGAAGCGCTGGAACAACTGCGCATCGATGCGGGAAGCAAGGCGCGCGTGACATGGATCTACAACGGCTATGATCCGGATGACTTTGCCGGTTCGCCAGCGTCGGAAACGGAACGGGGAGTTTACCGGCTGGCCTACGTTGGCACCTTGTGGAACCTGACAGACGCAACACCTTTGGTAGAAGGTATCCTGGCTCTTGGCCGCCGGGAGCCGGCTTTGGTTAGTCGGCTGGAGCTAGTCTTTGCCGGACGTCGTACTCCTGCCCAGCAACAAGTCCTGGAGCGGTTACAGAGTTCCCCATGCCGACTTGTGCTGCATCCCTACCTGGATCACGATGCCGCCCTCGGCTTGGTCCGAAGCGCGGCTGGCTTGTGCGTCCTTCTCAGCGATTCTCCCGGGGCAGAGCGTGTGGTGCCCGCCAAGATTTTTGAGTATATGGCTGCCCGTCGTCCCATTGTGGCAATATGCCCGAAGGGCGAGGTATGGGACATTCTCGGCCATTATCCCGCCGCCCACCTGTGTCTGCCGAGCGAGCCGGAAAGCATCGCCGGGTGCTTGGCCAGCGAGATTCGGCGCCATCTGGATGAATGTCCACCGGATTTCGATGCCTGGGATGCTTCGCTTTACAGCCGCCGTACCCAAGCTGCTCAACTCGCCGATCTGCTCGCTTCCGTAAGCGGAGGGCAGCTTCTTGGCAAACGGCCAGCCTCAGCTAGCTGGTCAGCTCCACGGGCCGACCAGACCGGCCGCTCGCCTGCACACCCGAAATGGTAAAAGTGGAACACGGCCTGAATCTCCCTGGCGGCCAGGCGCATCTAAGGACTGGCGGACAAAACTGTAGAGCAAGCTGCCTGCTTGCCCTACGAGTTGGTCTGCTAGCGCTAAGAGGTAGCGGAAGAAATTCCCTCCCCCACCCGAGGGGATTTATCCGCCAACCCTAAGAAGATGCTTCGTACATCTTGTCTTGAAGGCAGGTCTGTCACCCACCGGGACGCAGTGCGCGCCGGAAGATGCAAAAACGCTAACCGTTCCATCCACGGATACTTAAAACGGAGCCGTACTCAAGAAACATAGTTGTTGCCATGATCTTCTCCGACGTTCTCCTCATCGTGTGCTTTTGGGCCTGTGCTGCCTGCGTATTTTACGCCTATGTGCTCTACCCGCTGATCCTGGCACTTCTCAGCCGGTTGCGCCCAAGGCCTCTCGTCAAGCGCGAGGGCTGGAAGGAGCCTGTAAGCATTGTTCTCTCCGTTTACAATGAAGAAGCCTCTATCGGCCCCCGGATACTCGAATTGCAGGAACTGTTGCGCCGGACCGAATTGTCAGGAGAGATTCTTGTCGTCTCCGACGGCTCTACAGACCGAACCGTTGAAATTGCTCGCGCCCAGAGTCAAGGAGGAGTACGGGTACTGGATTTCCCCAGGCGACGCGGCAAGGCCGCAGCATTGAGCGCTGGCTGTGCCCTGGCAACGAACGATATTTTGATATTCGCGGATGCGCGGCAGTCGTGGGATGTGGATTCCCTCCGCTTCTTGGTGGAGAACTTTGCCGATCCGAGCGTAGGAGCCGTGAGCGGCGATCTCTTCCTGGAGAGCTGTTCCGGTGCCGTAGCGGGGGTTGGTCTCTATTGGCGCTACGAGAAATGGATCCGCCGCCAGGAAAGCAAGATTCATTCCACTGTAGGGGTCACAGGAGCGATTTGTGCCGTGCGGCGGAAGCTCTTTCGCCCCATCCCCGCCGGTACGATCCTCGATGATGTTTACTGGCCTCTGACGGTGGCCATGCAAGGCTTCCGTATTGTGCATGAGGACCGCGCTCGCGCTTACGACCGATTGCCAGAACGATCGCGCGATGAGTTCCGCCGCAAGGTCCGCACCCTTAGCGGCAACTTCCAACTGTGTGCCCTTTTGCCCGCAGCACTCTCGCCCTGGCACAACCCGCTCTGGTTCCAATTCGTCTCCCACAAGATTTGTCGGCTGATCGTCCCTTGGGCCTTGATGGGGCTGTTCGTTTTGGCCCTCGCGCTGGAAGGACCGTTGTATCAATTCCTGCTGTGGTCTCAAATGGCTTTCTATGCACTCGCTTTACTCAGTGGCGGGAAAGGAACCACCCTTGGTCAAAAGACTGCAGCAGCGGCAGGAGCCTTTGTTCTTCTCAATGCGGCCGCCTGGGTCGCTTTCTGGGTATGGGTATCTGGCCGAGCGGCCCGCTCCTGGCATAAAGTCGATTACTCGATTGCGGCGCAGGCGCCGCCTGGCTTGTCTTAGAGCTACCGAACAAACCTTTCCTCCGGGGGAAAGGGTAGGGGGAAGTGCAGGTGGGCTACGCAGTTCCCCCCCAACCATCCAAACCCTC
>JAJPHU010000243.1 GCA_021325115.1 Planctomycetota bacterium | reverse complement strand
TTGCCCCGCGCCGGTGAACGCGCCTTTGACGTGGCCGAACAGCTCGCTTTCGACAAGGTTCGGATTGAGGGCGGCGACGTGAATCGGCAAGAACGGCCGATCTCGCCGCGTGCTGTAGCGATGCACCGCGCGGGCCACCAGTTCCTTACCCGTTCCGCTCTCGCCCGTAATGAGGACGCAGGAATTGCGGGGCGCGACCAGGGCGATGCGCTTGAACACGGCTTGCATGGCGGCGCTGCGGCCGACCATCTCTTGCGGCGTTTCCTCCGGGCTTTCGGAAGGCGTGGCCGATTCCGGCATCGGCCGGCGCTGCAAGGCGCGGTTCACGGCGTCGAGCGCCTGGGTCAGATCGAACGGCTTGGGCAGGTAATCGAATGCCCCGGCCTCGACCGCCCGCACGGCCGTCGGCAGGTTGCCGAACGCCGTCACGACAATCACCGCCGCGTCGGGTGCCATTTGATGGAAGTTTGGTAGTGCGCTAAGTCCGTCGATCCCCGGCAGGCGGACGTCGAGGATAATGGCGTCGGGTCGCTGCTGGCGAATCAGCTCAAACGCCACTTCGGCCGACGCGGCGACAGCCACCGAGTGACCTTCGCGGTTCAGGGCGCGCTGGAGCGACCAGCACACCGCTTCTTCGTCATCGACAATTAAGATATGTTTCACGATCAATCTCACACTAGATTTACCAGCCCGCCGCGCCAGCAAAGGCGTTCCTTGCTGGCGCAGTTGGGCTTTCCCCTATCTTCCCTCCGCACGGGGGAGTTTAGGATTTCGTTGTGCCAGTAGATGGTCAAGAAATCGACCGCCAGTAATTTCAAATGACCCAAACTAACAGAGGTCCATCCCATGGAACAAAACAACCCCCAGGATCCGAAGATCATCACAATCGTAGCTAAAAGGCCGGAGGAGGCTGTCCTTAATGGCGTCAGGCCAGACGAGAGCTTCTCGACTATCCCCTGCTACATTGTGCAAGTGCAAATGGTCCCCCTTGGAGAAAGTCATTCCCATACCAAAATCTCGAAAGAAAAAGTGAAAAGAAAGGGAGACTGCCAAGACGCTGCCTCCCTTCGCTTATTCCAACGGCAACTCGACGCAGAAGCAAGTCCAGCCGTTTTGACGATGCCAACCGATGCGACCGCCGTGCGCTTCGGCAACTTGACGGGCCACGGCCAAACCCAGCCCTACACCTTCCGATTTGCCAGTGACGAACGGTTCAAATAAACGATCCGCTATATCCGATTTTGGTCCTGGCCCGGAGTCGCGCACCTCCAAAACAACGATCGATGATTGCGGAGCCAACCGCGTTTCCTCGCGCACCGTTACCTCCACGATGCCGCCCGGCCCTGCCGCCTCGATGGCATTGCCCAACACGTTGAGAATGAGCTGTCCCAGCCGGCCCGCATCGCCCAGGACAACGCCCCCTCCTTTATCTCCCTCCAAGGGAGGGAGGGATAAAAGGGGGGACGGCTGCCAGCGCAGCTCGATGCCGGCATGGCGGCACTGTGGCCGCAGCAGCTCGACTGCTTCGTGGACCAGCGCCGGCAACGAACACGGCTCGCGTCGGCCCTCACCGTCGCGGCCCAGATCGAGAAAACGTTTCAGGTTCGCCTCCAACAGCGTCAATTGTCGCAACGCCACGTCCAGCGCCGAAGTGTCGATCGGTTCCGCACACTCGCGGAGGAACAGCTGCACGGCCAAACGCACGCCAGTCAGTCCATTACGGAGCTGATGTGCCAGTCCGCCGCTGACTTGGCCGAGCAGCCGCAGTCGTTCGCTTCGCTTGGTAGTCTCTTGAAATTGGGCCAAGCGCCCGGCCATTTCGTTGATGGACCGGGCCAGGTCGCGGATCTCATCGCAGCGTGGCGGCAACGGCACGGAACGGAAATCACCGCCAGCGATCCGCCGCGTCTGCCGTTCCAGTTCGCCGAGTCTTCGGCTCAGACCTTGTCCCAGTCCGATGGCCAACGCTAGCGAGGCTGCTCCCACAGATCCGCCCAGGAGAAGAAACGGCCCCATCGCCTGCCATAAAGCGTCTTTCCATAGTCTTTCCGGGTAGAAAATGTATAATATATCTCCGGAATTGTCGCCGCGATGCAGACGGATGCCGCTGCATAAATAGGTATCGGCGCCGGCGCGGAGTGGCGGTCCCAGACGCAGCGTCCGCCAATCGTCGCTCACCTCCATCGCGGGCGGCAAATGTTCCGGCTCCATGTCAAGTGTGCCGATTTGTTTGCCGTTCGGCTGAACCAGCAGATAATCGGCACCGGAGAGCTGCTTGATCCACAGGAGGACGTGCGGCTGCGCCAACGGAATTTTGCCTTCGCTGACGATATGGGCCACGTCCCGGACGCGCATTTCGATCTGCTGGCGGGCCTGGCGAGCGGCGGCGAAAGCCATCCACACGCTCAATGCCAACACGCCCGCCAGCAACAAAAGAAGCGGCAGCAACAACTGCGAACGAATGCTACGCCAGCGCATTTAGTTAGTAGTCCGTAGTCCGTAGAAGAACACGAACTTATTCTACGGACTACGGACGATGAGCTGTCCAATCAAGGACTACTTTGCCTGACTGCCCCGACATCATCACCTCGAAGCCCTTGGCGAACTCCGTATAGGGGAAGCGATGTGTAATGACCGGGCGAATATCGAGGCCGCTTTGCAACATTACCGTCATTTTATACCAAGTTTCGTACATTTCACGTCCATAAATACCTTTGATGGTCAGCATGTTGAAGACGACCACGTTCCAATCGATGGCCATTTCTTTTCCGGGAATGCCGAGCATGGCGATTTTGCCGCCGTGGCACATATTGGCCAGCATGTCACGGAAAGCTGACGAATTGCCGGACATCTCCAACCCGACATCAAAGCCTTCCTTCATGCCGAGCATCTTCTGCGTCTGAGCGATGCTGGTTTGGCGAACGTCCACAGCCAAGGTCACGCCCATCCGGCGGGCCAGCTCCAGTCGATAGGGATTCAGGTCGGTGACAACGACGTAGCGCGCTCCGGCCTGGCGGACCACGGCCGCGGCCATAATACCGATCGGTCCCGCCCCGGTAATTAGCACGTCTTCGCCCAAAACCGGAAAGGACAGGGCTGTATGCACCGCGTTACCGAACGGATCGAAGATGGCGGCCACGTCGAGATCAATGGAGGGATCGTGGTGCCAAACGTTGGTCATCGGCAGGGCGATGTACTCGGCGAACGCACCGGGGCGATGGACGCCGACGCCCTGCGTGTCCTTGCACAGATGACGGCGCCCGGCCAGGCAATTGCGACAGCGGCCGCAAACAACGTGGCCCTCGCCGCTGACGATCTCGCCAGGGTGGAAGTCGGCGACGTTGGAGCCGACAGCCACAACCTCGCCGACGAACTCGTGGCCGACGACCATCGGCACAGGAATGGTTTTCCGTGCCCAGTCATCCCATTTCCAGATGTGGACATCGGTGCCACAAATGCCAGTGCGCCAGACGCGGATCAGCACATCATTGATGCCGATTTCCGGCGGCGGTACGTCTTCGAGCCACAGGCCTGGTTCCGCTTTGCGTTTGACGAGGGCTTTCATTAAACAGCTCTCCCATTCTCATTAATTTATGTGTTTATTCCAGTTGACCCGTATGCTGAAGTCATGTTATCTGTTTCGTCAGAATTCGCCGCATCTTCGCCCGTGGAGTGTACCATGCCCTTATGTATCGCTGGAATGCATCGCTCCGGGACTTCAATGATTACCAGTCTGCTCCACGCTTGCGGCCTCAATCTCGGTCCGAAAAAAGACTTCCTGCCTCCCGACCCGAACAATCCCAAAGGCTTCTGGGAGAGCCGCTCATTTCTTCGCCTCAACGATGCCATCTTGAAGCAGCTGGGTGGCAGCTGGGACCATCCGCCCCATACCGAAGCGGGCTGGGAGAATGAGCCAAGTTTGGGCCGCTTGCGCAAACAGGCTGGGAAGTTGATCTGTCGCTTGGAGGGCCGCGAACCGTGGGGGTGGAAAGATCCGCGCAACTGCCTGACGCTGCCGTTATGGCGAAAGCTGCTGCCGGAGATCCAAGTACTCATCTGCGTGCGTAATCCATTGGCCGTGGCGAAATCGCTTTGGCTCCGTAACGGTATTCCTCATCCCGATTCGTTCGATCTGTGGCTCACGTACAATCGCCGCGTTCTGGCCGCGGCCCCCATCGAATCTCGCCTTGTCACTCACTGTGAGGCCTATCTGCGCGATCCCCATGCCGAGCTATGTCGCGTGCTGCAATGGGCCGGACTCGCCGCTCCGGAAGACCAGGTGAATCAAGCTTGTCAGCGCATCGCTCCATCGCTGCTGCATCATCGCATGACACTGGATGACCTGGCGGATGCGGGTGCCTCGGCCGAGTTGATGCGCTGCTACCGGGATTTGTGCGCGGAAGCAGCCCAACCAATCTTGTCATAGTGGACAAATCGGAGCCGCGACCGTAAGGGAGTGGTCAGCCTTACCGCTCTCTTACGGTCGCGGCTCCGATAGGCAGCATTGTGCAGACAGCGTCTGCACAATGATCTAGGCAATTCATTCCTGGTTCTCAAACGCTATTTGGGAACAGGAGGAGCCCCAATTATTGCGACAGCGTCACAATAATCGTCGCGACACTGTAACGACAATTGGCTCGCCATACCTTATCAAGCACCATCCGATCATCGGCAAAAGAATGGAGAATCCATCCCTGCGGCAGGTGGCCACAGTGGGTTCTGTATTGGAAGTGCTTATTGGCATCTCGCTCGTCCTGCTTCTGACTCCGCAAGCGAGTCGAGAGTTTCGACGGTCAGCCAGTGAAATATGATCTGATCCGCCTCATCCCCGCCGACGGCTCCGTTCGTCATGTCCGCAAAGATATGAGGGAAGCAACCCTTCGCGCTGCCACCACACGCAACAGCGATGAACCCCTGGGGCCGGATTTGGTGAAAGCCGCCAAGCCTCTTCCTTCGTATGATAGGGCTACGAATAAGAACGCATCATCCCGTGGCCGTGTTTTGCGCGAGGAAGTAACCATGAAAAAGAAACTCTCCATCGGCAGTTGGGCTTACATCTTCAACCAAGAGAAGCCGACCAACGATTTTCACGAAATCCTGCACAAGTTGCAGCACCTGGGCTACGACGGCGTCGAGCTGGGTAGCTTCGGCGCCCACCCCACGCCACTGTCGCATCCCACCAAGGCAGCGCGGCAGGCGCTGAAAAAAGAAGTCGCCGATCACGGCCTGGAATTTTCTGGCATCGCCGTCGATCTGTGGAGCTTCAAAAAACCGGGACCGTCGATTTTCGATGAAGCGCCGATTCCTTACGTGTCGGCATTTCTTGGCTTCACCGTGTTCGCTTCAGATCTGGGCATCAAGACCATCCGCGTCGATACCGTTGAGCCGCCGGACTTTTTTCAAACGTCGAAGCTGGACCCGAAGATCGGCATGGATCGGCTCATCAACGTCTGGGACAAGTGCAGCAAGATTGCCGCCGATCATGGCATGAACGTGACCTTCGAGTTTGAGCCGGGCTTTGTCTTCAATAAGCCGTCGGAAGTGCTGCACATCGTCGAGGGTGTGCGGGCCAGGGGCAATTCAAACTTCGGTGTGCTCTATGATACCTGCCATGCCCATATGGTCGCCGCCGTCGGCGCCAATCAACAAGACCCAAAGGAAACGCTGCCTGGCGGCGCCCTGGAGTTGTTGCACAAACTCAAGGGCAAGATCACGCACGTCCACCTGATCGATTCGGACGGCTCGCTCAATGAGCACCAGACCAGCACACATAATCCGTTCGGCACGGGCAAGCTCGATTTCGACAAACTGTTGCCCGCGATCAACGAAGCCGGCGTGCCCAACGATTGGTGGTGCGTCGATCTGTGTTTCTGGCCCAACGCTTGGGACGTGACTGCCGACAGTAAACTATTCCTCGATAAGATGCGCAGGAAGTATGGCGCGTGATCTGTTCGCTTTCAACACCGGGAAAGAGGAGCAATGGCTACGGTAACGGCCAAGCTGCCGAAGTTTGACAATTTTGCCGAACGGATGGAACCACTCGACGGCGTGCCGCTTGAGCGTATTCTCATGCAGCCGCCGGGTACGGCTACGGAGAAGGATGTTCTCGCAGCAGAATGCCTACCGCGCAAACGCCTTTGCGAGTTAATCGACGGCGTCCTGGTGGAGAAAGCGATGGGCATCCGTGAATCAATGTTAGTGGCTTTCCTGATCTATCTGCTTCATGGCTTCCTCGGAGAGGATCCTTGCGGCATCGTGTTGGGCGCGAAGGGTATGATTCGAACTTTTCCGGGCCAAGTACGCATCCCAAATGTCAGCTTGATCTCTTGGAAGAGATTACCGGGCGATGAAGTCTCTAATCAGGGCATCCGTCGCATCGTGCCCCATCTCGCCGTTGAGGCACTAAGTCCCAGCAACATCAAAGCGGAGATGGAACGCAAACTGCGCGATTACTTCGTTGCTGGCGTGGAATTGGCCTGGGGCATCGATCCCAAGACACAAACAGCGAAATCCTACCCTTCACCCGATGAATTTGTGCCGATTAGCAAGACGGGTAGGCTTGGACGGTGGTTCGGTATTGCCAGGTTTTTCGCCTGCCTCTCAAGCAACTCTTTGCCTCTTTGCGTCGCCTGTGTGGGCGTTAATTTCTATCTTTGAGAGGGATAATTTTTATGTTGGCTGCTTTGCTTGTTAGCACTCTTTTTGCCGCTGATCCAGCGACGGATACAAACCTCGAAACGCGGCTTACGCCGCTCGCCAAGGACCATAAAGGCAAGGTTGCGCTCGCTGTCAAAAACCTCCAGACTGGCGAGAGCTATTACCTCAATGCCGATGAAGTCATGCCCACGGCCAGCCTCATCAAAATCACTGTGCTCATCGAACTGTATTCGCAGGCCCAGGAAGGCAAGCTCAAACTGACCGATCGCGTTACGCTGCGATCTGCCGACAAGGTACCCGGCAGCGGCATCCTCACCGAGCATTTCAGCGACGGTGCCGAGTTTTCGCTACGCGACGCGGCCCGGCTGATGATCGCGTTCTCCGACAATACGGCCACGAATCTCGTCCTGGAGCGCACCGGCATCCAATCTGTCAATAAACGTATGGAGGAATGGGGTTTTCCTGAAACGCGGATCAACGCCAAGGTTTTCCGCGGCTCGACCACTTCCGTCGATCCGGCCCGCACGCGCCGCTATGGACTCGGCTCGACTACGGCACGCGAAATGGTCGGCCTGCTCGAGCAGTTGCAAACCAGCGACCGTTTGCGGCCGGTTTTCAAATTGGCCGTCCTCAATCATCTGAGCAAGAATGACGACAAATTCAAGTTCAAGCGCTTACTGCCCGACAGTGTGGTAGTGATGCATAAGGACGGCTCGACCAACGACACGCGTACTGACGCCGGTCTGATCCACACGCCCGCCGGTATCGTGGTCGTGTGCGTGCTGACGACTAACAACAAGGACCGCCGCTGGGTAGCGGAAAACGCCGGTAATCTGCTGTGCGCCCGTGTGGCTAAAGAAGTGTACGATTATTTCGCCGGACAAGCTCGAAACAAACTCTCCGAGCGGGAGGCATCAACTCCCTGAGCGAATCTCAGGAGCTAACGCCTCCCACTCCGATTTTAACCTTAAGGATTTTACACCATGACAAAACCTCTCAACGTTGGCATGATCGGTTACGGCTTCATGGGCAGAGCGCACTCTAACGCCTATGCCCAAGTCAACCACTTTTTCGACCTGCAATATCGTCCTGTACTCAAAGCTGTCTGCGCTCGCAGCGCCGATAAGGCCAGGGCATTCGCCGAAAAATGGGGCTACGAATCCGTCGAGACCGACTGGCGCAAACTGGTCGAACGCAAGGACATCGATCTAATCGACATCTGCACACCCAACAATACGCACGCCGACATCGCCATTGCTGCGGCCGGGGCCGGCAAGATGGTGTTGTGCGAGAAGCCGTTGGCCCTAAACGGGGCCGAGGGGCTGCGCATGGTCGAAGCGGTCGAGAAAGCGCGAGTGCCGAACATGGTGTGGTACAACTATCGCCGTGTGCCTGCTGTGACCTTGGCCAAACAGCTGATCGACGAAGGCCGGCTCGGCCGTATCTTCCACTATCGCGCCAAGTTCTTGCAGGATTGGACCATCAACCCGGAGCTGCCGCAGGGCGGAACAGCCTTGTGGCGCCTGGACGTGGCTGCCGCCGGCAGCGGCGTCACTGGCGATCTGCTTGCCCATTGCATCGACACGGCGTTATGGCTCAACGGCCCTCTCGATTCCATCAACGCCATGACGGAAACGTTCGTCAAGGAGCGCAAGCACAATCTGACGGGCAAGGTCGAGAAGGTGGGCATCGACGATGCCGCTCTTTTCATGGGCCGCTTCCACAACGGCTCGCTGGCGTCGTTTGAATCAACGCGCTACGCTCGCGGTCACAAGGCACTGTATACTTTCGAGATCAACGGCGAACATGCTTCGATCTTCTGGGACTTGCACGATCTACATCGTCTGCAATATTTCGACCACCGCGATCAGGGTCTCGTCCGTGGTTGGCGTTCCATCCATGTTACTGATGGCGACCATCCCTATATGGGCAACTGGTGGGTGCCAGGGTTACAAATTGGTTACGAACACAGTTTCGTGCATCAGGTGGCCGATTTCCTCAAGGGATTGGAGACAGGCAAACCGGCCATGCCAGATTTCCGCGATGCTTACCGGACACAGCTGGTGCTGGATGCGATCCTGCAATCGGCGCACGAACAAAAATGGGTTACAGTAGCGCGAGGATAAGAGGATGGTCCGATCTGCGATAAAAAGGCGGATGACATAATTACCGTTGCAACTGAAAAACGCTACACACCGCAAACTTGCTGACCATGCGGGGCGGCGAGCGTTATGAGCTGTCGATGGCCGTCTAGTGGAGTACAAGAGGAGCTTCTGGTCTAGCTATGTCGCCGGGGTCATTTTGGACCTGCTCGATCGATTTGGCGATTTCACTCTCCTGCCGCCCGGCGTAGAATAAGGCAATGGAGTGTATCTCCCAGCAGATGAGATTTACCGTTTGCGGAGCCATTAGGTAGGTGGTGGGAAAAAGCCGGCCTCCGCCTCGTAAACCTGCCGCTGCTGCCGCAGCAATTCGACGCAGCGCCGGTAATCTTCTTCTGTCCATTGCCACTGGGCAAGCAACTCGCGGGCCGCTGCGCCGGTATCGGCGCCGAAGCCGCCGCCGGAATCGTGAAAATGCTGCGTCACCAACACATCCGGGGCAAACTCAATGATGCGCCGTGCGAATGCTTCGGGATTTTCCACCGGCAGCATTGGCGTCACGCAAATACCGGTCGGTACGCCTGCCGCCTTCACTTCCGCCAATGCCTGCCAGCGCCGCTCCAACGGCGGTGCCTTCGACTCGAACGTGCGGCGTACTTTTTCACTATCAGTTGGAATCGACATATTTACACGAATTGAATGGAAGCGTTTTATCACGTCAAGATCGCGCATCACCAGTGGGCCGCGCGTCTGGATCAGCAAGCGAGGTTGATGCGGCAGCATCGTTTCGAGGATGCCGCGCGTCAGACAGAGGCTGCGCTCTGCCGGCAAATACGGATCGGTAACACTGGATAGATAGATCGCCTGGCCAGCGACCTTCGCCGCTTGCTTGCGAGCTAGCTCCACGGCGTTGATTTTGGCCTGGAACCACTGGCCCCAATCCTCACGCGGGCGGCGGTTCTGCGGAAGGAACATCGCATAACAATAGGTGCACCCATAACTGCATCCTACATAGGGATTGCACGTCCAATCGAAGCCGCCGCGGCGGATGTAGCCAGTCGCCGGGCTGAAGATCGAACGGGCGTTGATTTGCTCCATACATCATTCCCCTACTTGCCAAAAAAGCGCTCCTGCCGGACAATACGGAGCAACCGTCCCTCTGTAAATACTCGCCACGGAGACGCACTGATGAAGACCGGCATGAACCTCCTTTTGTGGACCACGCATGTCACGCAGGAGCATTTCCCACTCTTTGCCAAGCTCAAGCAGGCGGGCTTTGACGGTGTGGAAATCCCGCTGTTTGCGGGAGATGCTTCCCATTACAAGTCTATCCGCAAAGAGTTGGACAATCACGGTCTTGGCTGCACCACGGTCTGCTGTGCCACGCCAGCCGCCAATCCGATCAGTCCCGATCCTGGCCTGCGGCAAGCCGGTCTCGATCATCTGAAATGGGCCATCGAGATGACAGCTGTGCTCGGCGGCGAAATCTTGGCCGGACCGTATCACTCGCCGCTCGGCGTCTTCTCCGGCAGCGGGCCGAACGCCAATGAGAAGAAATGGGCCGTCGAGATCCTCCGCCAGGCCGCCGAGGAGGCGCAAAAAGCCCAGGTCATGCTGGCCATCGAATACCTCAATCGCTTCGAGTGCTATTTCCTGACCACTGCCGCCGATGCCCGCGCCCTGGTCAAGGCTGTCGACCATCCGAACTTCTCATCGATGTGGGATACTTTTCATGCCAATATCGAGGAGAAGAACATCGGCGAGACAATCCGTCGATTCGCCGACAGTTTCATTCACGTCCACATCAGCGAGAATGACCGCGGCACGCCGGGCACCGGCCACGTCTCCTGGGACGAGACATTCCAGACGCTACGGCAGGTCGGCTACGATGGCTGGTTAGTCATCGAGGCGTTTGGCCGGGCGCTACCGGACCTCGCCGCCGCCACCAAGGTCTGGCGCGATCTGTTCCCTAGCCCCGAGGAAGTATATACGCAGGGATTACGCTTTATGAAAGAGAAATGGGCTGCTGCGGCACGCTGATTCACACGATACGACGAAGGGGGCATATCAACAGTTCGGTGAGAAGAAGTCGGAGCGTTGACATGTCCCGCTTGCCGTATAGGATTGTCGGCGGTACCGCATACTTTTTCCCCACCCACAGGATTTGCCGATGTTACACACACTCTGCCGCACCCAATTGATTGCCTTCGCCCTCTTGACACTCGCCGCCTCTGCGGCACATGCCGAGGAACCGCAACCACCCGAAGGCTTTACCGCTCTGTTTAACGGTAAGGATCTCACGGGCTGGCACGGCATGCCGACTTTCGATCTACGCAAGCTCGCTGGAAATCAAGCGGTTGTCTTGGGCGCTAAGTGGATGGACGATGTCCGCAAACACTGGCGGGTCGAAAATGGCGAGTTGGTTAACGATGGCCAAGGTGTTTATCTGACCACCGACAAGGAATTTGGCGACATCGAGTTGCTGATCGATTACAAGATGTATCCCAAAGGCGACAGCGGCATTTATCTCAAGGCCGTACCGCAAGTGCAGATTTGGGATTATACCAAGGAAGGCGGCAAATGGAACCTCGGCGCCGATAAAGGCAGCGGCGGATTATGGAATAACAGCAAGGGCGCTCCAGGCAAAGATCCGCTCGTCCTGGCCGATAAGCCGTTTGGCGAATGGAACCATTTCCGTATCCTCATGCTCGGCGAGCGCGTTACCGTGTATCTCAATGACAAGCTCGTCGTCAATCACGCTCGCCTGGAAAATTACTTCAATCGCCAGCTGCCGCTTTTGCCCAAAGGACCGATCCAGCTGCAAACACACGGCAGCGAGATTCGCTGGCGCAACATCTACGTCCGTGAGATTCCGGCAGAAGAAGCCAACAAGCTGTTGCGCGAAAAGAGCGGCGTGGAGGGCTTCGAGACCGTATTCAACGGCAAGGACTTCGACGGCTGGGACGGTCCCCTCGACAACTACGAAATCAAAGATGGGGCCATCGTCTGCAAGCCGCACAAGGGCGGTCTGATCTACACCAAGCCGGAGTACAGCGATTTTGTGGTCCGTCTGGAGTTCAAGCTGCCGCCGGGCGGCAACAACGGCTTGGCCATCCGCTATCCCGGCGGTCAAGGCGACACCGCTTACGACGGTATGTGTGAGCTGCAAGTTCTCGACGATACCCATCCGAAATATGCGCGACTCGATCCGCGTCAGGCCCACGGTTCCGCTTACGGCATGGTAGCGGCCCACCGTGGCTATCTGCGGCCGGTCGGCCAGTGGAATTATCAGGAGGTGACCGTCAAAGGCTCCACCATCAAAGTCGAGCTGAACGGCACGCTCATCCTCGATTGTGATTTGAGCAAAGTGACGGAGTTCATGGGCAATCGACCGCATCCGGGCAAAAATCGCACCCGCGGCCATTTCGGCTTCGCCGGTCACAACGATCCCGTGGCTTTTCGCAACATCCAGATCAAGCGATTGGAGAAGGAATAGGAAGGGGGGACGGCTCAGCGTCAGCCGGCTGGCACACAATCGCCTCGTCGGCTGACGCCGGCTGTTCGCTGGATGAATTACAGCGTTTTCAGATATTCAATCACCGCCATACGCTCCTCTTCGCTTAGTTTGTCGCCGTAGGTGTGGCCGCCGTTGCCGCGGCCGGGCTGCGTCGTGTCGTAGATCTTGCGATATTCGATCGGCGGCAACTGGCGCGGATCGGGAGCATCGGTCAGCACGTCGATTTTCCAGCCCAATTTCTCGGCATCGTAGGCGTCGAGATCGGTGCGATACGAGCGCGTGAACCGCTTCGGGCGCGCCTGGGAGTTGAGGACATGATAAACGGTGGGTGCGGAGCCGTTGTGGAAATACGGAGCTGTCGCCCAGATACCGTCCAGAGGCGGCGCTTGATAGCCGGCGGTCTCCCGGATGGGATAATCTTCGTTGAACCAACTCTTGGCATAATAATCGCCAAATTTCCGGGTGATGCCATCGAAACGGCGGCGATCGGTGCCGATCTGGTCGATGGGCACGATCTTGTTGGGATAGGTCCAGTTTTCGCCGTAGGTGCCGTGGCAGCGCGCACAATGGGCGCGGAACAGCTCCTCGCCCTTGGCGGCCAAGGTACGGTCGATCGGCAGGGGATATTTCGGCGGTGTGAGTGATAGCAAATAGGCACGAATGTCCTTGAAATCGGCTTCGGCTCGCTTGATATCGTCGGCAGAGTTAAGCGGGCTCATCATGAACTGCATCAGCGAGCGGACGGAGCGCGCATCGGCACCGCCGGTGTGGTACATGGTCTTTTTCTTTTTCAACAGCCACCAGGCCGGCACGTCCTCGCAGAGATCATCGTGCAAATCGAGGTCAAGACGTTTGAGGCGGCGATCGAGGTTCGGCTCGCGGAAGCCGAGCAGGAAGACGGCCATGCTGCCGGCTTCATTGGTGCCGCGGACGTTACAAAAGCGAAAAGGGGTGCGCGGCTCCCGGCCATCGGCGGCTGACATTTCCTCGTAGAATGCCTGATAA
This sequence comes from Planctomycetota bacterium, assembly GCA_021325115.1. Taxonomy (GTDB): domain Bacteria; phylum Planctomycetota; class Planctomycetia; order Gemmatales; family Gemmataceae; genus JAJPHU01. The sequence continues at coordinate 4,191 of JAJPHU010000243.1, read as the reverse complement.
TCGAGGGTGGAATTGCCCAGACCGACGTAGGATCTGCCGGCGATGGAGCCGCCGTGACAGACCATGCAGTCCATGCTGATCCCCTTGCCCAATCCAAAGAGAAAAGGGGCCGGACGCAGGCCCATCGGCAATCCGTCGTTGGGATAAGGTGCTTCGTGCAAGCCGTAGCGCTGACGGAAGAGACGATCGTAGTCTGCCGGCACGGGTTTTTCCTTAAGCCCCCATTGTTTCCAGATTTCCTCGTAGGCGCGGCGTGTCATGGTCGGCGGAGCGTAGCATTTGCCCAGAAGCGCTTTCTTGCCACGCTCTACCGCGTCTCTGTCCGCCGCGGCAGCCATCGCTGTGGTCATAATTAGCAGCGTCCCGCCCCATACCAGAGAACCGCGCTTCATCGTTCTACCCTCCAGGCGCTTGCACGTGCCTGCCGCGCTCATTATAGCAGAGAGGTTCAAGGGCTTCTTTCGCGCTCCCTGTTAATATAATGATGCCCATGTTTGCCTAACTCGCAGAAAGATAAGCCGTGCTACAGCCGGACGGTTAACCGTAGTTTCAAAAATCCCTGAGCAAGAGATGTAAGTTCTTTGAGCGAAATCTCCGGGGGCTTACACCTCCCGCTTAGGTTGGAAATCATGAGAAACAAAGAGGTCTTGTCATGGAGATTCGCACCTATCGGCCCGGCGATGAAGCCGCCCAGGTGAGCATTTACAACGAAGCAGCCAGCGAGCTGCCAAAGTTCAAGGCAGCAACGCTGGATGAAGTCCGCCGCCGTGCCCGTGGCGCCGACTACGACCCGGCTGCGCGGTTTCTCGCCTTGGTAGATGGCCGGCCTGTCGGCTACGCGGCCTTTGGTACCAATGGGCGCGTTAGCTATCCGTGGTGTCGCAAGGGACACGAGGCGGCGGCGCAGCCGCTCTTCGAGCGCGTTCTGCAAGCGATGAAAGAACGCGGTTTGACTCGTGCCTTCGCCGCTTATCGCACGGACTGGACGGCACAACTACAGTTTTTCCAGAACAACGGTTTTCAGTTGCGCCGCGAGATGGTCAATTACGTCCTCGACCTCGTCGAGATGCCGACACCGATGGCCCGGCCCAGCAGCAGCGTTGGACCTGCCACCCCTGAAGATGTGCCGGCCATTCTGGAGATGGGCACCAATGTCCTCCTCATCCGGGAACGGGCGGCCCTGGAACAGTACCTCTTTCACAATCCGTTTTTTCCAGCGGATTCCGTATTCGTCTTGCGCAACCGCACGGGAGGGCCGGCGCTGGCCGCCGGCATTCTGATCGCCAACCCGGCCTACGCCCATCCGCGGCAGGTCGATGCCGCCATGCCCTGTTTTCGCCTGGGTGCTTTCGGCACCGAAGGTATGACCACCAAACGCATCAATGGTTTATTCAGCTTCCTGGCCGCTGATACACATGAAGCCCAGCCACGCGCTCTCGATTTGCTGGGCTATGCGGCTCACAAACTGCAAAATACTGAAGTAGAGACGTTCGCCGCTCAGGTACCTTCGGACGCCGCCTATTTGCTGCGCTTTTATAAACAATATTTTCAGCGCCAGGCGAGCTTTCCCATTCTCGAACGCACGCTGTAAAAGTGTTCGGAGTTCGGAGTCCTGAGTGTTGAGGCTCAGGATTCCGAACTCCGCACTCCGAACTTATGATTGACGCGCATATTCACATCATGCCGCCGCGCCTGCCAGGCGTCGGCTGCTTGAGTCCTTTGCTCGAAGCTCCGCCGACCGTGCGGACCGACGCGCTGCGGCGCGAGATGCAAGCAGCGGACGTGAGACACGTGCTAGCAATGGGATGCTGGAACGCGCCGGAGGATGATCCGCTTGGCATCGCCGAGATTCTGGCCCTGACACGCCTGGTCTCTGGCCTCTTTGCCATTGGCGTCGCCGATCCAACACGGAGCGATCCCGAGCACCTGCGCCGCGTTGAGGCAGTCTTGGCGACAAAACAAGTCCGTGCCTTGAAGGGCTATCTCGGCTATCTCCCCTATGCTCCCGACCATCCCGGCTATCGGCCCTACTATGAGTTGGCCGAACGCTATCAGCTGCCGATGATTTTCCACACAGGCGACACGTATTCTCCCTGTGCCAAGTTGCGCTATGCTCAGCCGCTCTTGGTCGATGATGTGGCCGTCGATCATCCCAAAGTGAAATTCGTCCTCGCGCACTTGGGCAATCCCTGGCTGACCGACGCTGCCGAAGTGGTCTACAAAAACGTCAACGTGTGGGCCGATTTGTCCGGACTGGTGGTCGGTGACGCTGGCAGTTTCACGGCAGCAGAGCGACAGGAAATGTTAGAGGAAACCCGGCAGGCGCTACGCCGCGCCTTCCGCTATGCCGAGCGGCCCAATCGCTTTCTCTACGGCAGCGACTGGCCACTGGCGCCGATGGCCGCCTATCGCGCCTTCATCGCTGCCGCCATCCCAGAGCTGTATCATGCGCTAATCTTCGTGGACAATGCCCGTGCGCTATTCCGCATCTGAAAAGCAGATATTAATATTGCTTGCTGTACCACCTGCGGCCCGTTACGATCGATGGGGAAAAAAGTGCCCGCCCTGCCGGGGTGTCCTCTGCGCGTAGCTGGGGGTTTGGCAGGACTGAGGCCGCTCTTTAACGGAGGATGAAACAATGTCGTTTGACTCTCGGAAAGGCGCCTGTTTCGTGCTGGTTCTGCTAGGATGCTTGCTGCTGCCTGCCTGCCAAAGCAAGGTGAACAAGGTGAACTACGAGAAGGTGAAAGAAGGCATGACCCTGGAGGAGGTGGAAAAAATCCTCGGCAAAGGAAACAAGGAGACGGGGGATGGCTCCAATGTCGCCGCGCAATTCGGTGTAGCCTTGCCCTCGGCCCCCACCTCTGGCGGCGGCGACGTGTATACCTGGGAGAGCGGTAATAACACGATCCGCCTCACCTTCCGTGACGGCAAGCTGGTTCACAAGCACGCAACGGGATTCTGATAGGTCTTCGCCTCCTTGTCGCTTCCCCAGCTAAGTGTTCGGTGCGTTGCGAGTCAGGCAACTGGCTGGATACGTTGTTCGATGCAGGTGCACAGGTGCGCAGGTTCGCTCGCAGGGCGTTTCTAGCTTGACGGCAGACAGAGTGCATTCATAATAACCCATCTATCGGCCGACGCTCCCTTCAAACGACCCATGTGACCGGATCATCACGTATGACACCTCTACTGTTTGTGAACGCCGTCGGCCTGACGCCGCGGCTGTTACCATTTGCACCACGCCTGCAAGCATTGGCAGACGCTGGCTGGATGCGGCCGCTGCGCGAAGTGGTGCCGGCTGTCACCTGCACGGCCCAGGCGACGCTGTTGACCGGACAAACGCCCGAACGCCACGGCATTGTCGCCAATGGCTGGCTGTGGCGCGACAGCGGTGAAGTGCGCTTCTGGCAACAATCCAATCGTTTGATTCAGGCGACGCCGCTGTACGTCACCGCCCGCCGCCGAGCTGCCCAGGCCGGCCGATCGTTCCGCTGTGCCAAGCTATTCTGGTGGTTCAATCAGGGAGCGGCGGTCGATATCAGCGTCACGCCCAAGCCATACTACGGTGCGGATGGCAATAAGATCTTCGCAATCACCGGCACGCCTGAGGGATGGACTGGCGATCTTGAACACCAACTCGGCCCGTTTCCTTTCCCCTCGTTCTGGGGACCGCTGGCGGGGTTGCCCTGTACGCAGTGGATCGCGCAGTGCGCCGCTCTGGTGTTGCGGCGCGAACAGCCCGATCTGACCTTGGTGTATCTGCCGCATCTCGATTACGATCCACAGCGTTTTGGTCCTCAAGGCTGCGACATGCCCCGTCTGGTGGGCGAACTCGATGCTGCTTGTGCTCCGCTGTTGGATACGGCCCACGCCGTCGGAGCGCGCGTATGGGTGGTTAGCGAGTATGGCCACGTGCAGGTCAGCCAAGCGGTGTTTCCCAATCGTGCTCTGCGCCAGGCCGGCTTGCTGACAGTGCGGCCCGGCCCATTCGGCGAAAACCTGGATACCTTCACCAGTCGGGCTTTCGCCGTCTGTGATCATCAGCTTGCCCACATCTACATCGCCAACGACGCCGACCGGCCGCGGGTGCGCGATCTACTGCTCGAACTCAAAGGCGTGGCTCGCGTTCTTGACGGCGAAGAGCGCAATACCATTCACCTGAATCATGAGCGCTCCGGCGAGTTGATTGCC
>JAJPHU010000185.1 GCA_021325115.1 Planctomycetota bacterium | reverse complement strand
CCTGGGGAGCGGTATCGCTGCCGCCCCCCAGGGCGCGACTCGATTTTGTCTGCTGATCTGCTTTTTCATCGCCCAGCGAAAGGGCGCAGCTTCAAGCATTTTCCGTGGCGAAGTGAATTGCTCCCCGCCCGCCGCACCGACAAAGGGGGTAGTGCCAGGGCCCGTGCCAAGACTTATGACCTCTTGGCACGGGCCCTGGCACTACCCCCTGCATCCACCCGTAGTGCAACTGGCCGCTTGCACGTGTTGGAGCAAGCGGGTCGCTTGCCCTACGAATCGGGGCGCTCCTCTGGATTTTGGCAAGTGGAGTCGCGTCCTTTGAGCGAGCAGTCTTTTCCCTCCTCCCTGGTGGGGAAGGGAGTGGAAAAACCTACATCAGTGAACGTGTTTCCCAGAAAAGCCAGATCAAAGAAAGAAGAACGAACCCACAGAGTCACCGAGAGCACAGAGAAGCAAAAGAAAAAGAGTATAGAAAGAAATGTCCGTGATGCGTATCTTTCTCTTCCTTTTTGGCTTTTTCTGTATTTTTTCTCTATATTATCCGTGGATCTGCGGTTAGATAAATTTCTCAGCGGAAACTGTGTTCGGGTGCGGGGAAGGAGCCATCGCGGACTTCGCGGCAATAGGTTTCGACGGCTTTGCGGACGGCCTGGCCGAGATCGGCGTAGTTCTTGACAAAGCGCGGCCGGATATCATCAAACAGGCCGAGCAAGTCCGGCGTGACAAGGATTTGGCCGTCGCAGTCGGGACCGGCGCCGATACCGATGGTTGGAATCTTCAGCGCCGCCGTGATGCGGGAAGCCACTTCCATCGGCACACACTCGACGACCACGGCGAAGGCACCCGCCGCTTCGACGGCTTGCGCGTCCTCTAGCAAACGTTCGGCGTCGCGTTGTACCTTGAAGCCACCAAAACGCCGCACCGATTGCGGCGTCAGGCCGATATGCCCCATCAGGGGGATGTCCGCGGCAGTGATGGCGGCGATGGCGGCGGCGCTGCGGACGCCGCCCTCCAGTTTGACTGCCTGCGCCCCGCCTTCCTTAATGAGCCGCCCGGCGCTTTTCAGGGCCTGCCGCGGGCTGACTTGATAACTCATAAACGGCAAGTCGGCCACCAGCAGACTGCGGCGCACGCCGCGTGCCACCAGCCGCGTGTGGTAGATCATCTCATCCAGAGTAACAGCCAAGCAATCCGGCTGGCCCTGTACGACCATGCCCAACGAATCGCCGACCAGCAGGCTATCGACGCCGGCTTCGTCGAGAAGCCGGGCCATGGTGTAATCGTAAGCCGTCAACATCGTCAGCCGATGGCCGCGCGTCTTGGCAGCAACAAAGTCCGGCACGGTGACTTGGCGCAGCTCATTAGTGAGTGCAAGATTGCTGTTGTTCGGCGAGGCTTTAACGGGAACCGACATGCGATAATTCCTTTTCCAGATCCCGTGGGGTAAATCAGGGGTTGCGCCCTCTCCGTGTGTACGGCAAACCAATCCTCTCCATTATAGCCCCTGTTCGAAAAAAGTCGCTTGGCGATTTGTGGCCACGTCGTATGATGAATTGAAAAATCGTAATACTGACGGGGATGCTTTCCTTGTCTCGCCCATTGTGGAGAAACCTATGCGTCGTGTTTGCTTTGTGCTCGGCATACTGGCAGTTCCAATTGCGGCATCTCTCGGGAGCGCCCATGACCTAAAAGTGTTGGCAAGCCGATGGGCTTTCGACGCAAAGGGCGGCAAAAGCACCATCTACCTGTCTTGGGGGCATCATTTGCCTGTCGATGACCTCGTCGATGCCGCCGCCATTGAGCGCTACGACCTTCTCACCCCCGACGGCTCGGCCAAGCCGCTTAAGAAAACAGACCTGTCGTTGCAGACGAACGTGGTGCAGCTCGATGCGGAAGGTGTTCATCAGGTGATTGTCTGTCGCAAGGTAGCGGTGTTCACCTTCGTGGTGGATGAAGAAGGCAACCGCGTGATGAAGCGCGGGCCAAAATCCGCTGTCAAGGAAGGAGCTATCGATTACAGCCTTCGTAGCCAGCAGTTCGCCAAGGCACTGCTCGTTGTCGGAACCGCCAAAAAGGAAACCGTCAAGCCGGCTGGTCTGCCTCTGGAGATCGTCCCTGTGGAAGAGCCGGCGAAATGGTGTAAGGGCGACCTGCATTTTCGCGTGCTGTTCCAGGGCAAGCCCTTGGGCGAGGAGATGCTAACAGCTACGCGGATTGGCTTCCAACCTGCTGACGCCTGGTGCTATGCAACGAGCACCAATCATGCCGGTGAGGCCGTGGTTCGCGCTGACCAGGCCGGCATCTGGGTGCTCCGCGTGCATGTGCGCAAACCCGCTCGCGGAGCCGCTCGCGAGCAATACGACTATGAATCGTACACCTCCACGTTGACCCTGGAGGTTCGGCCGTGATCCTCTGTTTTTTCCTAAGGAGTGAATCTATGAGATCTATGAGTTCGTTGCCGGGCGTTGTTTTCCTGGCGTTGTTGACAGGCGCGACAGGGGATCGACCGGTATCGGCTCACGCTCTCGGCGCCGAATGCAAGTTACACGGTGAGCGTGTGGAATTGGAAGCGTACTATGACGACGACACGCCAGCCCGCGATGCCTGCATCCAGGTGTTCGATACCGACAAAAGGCTACGGGCGGAAGGACGCACGGACGCGCAAGGGCGCTGGTCGTTCTCCGCTCCCCAACCAGGGCGCTATCAGGTGCTTATCGATGCGGGTGCCGGCCATATCACACAACTGAATCTGAGCATCCCAACGCGAACCATGCCATCTGAGGCTGCCGCAGAGATGCCTCTCGGCGACGGCCCCAGTCGTCAGGATTTCACACGTTTTCCCTGGCTCAAAGTTGGCCTGGGACTGGCCATCATTGGAGCAGCCGTGGTTATGACGCAGGGCGTGCGGTTCGGTTTGCGGAAGCTGGCGCGACGCCCAAAAGAGGAGCTTATGACGCGGCATCGTTCAGCATTCACGCTGATCGAATTGCTGGTAGTGATCGCCATTATCGCCATTCTGATCGGCTTACTGCTGCCCGCCGTGCAAAAGGCACGCGAGGCTGCCAGCCGCGCCAGTTGCACGAACAATCTCAAACAACTCGGGTTAGCCGCGCACCAATACCACGATGTCAACCTGGCGTTCCCGTCGGGCTATCTGAATCAGATCCTTCCGGCCTATCCCACCGTGCCCGCCGCACACGACCGATGGTCGGTGCTGGCCTGGCTAACACCCTACTTGGAGCAGACCAATGTCTATAACTTGCTGGATTTGAATATGCCTCTTTACGGTCCCTCGGGAAACAATTTCGGCACCACAGATGTTTTCCCGCAAAACCAAGCCGGTGTCGCCGCCATCGTCAAGATTTTCCTTTGTCCCAGCGATTTCCAGAATGTTGTCGTGTCGGGTTTTGGACCCAGCAACTATATGGCTTGCTCCGGCAGTGGAGCCAACGGAGGCGATGCTACAACCGGCGACGGCGTCTTTTATCAGAACTCGCACATTCGTCTCACCGACATCACGGATGGCGCTTCCAACACAGCGCTGATGTCCGAGGGCATCTTGGGCAAGGGAGGCCCTAGCGTCACCGATCCCAAACAAGTGGATCCTCGAACCATGTACGCGGGGTTGGGAACAGTTTCGAGTCCAGGGCCGCCTTTGACGGCCACCAATTGTCTGAACCCCGGTACTTGGTGGACCGATCAGAACGCCAAGTGGGCCGACGGCTGCCCCCCGAACATGCTGTACAACCATTGGTATACACCGAACTTCACGCAGCCGGATTGTGTCTGGCTCCTGCATCATAACCCTGCCTGGAAGGCAGCACGCAGCCGCCACGTCAACGGCGTTAATCTGCTACGCAGCGATGGGTCCGTATGTTTCGTAGCTGATGGCATCCAACCTCAGACCTGGCGAGATTTGGCCACTCGTGCAGGAGGCGAAGTAATAGGTGATTATTGAAAGTCAACGCGCTACGTAGTACAACACAGCAGCGCCTTCGAGCAGGGCATATTCCGGCTGTGGCAGATCGGTGAGATGCGTTGCCGGCTGCAACTGAACCAGCCGCCGTTCGTGCAAGCGCCGTAATCCTTCATGATAAACCCGCACGGACAAATTGGGATGCTGGCGCACCAGCGCGGCAAACAATTCTGGCAGTGGACAGGAGCAAGCGTCGCCCTTGGCGGCGAGGCGGCGGCGATCGAGGTAATTCAACGCGTCGATGGCCCAGGGATGCGACTCGGCGATCTCCGGCGGCAGCAACGGCGCCGATTGCTCCAAACGGCGCAGCGTTTCTTCAACACGCCGCGCCAGGGCATCGAGGCGTTCCAACCATTTGCGGGCATCGGCGGCCAGGCGTTCATCCATCGCCTGCAAAGCGCCGCGCATCTCCGTCAGCCAGGCGGGCACCGCCTGTTGATTGAGTTGCAATAGCGAGCGCAGTTCTTGCAAAGCACAGAGCGGCGATTCGCGCTCATGCAAAAATTCGACGCCGCGCGGCGTCAGACGTACCCAGTCGATGACCGTTTTACCCTTTGTCTCCGTGCGGACGATTTCGAGCAGACCGTCGCGCAAGGCCTGGTCAGCCGCAGTGCCGTGAACACCGTTGCGGCCAGGAAACAGACCATTCAGCTTGCCGCTTTTGTACAGACGCTGCTCGCCAGGCTCAGCTAACGCTTGCCGCAATGCTTCCACCAGAGATTGCTCGACTTGCAATCGTTTCAATCCGGCCCCCCTTCCCTGAGGGGAAAGTGTCCTTGGACGCTCGAATTGTAGCCGGTAAAAAGAGCGTAGGATAGAGCAAAAGGATAAGGGATATGACCACCACTCCAAAACGTGTTCTCAGCGGCGTCCAGCCATCTGGCAAGCTCCACCTCGGCAATTATTTCGGCGCCATCCGCCAGCACATTGCACTGCAAGAGGAGATGCAGTGCTTTTACTTCATCGCTGATTATCACGCCTTGACCACTCTGGAAGAAGCAACACGCCGACGCATCGACCGCGAGAAAATCAAACCGGCTGACCGCGCAGAGACCCTCCGCGAGAACACCTTCGATGTCGCTCTTGATTATCTCGCCCTTGGGCTCGATCCTGATAAGGCCGTCTTCTTCCGTCAATCCGACGTACCGGAAGTTGCTGAATTGGCCTGGATTTTCTCGACCGTCACCAACATGGGCCTGCTCGAACGCGCCGTCTCGTACAAAGAGAAAGTCGAGAAAGGCATCGATGCCAGTGTCGGTTTGTTCTTCTATCCGGTCCTCATGGCGGCGGACATTCTCATCTATCGTTCGCATCTGGTGCCGGTGGGCAAGGACCAGGTGCAGCATATCGAGATGACGCAAGACATCGCCGGCAAGTTCAACCGCACCTACGGCGACATATTCCCCATCCCGGAATATCGGCTCGACAAGGAACCCAAAGTGCCTGGCATCGACGGGCAGAAGATGAGCAAATCGTACAATAACACCATCGACATTTTTGCCGAGGGCAAAGCGCTGCAAAAAACAGTTATGAGTATTGTCACCGACAGCACGCCCGTGGAAGCGCCGAAGGACCCGGAGCGCTGCAATGTCTTCGCTTTATACAGCCTCTTTGCCACGGAGGAGGAAAAAGCAGCGTTGGCGGCGCGCTATCGCGCCGGCGGTCTGGGCTATGGCGAAGCAAAGAAAATGCTGCTGGAGAAGATCAACGCTTATTTCGGCCCCTTCCGCGAACGCCGCAAGCAATTGGCAGCTCATCCCGATCAGGTCGAAACGCTTTTGCAACGCGGCGCTCAGCGAGCACGAGCAGAGGCACGGAAAACCATGGCGCTGGTTCGTCAGGCGGTCGGCATGAAGGCGGCCAGCATGGGGTGAAATCGATCGGGCAGAGGAACCGAGTTTTTATGTTTCGCCGCTTTTTCCTCACATTGATGCTCTCTCATCTGGTCATCCTCGCTGGGCTGGCCCTGGTCGCAGCCGTAACGATGCGAGACGCCGGCCCATGGTTGTTATGGCTAGAGCTGCTGATCGGCGGCGCGGCGCTGGTAGCGGTGCCGGTGAGTGGGAGCCTGAGTGTGCAGCTGGCTCGGCGTTTGGGCCGGCCGCTTCACGCGCTTCTCGGCGTGGCCGGCAAGCTCGGCGAGGGCAATAGCGGACAGCGCGTTTTTGTCGAAGGACAGGATGAAATCGGCGAATTGGCGTCGGCCTTCAACCGTATGAGTGAGCGGCTCGATGCCCGCATCGCTCGTCTCGAAGAAGATCGGCAGCAGCTGCGCACCATCCTCAGCGGCATGACCGAAGGCGTGGTTGCCCTCGATTCCAGTCAGCGCATCCTCTATGCCAACGAACGGGCCACACAGTTGTTCGGTCTGCCTTCGCCGGCGCCCGTCGGCCGACGCTTGCAGGAGGTTGTCTCTCAACAGTCTCTGCTCGATGTCGTGCAACGCGCCCTGGATAGTCCTGAACCACAGCGTGAGGAACTGGGCTGGAGCGGCCCTAACATGCGCAGCCTGACCGTCCATGCCGCACGCCTGCCTGGGTCGCCGCCGCGCGGCGCCGTGCTGGTGCTCAATGACACCACCGAGCTGCGCCGCCTCGAACGCCTGCGTCAGGAGTTCGTCGCCAACGTCTCCCACGAGCTGAAAACACCGTTATCGATTATCAAAGCGTGTGTAGAAACGCTGCTCGATGGTGCGGTGGATGACCCGCAGCACCGTCGTCCTTTTCTCGAACAGCTCGATAGCCAGAGCAACCGCTTGCATGCGCTGATTCTCGATTTACTCTCTTTGGCCCGCATCGAGTCGGGGGAGGAGCTATTTGATTTTCAATCTATCCCGGTCTGCGAAATCGTTGAAGCGTGCATGGAGCGCCATCGTCCCCGCGCTGAATCCAAGGGACAAATCTTCGAGATGGTGCCGCCTGCCGGCGACGATGTGTTGGCGGTCTGGGCGGATGAGGAAGCTCTGGAACAGATCCTCGATAATCTGCTCGATAATGCCGTGAAGTACACACCGCAAGGCGGCCGTGTCTGGGTGCGTTGGCGGCGCGAGGGCGAACAGATATGCCTGGAAGTAGCCGATACGGGCATCGGTATCCCGGAAGCCGATTTGCCGCGCATCTTCGAGCGCTTCTATCGAGTGGACAAAGCACGTTCGCGTGAGCTGGGCGGCACTGGCTTGGGGTTGTCTATCGTTAAACATCTTGCCCAGGCGATGCATGGCAATGTCCGCGCCACCAGCCGGGCAGGACAGGGAACCACGTTCACTGTCTGTCTGCCGATGGCTGCCGACGCCGTTTGACTGCGAGGCGCAGATGAAGCAGGACGACCTGGAGCGGATCATGGGAAGCCTCTTGTCATTTCTCCCTCATATCTTCATCAAATCTACACATTTGCCTACTAAGATACCCCTGCCTGTGTAACCTGGGGGGAAACAGGAAGATGCGGCCCTGATATGCGCTCGAGTGTCTCTATGTCCGCTCTTTCTTAGTCCGCCATGCTCTTCCGAGTGCCGTTTGGGGCCGTAAGCCCTGGAACGGAGCAGGAGCACGGACCAAGTTTTCAGGTCCGCATCCTTTCGTTTAAGTACGAGACGAGGCCAGCGCTTTTCGATGTATCACTGAAGATGCCAGGATTGCGCCCTATCACGACCATTGGTCAACCTGACGGAGACCTACCTCACCGGACGGTTCGAGTAATATAGGAATAGGAGAGGGAGCAATGGAGGGAACGATGGTTGCAGCCGCGTCCAATACCTCGACGACCCCTACGCCGCGCCTGCGCATCCTCATCATCGAAGACGAGCGTGGCTTGACCGATGTATTGGAATACAACCTCAAACGCGAAGGCCATGAAACGATCGTAGCCCACGATGGCCAAGAAGGACTGCGCAAGGCGCAAACACTGCTGCCAGACCTGATTTTGCTCGATATTATGCTTCCGTGCTTGAGCGGTTTTGACGTGTGCCGCGAGTTGCGCGGAAGCGAACGGACACGCGACATTCCCATCATCATCATCAGCGCCAAGGCCGAAGAGACGGATCAAATCGTCGGCTTCTCCTTGGGAGCGGACGATTACGTGACCAAGCCGTTCCACGTTAAAGTCTTGCTCCAGCGTATCAAAGCGATTCAGCGCCGTACCGAAGGCATCGCCGATCCTGTGGATGTGGTCGAGCATCTCGGCGTGCGCATTGACCGGGTACGCCATCGGGCTTATGCCGAAGGGCGCGAGCTGGAACTGACACCGACGGAGTTCCGTCTGCTGGAATGCCTGCTGCGCCAGCCGGGCCGGGCATTCACCCGACACCAACTCATGGACGCTGCTATCGGCGAAGGTGCCATCGTGCTCGAACGCACCATTGACGTACACATCAAGACACTTCGGAAAAAACTGGGAACATCCGATCTGATCGAGACTGTGCGTGGTGTCGGCTACCGCTTCCGTGAGACGCGCGAGTGACGTTCGCAAGACTTTAGGCTAGCGGACAAAACTCTTCCCCCACCAGGGGGGAAGGAAATGGAAGTTACATCTTGCGCTCAATGCCGAATTTTTTCATCTTGGAGATAAGCGTATCGCGATGGATGCCGAGCAGGCGGGCGGCTTGCGTGTTGTTGCCACCGGTCTGTGCCAGTGCTTGGCGGATGGCCCGCGCTTCCAGGTCATCCAGGTTCAAGGTGGGCAATTGCTCGGGAGCGCTGCTGGGCATCTCATCGAGCAAGAGGCGATCGAGATGGCGCACCGAGATGACAGGTCCGTCGGTCGTTGCGACGGCTGTCTCCAGTACGGAACGCAGTTGGCGGACGTTGCCGGGCCAGGTATAGCTCTGGAGCCAGTCTAACGCTGCCGAGGACAACGATACACGGCGGCGATACTCCACGGCCAGACGCGCGAGGAAATGCTCCACCAGAGCTGGAATGTCTTCCGGACGCTCGCGCAAGGGCGGCACGTAGATCGTGGTGCCCAGGCGGAAAAAGAGGTCTTTGCGGAAACGGCCTTCTTGAATCTCGCGTTTGAGGTCGCGGTTGGTGGCGGCGAGGATGCGTACGTCTACCTTGACTTCTTCATCGCCGCCGACTTGACGGAGGCTTTTTGTCTCTAAAACGCGCAGCAGTTTGACCTGGTCCAACAACGGCATGTCGCCGATTTCATCGAGAAATAGCGTGCCCTGATCGGCGCGGACAAAGGCGCCCGGTCGATCGTCCTCAGCGCCGGTGAACGCACCCTTCTTATGGCCAAACAACTCCGCTTCGACCAGCGTGGCAGGAATGGCACCGCAGTTGAGCGTAACCAAGGGTCCCTCGCGGCGCAGGCTCTGCCGGTGCAGGCTAATGGCAACCAACTCCTTACCGACGCCGCTCTCGCCAGTGATGAGGACAGTGCAGGGCAGACGCGCGAACTGGGCGATTTGCTGGCGCAGCAGTTTCATGGCCGGACTGTCGCCGATGAGGATATCGCAGGGGCCGGCAGCGTGATCGCGGAGGCGCGTATTGTCAGCCTCCAGGGCCCGGCGGGCCCGCAAAACATGCAGAGTGCTGGCCAAGCAGCCAGCCAGCACTTCGCAGAAGCGTACTTCGCGCTCTGTGAAGGGCCGACTGCTTTTATAGACGTGCAGAGCGCCCAAAGGCTCCGGCTGAAGCAAGGTTTCACTCATCGATGAGGCCGCTAGCCCGCCCGTTGATACAAGAGGACTGACGCACAGCGGAATGCCAATCGCATCACGGAAGCCAACCAAGCTATCGCTTTCCAGCTCGTGCATCCGGCTCGCCCCCAGCCATACCGCGCGCTTATCCTGAAGCACACGCTGCGTCAGCTTGCGGCTCAACTGTGTATCCACTTCCGCCTGGGCCGGCAGCACCAGGCGGAATTCTGGCTCATCGGCGTCCAGACTGAGAAAGCCGGCCACGTTGGCCTGCGTTTGCCGTAGCACCGTCGTCAAGGCCAGAGCAACCAGGCCATGCGGCGTCGTTTCCGACAGCGATGCCGTCATAAACTGAAGCAACACCGTCAGCTCGTCGGCATGAAGAATGGTCTGACTTAGGTCGCTGCTGGACGGTACTACAACTTTTCCCTTGTTTTTACGCTCCGCCTTCGTGTTCCGGGCTTCCGTGGTCTTGCCTTCCACGGCAAGGGCAGGCAACTCGGCCGTGCCTACCGTGGAGGAGTCGAGCGTGAAGCGCAAGCGGGTATCGCCGATGCCGATAACGTGGTGGTTCTCCAGCACGGTCGGTTCTTGGATCCGAACGCCGTTGACCTTGGTGCCATTGGTGGTGCCGAGATCGCGGATGTACCACTTTTGGCCATCGCTGTATATTTGGGCGTGCCAGCGTGAGGCGTGTGGATCATCCAGGACAATATCGTTTTTACTATTGCGGCCCAGCCGAATGGTTTCCTTGGGCGAGAGGTCCGATAATTGCGGAGAGGCCGCGCCGGTTTCGACAATCAATCGTGCGCGCATGCCTAAGCTCGTTTTCCGGGCGCCCTCGGAGATATTTCACTTTACCTGATGAGAAAACGATCCGCAAGCGCAAGACAGATGGTCCATCGCCTACGCTTCCGGCTCGTCAATCCCTTACAACTGCACTTCCGGCAGCTCTGGTCCCTGATCGGTGCGGCGCAATTGCTCGATCACCATCGCTGCCAACGCTTGGTACGCCTTGGCCACGCCGCTCTCGGGATATCGGTGGACGATTGGCTCGCCTTGATCGCCGCATTCGGAAACCCGCGGATCGATGGGAATTTCACCCAGGAACGGCACCCCAGCCTCTGCGGCCAGTTTCTGGCCGCCGCCATGGCCAAAGAGATGGACACGCGTGCCGTCTTCGCCCTGGAAATAGCTCATATTCTCGACGATTCCCAACACCGGCACGCGCACTTGACGAAACATCTCCAGTCCCTTGCGGGCGTCGATCAAGGCCACATCTTGCGGCGTTGTTACGATGATCGCTCCGGACAAGGGCGCCGTCTGTGTCAGCGTCAGCTGGGCGTCGCCGGTGCCCGGCGGCAAGTCGATGACAAGATAGTCGAGCGGGCCCCAGTTGATATCGGTCAAAAACTGCACCAGGGCGCGATGCACCATCGGACCACGCCAGATGACGGCCTGCACAGGCGGCACCAGAAAGCCCATCGACATCAATTTCAGGCCATAGCGCTCCAGGGGAAACGGTGTAGTGCGCTGATCGACGACATCGCGGACGCCCATCATGATCGGTACACTCGGTCCGTAAATGTCAGCATCGAGCAGACCGACCCTTCCTATTCCCTCCTTTCCCGAGGAGGGTTGGGGGGTAATGGTCCGGGCCAGAGCCAAGGCGAGGTTGGCGGCCACGGTCGATTTGCCGACTCCACCCTTGCCGCTGGCGACAGCGATGACGTTATGGATGTTCGGTAAGGCAATCTTCTGCGGCGGACTTCCGGGGGGCTGCATGGGTATTCTCCAAATAGATTTTACGAGCCAGAAGCGTAAGCGGCGGACATTTCCTTCTAGCGTTTACGTTTCTGGTTCGTATGCGGCGCGGACGGAACATTGGGGACACTGACAAAGCGAACGCAGATGTTCCAGGGTGTAAATTCCGGAATCATGGCCGTCGCTCCAGACAATCTTGTAGGCGTAACGGCCGACCGGTGGCATGCGCAGCGGAGCGAGCGGCACCAACTCGTTGGGCTTCAAAATGCGAAACGGATCGGGCGGCTTCTGGCGCTCTTCTCGGCAGCCGGCGCAGGGACAGTTGTCACGCAAATGCCGCCACGTATAGACACTGCGGTGGCCGTCGCTCCATTCGATAACCAGACGGTCCGGACCGTCCTTGCTCAGGGCTACCGGCATCAGTGCTCCCGACCCGGACGCGAACATATCGACAATTTCCTCGCCAGCAACAAGGGGGCTTTCTCCTATCATTATATCTGCTGGCGATACCAGGCCAACGTCTGTGCCAAACCTTCCTCAAAAGCGACCGCCGGTTCGTATCCCAGCTCGCGCCGCGCCAGGGAGATGTCAGCGCGGGAATGGGGCACATCACCCGCACGTGCAGGAGCGTGTTGCGGCACGATATTTGTGCCCAGCTGACGATTAAGGGCCGCCACCAGTTCGAGGATGCTGGTACCGCGGCCGGTGCCGATGTTATAGACGCGACCGGAAATGCCCGGCGTCTCGGCAGCGCGCAACAATGCCTGCACGACGTCCGTGACAAACGTGAAATCGCGTGTTTGCAAGCCGTCGCCGTAAATCGTCGGCGTGCGACCTGTGCTCAAGGCCGCTGTGAACAAAGCGATTACACCCGAATAGGGACTGTCCGCCCGCTGGCGGGGCCCAAAGATGTTGAAGAAACGCAAACGCACTGTCTCCAAGCCGAAGGCGGCCGTGAAGGATTGTGCATACAACTCACCAGCCAGCTTGGCGGCGGCATAGGGCGAGAGCGGCGCAAGGGGGTCGCCTTCCGTTTGCACAGCGCCGGCAGGAATGCCATAGGCACTGCTGCTGCCGGCATAGACGACACGGCGCACGCCGGCGCGGCGTGCGGCATCGAGAACATTCAAGGTACCACCGGCACAGACGCGGTGCGTATCCTCAGGCGCTTCGAGACTGCGTTGTACTGAGGCAAGAGCAGCCAAGTGGAAAAGGACCCTGACGCCTTGCACCGCTCGCTGGACCACTGGAGCATCGGCCACATCGCCTTCAACAATCTCCGGCGCTGGATCGATGTGCGCCAGATTGGCGCGAAGGCCCGTGCTGAAATCATCAAGCACGCGAACGCGCCGCCCGTGCCGAACCAGCGATTCGACCAGGTGCGAACCGATGAACCCTGCCCCGCCCGTTATCAGATAGGTTTCATTCATAAAAACAACGAACCGCCAAGACACCAAGGATGCCGAGAATAGAAATAACAAGATCTAAATATTATTT
>JAJPHU010000318.1 GCA_021325115.1 Planctomycetota bacterium | reverse complement strand
GGGAGGGAAAAGTCCGTTAGCCCTTATACTTCTCTTTCGAGACCGCATGCGCCCGTGGGTGGCCGCATCTTATCCAGGCGAGTGCTGGGGTACAGATGCTGGACCTTCTTCCGATGTCGAAAATATGGCAGAAATACTCGGCCATCCGCTAAAGTAAACAACATGACTTTCGTCCATGGTTATCTGTTGGCCGGTCTGTTTCTTGTCGGCGTGCCGGTGCTGCTGCATCTGATCATGCGGCAGAAGCCGCGGCATCTACCGTTTCCGGCGTTTCGCTTTTTGCGCCAGCGCCACCTGATCAATCGCCGCAAGCTGCGTTTGCAACATTTGCTGCTGTTGCTCTTGCGCATGGGCGTAATTGCGGCGTTGTGTTTGGCGCTGGCTCGGCCGCGGGTTGCCGCGGAGCGCGTGGCGTCGCTGTTCAACAGCGAGCGCCCTGTCGCCGCTGTGTTAATCTTCGATACCAGCCCCAGCATGGAATACAGCGCTGCTGGCCGCACGCGCCTGGAGGAAGCCAAGCAGCACGCCCGTGAATTACTCGACGAAATGGACGGCGGCAGTCAGATTGCTCTGCTTGATAGCGGCGACAATGCCGATGGAGACGGTGTTGAATGGATGTCGCCGGCGCTGGCGCAGACACGCATCGATAGACTGCACATTCGCCCGGCCAACGCGGCCCTGAATCGACAGATCGATCGGGCCGTGCGGTTGTTAGAGAAAATTGGCGATGGGGAAGATCCGCCTTTGCGTTTTTTGTATCTGTTCTCTGATCGCATGCGCACCAGCTGGGATACGCACGCCGGTCCTCAGAAGGTGCCGGAGGGCATCCGCGCTCTATTCATTGATGTCGGTGTGGAGAAGCCCAAAGATCTAGCGATCGACAAAGTAGAAATTATACCGTCCCTCGTCGCACCCGGCGAACGCATCCAGATTCAGGCGACCGTCCGCGCCACCGGGACCGATTTCGATACAGAGCTGCTTTGCCAATTCGACAACGATACGGATTCGGAACGTCCGCCGGACAAACAGGCAGTCCAGCTGGCCGCCGGTCAGGGACGCGTCTTCGTCTTTGAGCGCGAAGCGCCGCGCCCAGCCGAGGAATCCCCTGAGAGGACGTATCAGGTCACGGTCAAGCATCAGACCGCGGACGCCCTGCCGTTCAACAATACTGGCTTCGCTACCTTTTTGACACGCCCGCGGCGCAAGGTGCTGACTCTCGTAGCGGATGACTCCAGTCCCATCGGGCCGGTCCCCTGGAAGGCGTGGCAGACGGCGCTAAAAGTGGGAAAGCTGTTTGAGTGCGACATCCGCCCCGCGGCCGAAGGGGAAAAACTGGACGAAAAGACATTGCGCGGCTACGCCGTGGTGTGTCTGTTCCAGATCGCGCCCAGTCCCGCGACATGGCACAAGCTGGCCGGTTATGTCCGCAGGGGCGGCGGCCTGGTGCTGGTGCCCGGCGGCGAAGAGATGCAGCGACGCCTCCAGCAATACAACGACGAGGGGAGCAAAGCGGGACTGCTGCCAGGGACGCTCCAAAAAATCACGATCAATCCGCCGGATCGCCCACTGATTCGCTGGTCGAATTTCCATGTCCCCCATCCTATCCCGGCGTTCTTCGACAAGGCGATCCGCACCGCCGATCCCGACTTCGGCAAACCGCAAGCGTGGCCAGGCGTCAACGCTTTCTGGACTGTGAAGCCGGCCGAGAAAGACACTCTCGTACTGGCCACGTATGCGGATGCGGAGCATCATCCAGCCCTGCTCGATCGCGCTGTGGAGCGCGGCCATGTCATCCTCTTCACCACGCCGCTGGACACGCGCGAATTGGACCGCCATCGCCCCTGGCACAATTACTGGGGCCTGGATTCGTCGTTCGGCCTGGTGCTGGAAGACCAGGTATGCCGTTACCTGGCAGGTGATTCGACGAAGCCGGAGCTGAATTTTTTCTGTGGACAGATGCCACGAGTTCCCTTGTTGCCCTCATCGCCGCCGTACACGCTAGAGGGGCCAGGCCTCGCCGTCGCCGAAACGAACGTCAAAGGGGACGATAGGGACATGTCGCTGTCATTGCCGCAGGCGGTCGCGCCGGGCAATTACGCCGTCCGTGATGCCAAGAAACGCATCGTCACCGGATGCAGCCTGAACGTTCGTCCGCAAGAAAGTGAGTTGGAGCGCGTACCGGCCGAAGAGATTGAATCGGTGCTGGGCAAGAAAACGCTATTGCAGGTGGGCCGCACCATCAGCATGAAGGATGCTCTGGCCGGGATGGCGCCGCCACCGTTGGAATTGCTGCCGTGGTTGATGATGGCGGTGCTGATCGTGTTGACGGTTGAGGGACTGCTGGCCAATCGCTTCTATCGCCGCGCTGCCCCGGATATGGAATCGAGCGCAAAAACGGGTGAGCCGAGAGCATGAGCGAACAGAGTTGCCACCTGAACCTTGAACGCCGCCGTGTGCCGTTTGCGCTTGCCCTTCCTCGTTCCCCCTTATTCTTGAACCACCACAGTAGCTTAGCTGGTGATCCAGTTTTCGGGAGCCGCTACAGCTGTCAACCAACCCCTGGCAGCGACCACCTTCAGTCCACCGATGGCGATGGACAAGGCTGTGTGAACTTGGCCGCTCTCACTAAGTTTGGTCTTGCCGGTATGAACATCGGCGGGAACACTTTGATGATGGCGATCAATCTTTCTTGAGCCGTAGTCCAATCTGTGCCAATCGCCGTCCGAGGGCTCGGCAGATGGCCGCTTCGTTCGCATCGATTTCCCGTTTGTTGTCGCCACCAGCCACATGCCCTGGCCCATACGGTGAGCCGCCGCCTTGCGTCGTAAACAG
Source organism: Planctomycetota bacterium (assembly GCA_021325115.1). Classification (GTDB taxonomy): domain Bacteria; phylum Planctomycetota; class Planctomycetia; order Gemmatales; family Gemmataceae; genus JAJPHU01. The sequence goes on along the minus strand of JAJPHU010000318.1, from coordinate 6,880 downwards.
TTCTTGCACCGAGTACGGCACGCCCACAAGGATCATCCCCAGATGAAGAAGCGGCGCCATCAGCGTCAACAATGTCGTTTCTTGCCCTCCATGCAGGCTTCCTGTCGATACGAACACTCCGGCCGGTTTGCCCTCCAGCTCGCCCTTCAACCACAGCCCTGTCAATTGATCGATTTGGTTCTTGAGCTGGGAAGAGACATTGCCGAACCGTGTCGGTGTTCCGAACGCAAACGCACCCGCTTGCCGGAAATCTTCCAGCGTCACCAGCGGCACATCCTTTTGCATATCCCGGCCTGCCTTCATGTCGGGGCGGGAATCGATGATATTCTGCGGAATCAGTTCCGGCACAGTACGGATGACTGGCTCGGCCCCCTCAACCGCACGCACTCCCTCGGCGACTAGCTGGGCCATCTTGAAAACGTTTCCATAAGTACTATAGTATACAATGAGCACCTTCATTATAACTTTTCCTTTCCCATAGTGCCGGTGTCAGGATCGACAGGTATATTTTTCCCAAGCTTATTTAGCGAAGAACACGACAGACAATCTCTTGTGCCTCCGCGACAATCGCTTGCAGATGTTTCTCGTCTTTGAAGCTCTCAGCGTAGATTTTGTAGATGTTCTCGGTCCCAGAGGGACGGGCCGCGAACCAGCCGCTCGCGGCAACTACCTTCAATCCGCCGATGGCAGCATTATTGCCGGGCGCTTTCGTCAACTTGGCGACAATCGGTTCGCCGGCCAGCGTGGTTGCCGTCACCATGTCCGGCGACAGTTTTTTCAGCACTGCCTTCTGCTCCGGCGTGGCCGGGGCGTCGATGCGCGTGTAACAGGGCAAGCCGAATTGGCGTGTCAATTCTTGGTAGTGTTCGCCGGGATCTTTGCCGGTCTTTGCCGTGATTTCGGCAGCGAGAAGATCCATAATGGGACCGTCTTTGTCCGTGGTCCAGACCGTGCCGTCACGGCGCAGGAAGCTGGCGCCGGCGCTTTCTTCGCCACCAAAACAAAGAGAGCTATCGAACAGCCCCGGCGCGAACCATTTGAAACCGACCGGCACTTCACACAGCTTGCGGCCCAGATCGTGGACCACACGGTCGATCATACTGCTGCTCACCAGCGTTTTGCCGACCGCTGCGTTTGCTGGCCAGTTGGGACGATGCGTCAACAAATAACGGATGGCCACAGCCAGGTAGTGATTGGGATTCATCAGTCCCGCCGATGGCGTGACGATGCCGTGACGGTCGGAATCGGGGTCATTACCAAAAGCGACGCGATATTGATCTTTCAGGCCAACCAGCTTGGCCATCGCATAGGGGCTGGAGCAATCCATGCGGATTTTGCCGTCGTGATCGACCGTCATGAAAGCGAAGCGGGGATCAACTTGCGAATTGACAACCGTAATATTAATACCATAAAAATCCTTGATCGGCTGCCAGTAATGCACCGTGGCGCCGCCGAGCGGATCGACGCCGAGTTTCAGTCCAGCCGAACGAATTGCCTCCATGTCGATGACGTTGGCGAGGTCTTTGACGTAGGGCAGGACGAAATCGTCGGCGTGCGTGGTGCTAGCTTGGAGGGCGGATTCGTAGGGAATGCGCTTCACGTCCTTGTTGCCGGCGCGGAGAAGGGCGTTGGCGCGGTCCTGCACCCAGGTGGTGATGTCGGTATCGGCCGGTCCGCCGTTGGGTGGATTGTATTTGAAACCGCCGTCCTCCGGTGGATTATGCGATGGCGTGATGACGATGCCATCGGCGAAGTGTTGGGTACGGCCTTTGTTGTAAACAAGGATGGCGCGCGAGATGACCGGCGTGGGTGTGAAGCCATCGTTGCGCTGGATGACGGTTGCGACGCCGTTGGCGGCCAATACTTCCAGGGCGGTGCGCTGGGCGGGACCAGAAACGGCGTGCGTATCTTTGCCCATGAACAACGGGCCATCAATGCCATGATTCTTGCGATATTCGCAAATGGCCTGCGTGATGGCGAGGATGTGAGCTTCGGTAAACGTGCCGTCCAACGGCGTACCGCGATGGCCGCTGGTGCCGAAGCTGACCCGCTGCACCGGATCATCAAGGTCCGGCCGGCGCTGGTAATAATCGCGTTCCAGGCGCGCTACGTCGATGAGCAAATCGGCAGGGGCGGGCTTACCGGCCAGGGGATGCAATGCCATTTGCGCTTTCCTTTCCATCTTCGGGCAAAACGGATTGGGCATTCACGTTCAAAATGGATCAACCTTCCCTGGTTCGACTGGAGGCCGGGGACGCGGCAAATCTTCCGGCGGCCGCTTCCAGGGATACGTGGGACTGGAATCGCTTCCCGCTCCGGACTTGGAAGGGTTCGCTTTACCTTTTTTGCCAACGCTACAGCTGGCCAGGCCCAGAACAAGACATCCCAGGATGGTCCAACGCAACAAGAGCATGTCCCGTTACCACCCTCATCATCGATTGAACATAAATTCCTTCGACGCCAGCACGGACCAGAACAGATCCTCCAGCGCCTCACGGCGTGTCGTCTTTTTATCGGCGGCAGATTCGGCGAGCAGGGTCAGGAATTTTTTCTGTTCCGCCGCGGTGGGCTCGCGGCACAGGGCCAATACGAACAGCCGCCGGATCGCTTCTGCATCGGTGATATTCTCGCGCAGCCAAGACTCGATGCGCGAATTTTTGGCCCGGATCTTGTCATTGAGCGTTTGGCCGTTGTTGATATGCAGCGCCTGAGTGATGCTGGAATCCTGCTGGCGCTCGCAGGAACAGGTCTGGGCGCGCTCCGGCCGGCCGAACGCATCGAGGAAACGCGACACTACCCGTGCATCCGGCAATTGCAGTGCCCGGGTACCGAGTGGATAGCCGTTGTAACTGCTGGCTGAATCGCCGGCCGCGGAACTGATTTTTGTGAAGGGCGTCGGTATGCCTGTCACTTGCGAATACGCGTCGAGGATGACTTCGGCCGACAATCGACGAATCAAATAGTGCGAATAAAAACGATCGTCACCCTGATTGCCCGGCAAGGGTCGTGATGAACGCTGATAAGCCGCCGAATTCATGATGGTGCGAATCAGATATTTCACATCGTATTGATGATCGATAAAGTCTTTCGCCAGGGCATCGAGCAATTCGGGGTTGGTCGGCGGATTGGTCTGGCGCAGGTCGTCCTCGGGTTCGACAAGGCCGCGGCCCATGAAGTTGCGCCAAACGCGGTTGACCAGCGCTTTGGCAAAATACGGATTGTCCGCTGCCGTCAGCCAATCGACGAAATAGACCCGGCGATCGGCGGGGCTTTCTAGTGACAACGGCTTGCCATCGAGCGGCGCCGGCGGCATCGGCATACCGCGGCGCAGGTGAGGTACGTCGCCGGACGGTAGCACCTGCACGATCACTTCGCCGGTTCGTTCGCCCTTTTTCAGGGCCACACGGGCGAACAGATTGGCCATGCTCCAGTATTGGTCCTGCGTCCACTTTTCCAGCGGATGATTGTGGCAGCGGCAGCAGGTGATCGACAAGCCCATGAAAGTCACGGAAGTCGATTCGGTCAGGTCGCTGATGTCCTTGTGCAGTACGAAATAGTTGGCGGCGCCGTTGTCGAGGTTGCTGCCCTTGGCCGTGAGAATGTCGCGGGCCAAACGATCCCATGGCTTGTTGTCGGCCACACTCTGGCGCACAAACTGGTAGAACGACCACACGGCCGGCTGCGGCAGGCGGCGCGTGCTGATGAGCAGTAACTCCGACCATTTGTACGCCCAATAATCGATGAACTCCGGACGCTCCAGCAAAGCATCCACCAGTTTCGCTCTTTGATTTCGCCTCGTTTCCGGGCTCGGCGTGGGAACATCGGTGAGGAACCTGGCTCGCTCTTCCGGCGTCGGCAGAATGCCTGCAGCATCGAGATAAGCACGGCGTAGGAACTCTTCATCGCTACAGAGCGGCGACGGCGGAATACGCAGCTCTGCCAATTTCTTGAGTACCAGGTCGTCGATGAAGCCGTGCTTTTCTGTTGATATAAATATCTCTGAATCGGCAGCATCCGGACGTGGTACGGCGATGCGGTTGGCGGCAACAAGGTTGGAGTACCACACGGTAATCGCTGCTTCGCCGTAACCAGCGACGGCAGCTTTACCGTCGGCGTTGACCGTGGCAACGCTATCCTCGCTGCTGTTGAACTTGGCCCAGCGCGTCACGTCCTCGCTGTGTCCGTCCGAGTACCAGGCGCGGACAAGAATTTGCAATGTGTCTTTCGGCTTGAGGACGGCAGCGGCTGGCAGCAATTCGAGACGCTGAATGCGTGGATCATCGCTGCGCGGCCCTGGCGCGCCAGCGGCGATCCAGTCGGCAAGAACGTGATAATCCGCCGAGCCGGGCTCGAGCTTCTGGCCGCCGCCATGCGACACCGCCTGCGTCGGCTTGAGCAACACCAAACTGCGGGCCGGCTCGCTGCGATCGATGCGCCGCCCCAGGGCTTGCCGCGTCAACACAAAATGATCACTGCCGGGATCATAGCCGCGCAGCGACAGCTTCAGTCCGCCCTTGCCGGCCAAGGCGCCGTGGCAAGCCCCGGAATTGCAGCCGGCCCGCGTCAGCATGGGGATGACGTGGTTGCGAAAACTCCAGATAAACGGCTCTTTCGTCTTGCGGACCGTGACTTTCGCCATTGCTTGCTTGCCATCCACGACGGCTGTAATCGTCGTTTCGCCATCGCCGACTGCACGAACAACGCCGGAAGCATCCACGGTGGCCACGGCAGGATGCGCGGATGTGAATTTAGCTAGCGGTGTCCGTTCGCCAATAACTTGCCCTCTTTCTTCCGTTAGCACGAGCAAGCGCTGCCTGGCATGCGGCCCGGTCAGGGTCACATCTGCCGGCAGGATCTTCAACTCCGCAGCTTGAACAACGGACCTTGGGGAGACAAAGCCAAGAAGGATAACTGTCACACGAAAGATATTTTTTCGCATAGTATGTCCCAAGGCTCTCCACAGGAACAGAAGCAGAAGTCAAATACAGATTATGCAGACTACACAGATAAATGTATGTTGATTTTCCTTTTTATCTGGTCTGTGCAATCCGCGATCCATCGTTCAGAACAACTCCGCAATCGGTTGTGCGTCGTAATCGACCAACGGTAGTGGACGATTCTGCGGTCCCGGCAGCTCACGGTGCGGATCGAGGCCGAGTCCTTTGTAAATCGTCGCCGCCACCATCGCTGGCGTGACCGGGTGTGTCTTCGGGATGTAGCCCAGCTCATCGGATTCACCAACGATGCGGCCGCCCTGCAGGGGGCCGCCGCCGATCAGGATGGTCCACACGCCCGGATGATGATCACGGCCGCCGGCGGGATTGATCTTCGGCGTTCGTCCAAACTCGCCCATCGCCGTCACGATGGTCGTCTTGAGCAGGCCACGCTCGTGCAGATCTTCCAAGAGGGTGCTATAGGCGCGGTCGAAATCCGGGGCCACCAGCCGCGCCATCTCGGCAATGTCGGTGAACGGCTTGGAGCCGTGAATGTCCCAGGTGATTTCGTCGAACACGGTTTCGTACATATTCACGGTGACAAAGCGCACGCCGCGTTCGATGAGACGCCGCGCCAGCAAACAGCTTTGCCCGAAGCGTGTGCGGCCATAACGATCGCGCACGGCGGCCGGCTCTTTGTCCAGGGCGAATGCTTCGCGGGCCTGCGGACTGGACATCAAGCGATAAGCCAGATTGAAATTATCGTCGAATTGCTTTGCCTGGGCATTTTTCTCAAAAGCGGCGAGTGCTCCCTCCACGGCGTCGCGCATCTTCTGCCGGCGGCTGGCGCGGACGGCGGAGATGTAGTCCGGCGGCAGCAGGTCAGGCACTTTGAAATCCTTGGCCGACGGATCGGCGTTGAGGACGAAGGGGTCGTACTGTTTGCCCAGATAGCCGGCGGATTGTCCGTGCGGCATGTTGCCGCCGGTGCGTCCCATCGGCCGCGGCAACAAGACATGGGCCGGCACTTCGCCACGTTGGCCTTTCAGATAGCCCAACACACAACCGATGTGCGGATGTTCGATGCCGCCCTGGAACAGCCGGCCCGTTTGCATCATCTGATGGCCGGTGTCATGCACAGCGGCGGCAGTGTGATAGACACTGCGGATCAGCGAGTATTTGTCGGCGTGCTCGGCCATCTTGGGAAAAATTTCCGTGATGCGAATGCCGGGTACTTTGGTAGCGATGGGCTTGTAGGGGCCGCGAATCTCGGCTGGCGCATTGGGTTTGGGATCCCAGGTATCGATGTGGCTGGGAGCACCGAGCAAAAACAGCATGATGCAGTTGATGTCCTTGTCCGGCGCCCCGGCTTCTGCGCGCCGAGCAAAATAGCCGGGCAGCGTCAGACCAATCAGCGGCAACGCGCCGACATGCAGAAAATCGCGGCGCGTCAAACCATCGCAAACGGTAACGCCACGGTCAGATTCCAGACGCAACATAGGAAGCATTCTCCCGTGAAAACGGCAGACGGCGAGTGCTTTCAGGTAGTTTATTCAAAGTAACGCGAAACGGGCAACAATGCAAAAGGAAAGAGACGTCTCTCGCGATCTTGGCGAGCAGGGTTGCGCCAGCCGTTGAGTAGGTTTTTCCCCTCCCCCCTTGTGGGGGAGGGTTGAAGTGCTCCCCTTTGACTGGGCGCGAAAACGCATTCAGAAAGTTGGCATCTTAAATATCCACCTTGGAAGGACAAGGGGCACCTCATCAGGAGCAGCCGCCTGGCCTTCGCCGGTTCTTTGCGGGTGTCTGCTTCTTCGGCCGGCTCTTCGCTGTCTTTGCCTCCTTTTCGCTGCCCGCCCAGCCACGCTCGGAATACGCGGCCTCACATTCGGCAGGTGTCTGATAACCCAGCGACCAATGCACACGCTTACGCGTCTAGACCTCGTCCC
>JAJPHU010000004.1 GCA_021325115.1 Planctomycetota bacterium | reverse complement strand
CAGCTCAGCTCGTCCCTCGTATTCGTTCCAATTCCGCGCGCAGACGCTGTACCTCTTGTTCCGCCGCCCGACGCGCTTGCTCTTCGGCTTCGGCACGGCGTGCTTGCTCTTCGGCACGGCGTGCTTGCTCTTCGGCACGGCGTGTCATGTGTCGCAGCTGACGCCGCGTTTCGTCCAGTTCGCGTTGTAGATCGGCTGGTAAAGGCAACAACTCGCCCTTGTACCAGAAACGTACCCAATCATCCAGCAAGGCTACCTCCAGGTCCAACTCCGGGATGGCGTGACGGCCCTGTTCGTTGGGCGGCACACTGCGATACTTCCGGCCACGCAAATGGTACAGCGTTAGTTCGCCTGCATCCGGATAAAACAGCAGATAGTACGGCACTTTCAACTCCCGTTCGTACTTCTGCATGTTGTCTTCGTAATCCTTGCGTTTGTTGTACTTGGAGACATACTCCAGTACCCAAAATGGTCCAACCGGCTGAAGGGGAAGGTCGTAACTGCCGGAAGCCTTGATCGGTTCGGGCCAGATCACGACCATGTTATCAGGCACCACCTGGCCGATTTTCTTGCGGCCTCGCCGCGGATATTGCACCAGCAATTCGTTGAAGACCTGTACGTCGGGGCGGCGTGCTTTGACCAGCGCCAGGCTCTCCAAGGTGATTTCCCGTTGTCTTCCTTGGGCGGTAGCTTCCATGAAATGCTCCAGCGGCAGGCTTTTCAGATACGCCTCTGCCGCTTCTTCGTATTCGATCCGCAGCAGGGGCCGGGGTTTTTGCGTGGACATTCTTCCTGCTCCTTATCACCACCATCGAGAATTGTTCGATACTGTAATCTTTCTTCCGCTATCCTGAAAGGCGAATCGCGTATCGGGTGTCCCTCTTGATTTTGGGATGTGGGAGGGTTTAGAGCTAGCAGCCTTTTCCCTCCCCCCTTGTGGGGGAGGGTTCGGGTGGGGGAACACCGCCTTCTTGGCTCCATTGCCTTGACACCCCCCACCCCAGCCCTCTCCCACGAGGGGGAGGAGGTTTGGTCCGGTAGCTCTAAGGCAGCGGACCAAGCACGAGACGTTTCAGGAACGCGCTATACGTCTGTTCTATCCAGCCGCACGAGTGTGAGATTTTCACGGAAATGCAACTCTACAACAGCTGTAGAGAAGTCTGTTGTTCCGGGGAGAAGCACCGGGACTCTGGATGATTCTATGCTCCCTGTCTTTTGCCCGGTCGATGATCTCTCCACAAAGAGAGAAACATCAAGACCGCAACGTGAAACGACGGCTACGGTCACGGCTCGCGTTTTCTGTGGTATGACAATTGCTCCGTTGAGGAAGGAAGGGACAGGGAGGCATCGAGCAATTGCCGCACGTGTTCTTCAATGGCGTGTGCCACTTGATGGATTCTATCAAGGACATCTTCGCCCTTGCTGATGATGGCTTGCGGTTCGGTGGCGGCCTTCCGGATTGTCAGATGAGGCTGCCGATGTTTGGTTGTGTTTGGCTCAAAAGAACTCATATTGTCTCAAAAACAATCGGCGGACCCAGTTTCTCCACTCTGTAAGGAAAGAGAGCAAAAGGCATACCTTTTCGCGATGTTGGGACCAATTGTTCCGGGAACCCAATTCCTCAGGAGGCACACTATGCGGATCCTTCCTCTATCTCTGCTAAGTCTGACGGCGATCCTGGCTTTTGGCGCGGTTGGTTGGGCGGATGAACATGAGCAGCGTGCTCATGTGTTTGAGCACTGTGCCAAAGCCTGCGCGGACTGTCAACGAGCTTGTGATTCCTGCGCAACCCATTGCCAACATTTGCTTGCTCAAGGAAAAAAGGAGCATCAGGCCACCCTGCAAACCTGTCTGGATTGCGCCGATCATTGCGCCGCTGCTGCTCGCATCACAGCGCGGCACGGCGTATTCTCCGACCTGATCTGCACTGCTTGTGCAGAAGCATGCTGCCGCTGCGGCAAGGAATGCACGAAATTTCAGGAAGATGAACACATGAAAAAATGTGCTGAAGAGTGCCACAAATGCGAAAAAGCCTGCCGAGAAATGCTCAAGCACATGGCGCCAGTCCGTGCGGGCGACAAGTGAGGGCGGCCTCATTCGTTTAGGGCGAACGGCCAGAGCCGTAAGGCACGCTGCCAGCGTGCCTTACGGCTCGCGGCGGAACTGCAGAACATTCACACACTGGAGAGCTGTCCGGCTTCCGCCTCCAGTCCCACGCGCCGGCGTGCTTCGCGCAGGATTGCCTTGGGCCCCAGGTGCCAAACAGGCTGCAGTTCATAGTCTGCCTCTTCCAGAGATAAAATGTCGCCGTCTCCCAGGTTGCTGCCTACCGGCTCAATAAGGATGATGCCGTTGAAGGTGTCCAGCAGGAGAGAGCGTCCCAGGAGACCGGATCTTTTGATTTCATCCGCTCGCCGTTTGGAGATCCGTCGCGCTTGAAACGCTGTTTGCATAAGTTATCGCCTCCTTCAGTTGCCATCGGTCGAACAAACGCGAATAATACCTAGCAAAGATCATGCCGACCCCAAGTCGAGGAGGAACTGTGGGATCTTTCAAGGATCAAGAAACCCGTAACGTCGTTGGGTCCTCGCAAGGCGTCGAGCCAAGCCGCCTGGGTTGGGCCATCGCCGCCTGTTGTTGGATCTATCTGCTGATTGTCTTCACTGCCTGGATGGCACTCCGCGCAGGCGACCTGTGGTGGCCGGCAACCCTGCTGCTGTTCAGCCCGCGCTGGCTGCTGGCAATCCCTCTGCTGCCGTTGGCCTTGGCCGCCCTTTGTTGGCGACGCCGATCCCTGATCGTGGTGCTGCTGGCGCTGGTGCTGGTCCTCGGCTCGATCATGAATTTCAACATTCCCTGGCACACCGCCGTATCGGCGGCTCCTTCGGGGATGCGCTTGCGTGTGTTGACCTGCAATATGCATTATGGGCAACCAGAGGGTCCAACTCTGGAGCGCTTGCTGACCGAAACCAATCCTGATGTCGTGGCCATTCAGGAATTGCGGCGTGAGCCGTTCGACTTTTTTGCTGGCAAGCAATGGCACATCCATCATCGGACGGGGGGACATTTTCTCGCCAGCCGTTACCCGATTCGTCAAACCGAACATCTGGGTTACCAATCGATGACGGTACCCGGATCGCTCATGCGCTATGAGTTGGAAACGCCGACCGGTCCCCTCATACTTTTCAGTCTGCACTTCGCCTCGCCGCGCGAAAGCCTGAACGAGACGGTTCATCTCCCGGAGACCGGGTTCGTCGAGTTGGAGGACAACAGTGCCGTGCGCTGGCAGCAGTCGGAAAACCTCCTCCGCCTTGTGGAGAAGACGACAGACCCGGTACTGTTGGTGGGCGATTTCAACACCCCGCCAGAAAGTGCCATCTTCCGCCGTATCTGGGACCGCTATACCGATGCCTTCACAGCGGCCGGCTGGGGCTGGGGATACACCTTCTTCAATAAAAGGACAATGGTGCGCATCGATCACATTCTGGCGGGACCGGGCTGGTATTGCGAGCGCTGCTGGGTCGGCCCGAACATCGGCTCGCCTCATCACCCACTCCTGGCGGATCTG
>JAJPHU010000261.1 GCA_021325115.1 Planctomycetota bacterium | reverse complement strand
GGGCACCAGGTCCTGAACCTGGCTTGAGTGCCAAAGCGTAGGGTTGCCTTGGCGTTGGGGTGATGCTGCAAGTTGTGAAAGAACAGGTGGTTGCGAGATTCGCAGACCTCTCTGACATTGTACTGACGTAGTGGTCAAATTGCCAGTGTCTTTACCATTTTTTTACCAAATTGCCTTTACCATTGGTAAAGACACTCCCTAACTCTTATTGACTAAAATAGCCAGCCCTGTGCATCCAGGCCAGTGAGATACTCTAACGCTCCCGGCAGCCTGGCATCCGGAAACCAAGAGAAACTGGTTCCATCCACCGAACTGCAAGCCCATGCGTGGGCCAGCCGCATGCGGCGGTGGGTGTTCACACGACCCATGTGCGTCCACTTGTCCCGACTCCTGGCCTCCTTGGTGAGACTCTCTGCGTGCCGCCCCAGCTTGAACTCGGTCGATCCGCTGATGAATAAGGCGTCGATCTCGTCCCAAGGCACAGGCAGCTGTTCTTGTCCATCTTGGGCGACGTAGGCGACCGGCAGCTGCCGATCTGCTATGGTCTGACGCCACTGCCCGAACAGTGTAAGTGTTTCGACGGCGTTTCCTACCACATCCGGGCATACCACGAAAAGGCAGCCAGGCTTGCTCTGAATTGCGTCGAGCATCCGTAAGAAGGCGGGAGGATCAAAACCAGAGAAAGCGCCGTTGTCGGCCGCCCACGGCAGGCCGGTGGAGAGAAACCAATCGAGATCATTGCGGGAGCGGGGCGAGACAAGGTGGCCGAGGTGGGGATGGGATTTCAGGCGTTCGACCGTCTTGGTTGCGCCGCTGACAAGCAAGAGCATAGGGAGACTATGGGTTGGTTGTCCTCCCAATTAGGACTCTCTTTTGGAAACAGTCAAGCAACATTCAGTCGCCTTTTCCCACCCGGAGTCTAGCGTTCCCAGCCTTGACTGCGGCTCCGCCGCCGATGGTTGTGCATCATCTCCAGGATAGTCTGGACCACGATAGCACCGAGACCGATGGCGGAGATGACGGAGAACACCAGGCCCAGCTTGCTATCCTGCCGCTCGCGGGCCAGACGCTCGGTGAACGAGGCCACTTGGAGCGGGTTGGGGTCGCTGGGAATATTCATGTTGGCTCACTTGCTGGGTGATATGCTCCTTTCAGAGTAGACTATTTTGCTTTTCTTGGCAAGCGTCTTCGTTGCTCTCGCCCTGCTCGATCAACTCCTCGTTGCCTGTCTTTCATTGCTGGCGCAAGGGCAAGCGGGGGGCCGGATGGCCTCCGGCCCGCTTGCCTCTCACGCCGTCGCCGTCGGTCGCCGTTTTTCGGGGTGGGTTCATAGGGAGGGCGCCCACCCCGAAAAATGGCGGCCAGAGGCGAGGGCGGCCTTTTCTGGTTCTTGGCCTGGGTTCTGGCCCCCTCACGCTTGAGCCAGAGGGAGCCGGTGAGGGGTCGGGTCAGCCTTTTATTCCGCCCGTAGATCCGTCTGGTTTCGGCGATGGCCAGCCTCCGGTGATGCGTGTCCGGCAGCATAGTTTGCAACCCAGAGTTGATCGACGTGGTCCTGGACAACGGAACAATGGTGGGCGGCTGCCGCACCAAAGGCCAGGATGGTCTGACTGCGGCAGCCCACCGCATCGGCCCCTGCCAGGCCAAGGAGGGAGTAGAAAGAGGATGAAGGAAAGATCGGAAGAGAAGAGTCGGTTCGGACAGAAGCATCAACAGCGAGAAGTCCTTGGCCGCTTATCCTTGCCTCGGTCCGAGTGGAAGAAGGTCTACAAACCCATCTCCTGCCCTTCGTCTCGTCGCCGACTCTTGGCAACCCGTTCCCGGAAAGTCAGCTTGCGCCTGGCGGGTAAATCGCCGTCCTCCTTGGTCTGGTCGAAAGAAATTCCGGAAGGCGTAGGAGCTTCGGAAACAACCTGGGGCAGGGATTCGCGCGATGGGGACGCTCCTGGCCGCGATTCGGCCGTCTTGGAATCCGTCGTTGGGTAGGAGGTAGGTGTCTGAGTCCGGCGGCGGATGCGAGCGGTGATCGGTTCCTCGGCAGAGGATGCCTTCGGCCTGTCTCGTTGTGATCCGGCCTCGATGGTGTGTGCGGCCTTGAGCGACTTGATCCGTTCGGCGATTTCAGCCACCGTAGGTTTGGTATCGTCATCCTGCGCCTGGGCCGTTGCGGAAAGTCCGGTCTTGAGTTGGTCCCGCAAAGTGGTCAATTCGGACAGATAGGCGTCGTGGGGGAAGGGCTGACCAAGGCGGGCTTGGTAGTCCCGCAGCTGCGCTTCCGCGATGGCAAGGTCTTGCCGGACACGAGCGCAGTCGGTGACGTAGGCGTTGGCCAGACGCTCCACCGCGTTCAGGACGGCACGCGGTCCCTGATGCTCTCGTAAGAACCCGGCCTGGCGCGTAGCCGCTCCTTCCAGGTACACATCGGGTGCGCAATGCGGGTGCAAGATCAAGCCGAAGTGCAGGCCGCGATAGATGCCCAGCGGGACGCGGCGTGTCTCGTGGACATGCCGTGGCAAGGTCTCCAGTTCGCTGCCCAACGCACCCACGGCATCCTCGCGGGCGTAAGGGTGCCGGCCAATGGTAATGGGATCATCGGCGTGAGCGACGGCAGTGGCCTGATCGGTGCTAAGGTTCGACAGACGCTCGGACAGACTGGCAATGGTTGCCGGCAAGTCTCGTACTCTGCGGCGAGCAACGAACTGTTCATCCAGGTGGTTCTTCTTCAGGAGGGCCAGGCGTTGCAACTCGGCGTCAGCCTCGGCCAAGGTCAGCACCGCCGGGTTGCCCGAAGCAATCGCTTTGACCTCCGCATAGGACAATTCCTGACCGCCGATGTCCTCAGCGCGGCGGGCGGTACTTTCGCCAGTCATGACTTGGGCAATGAATCGTGCCTTGGTTTCTAGTGCTTGCCACATATAGGCATCGAATGATCCTTCGGTGACGTAGCGATAGACGGCCACTTGCTCGTTCTCATTGCCCTGACGCAAGATGCGGCCCTCGCGTTGCTCCACTTCAGCCGGCTTCCAGGGAGCGTCCAGATGATGCAGCGCCACCAGACGTTTCTGCACATTCGTTCCCGTGCCCATCTTTTGCGTGCTGCCCAGCAGCACCCGCACCGAGCCTTGCCGGACCTTCTCGAAGAGAGCTTGTTTCTTGGCGTCAGAGTCGGCATCACCGATGGCGGCGATCTGCTCGCGGGGAATGCCGCGCGCAACCAGTTTCTTGATGATGTCCTCGTAGGCCGAATAGCCCCAAGGCGTCGGATGAACGCCCATATCGCAGAAGATCATCTGCGTGCCGCGTTTGGGGGCCGTCCGATCCCAGATGGCCACGACGTTCTCGACCAGAGCGTTGACCTTCGAGCCGGGGAAGTCCTCTGCACTGGAGGAAAGCATCCGGGCGTCGAGGGCGAGCTTGCGGCCGTCCGTGGTGATGGCCAGCGCGTTATCTTCGCGTGGGTCCACCTTCTGCGACCGCAGCCGCTCGTAGCGTTCCACGAGTTTCTGCTGGAGGTCGTGCAGCTCCTCGGACATTGGGCAGGCGACGACGATAGCCTTCCCGCTCTCCAAGCAAGGTCGGGGCAAATCCAGCATTTCGGCGGTCTGCACGTCGGCGAAGGCGCGGAACATCTGTTGGAGTTCCGGCAAGTTGGTGAAGCGGGCGAAGCGACTGCGAGGCCGCAGCGAGGCGCCGTCTGGGGAGATTTCCATTGTGTCGATGACTTCGCCGAAGGTGCCGGCCCAAGCATCGAAATGTTCGATACCGCGCTGACGCAGCCCTTCGGGGTCGAGAAAACGCTGCATGGTGTACATCTCGACCATCGTGTTCGAGATCGGCGTGCCGGTGGCGAAGGTGACGCCGTGGCCGGGGTGCTGCTCGTGCAGGTAACGGGCCTTCATGTAGACATCGAAGGCGCGTTCGCTGCCGCCGGTCTGGATGCCGGCGACACGCTCCATCTTGGTCGGAGTCTCCAGGTTCTTGAAGTAGTGCGCCTCGTCGATGAAGATGTGATCGACACCGAGTTCATCGAATACCAGCCCATCATCCTTCTTGTCCTCGGCGAGCAAGTCTTTCAGGCGTTCCACGCGGGCGGCTTTCTGTTTCTCGATGGTCTTGATGAGGTTACGGTTGGTGTTCCGGTCGGCGGCGTGTTCGCGGAGTAGTTGATCGTACTCTTCAATCTGCTCGCGGAGGAACTTCTCCTGGTATTCCCGCGACATGCCGATGCGTTCAAAGCTGCTGTGGGTGACGATAATGCCATCCCATTCGCCACTGGCGATCTTGGCAGTCAGGTGCTTGCGCCGCTCCCGCGACAAGTCTTCCTTGGCAGCGACGAGCAGCTTGGCATTGGGATAGAGCTGCATGAACTCGCGGGCGAACTGCTCCAGCAGGTGGTTGGGCACGACGTACATCGGTTTGTGAATCAGTCCGGCCTGCTTCATCTTCATGCCGGTAGCCGCCATCGTGAAGGTCTTGCCGGCCCCGACAGCGTGAGCCAAGAGCGTATTGCCCGAACACATGCCACGCCACACGGCGTCATTCTGATGTGGCCGCAGCCGGATGGTCTGGTTCATGCCGGGGAAGTCCAGATGCGAGCCATCGAAGAGGCGCGGGCGGAGGTTGTTGTAGGTGTCGTTGTAAATGCGCACCAGCCGCTCGGTGCGGTCAGGATCGGCGAAGATCCAGGCACGGAAGCGCTCCTTGATGAGTTTTTGCTTCTCGCGTGCGGCCAGCGTCGCTTCCTGGTTGACCACACGCTCTTCGCGGTCGCCATGATTGATTGTGTCATAGATCACCGGCGTCTTGAGGTTCAGGGCCAGGTCGAGCAGCCAGGTGCCGTTGGCGCGGGCCGTGCCATACTCGGAGGTTGCCGCCACCGACTGTATAGCAGCGTACCCGGCGTCCAAGTTCCAGACGGCATCCTTTTTCAGGTGAGTGATGGGAAACGAAGACGGTTCGACGTGGAAGAGTTCGGCGGCGAACGCCTGGATGTCGCTCTCCGGTATCCACGGCGCGCCGAGATTGGCATCGATGTCGCCGGGCAGCACGTCCTCCGGTTGCACACTGCGCAACGCTTGGGCGTTGCGGGCATAAGCGGGGCCGGCGCGTTCGGCGGCGGCGAGCTTGGCCCGCACATTGCCGGAAAGATAAGCGTCGGCCGTCTGCCAGGTCTGCGACTCCGGGTCGTGGAAGATCAAGTCGCCCAGCTCCGTGATGATCCGTTCTTCGGGCTTACCGTAGAGCGAAGCGATGAACGGCAAGTCCACGGTGCCGCGCTGGTTGAGCGAGACGAGCAAGCCTTCCTCGGCGCTCTTGACCTGCGTGACAGGCGGCGTTTTGCCTACCACGTCCTTGGTCATGATGGCGGCTTTCGTGGCCTTGTTCGTTACCTCGTCGCAGTCCTCCAAGGACATGACCAGCATCGCATCGGGGTCTTCGCGGAACTTCACGAGATTGGGCATCCGTCGGATGACGTGGCCGTCGGTGGTCTCGCTGAAGGTGGTCTTGTTGATCGGGCCGAAGGTGAAGACGAAGCGGTCGTAATCCCAATTGAGTGCTCGGCGTGCTTCCTGGCGGGCCTGTTCAGGCCAGCCTTCGTTCTGCGATTGCAGGACGCGGCGGGCCAAGTCGCGCAGACGAATCAGGCCCGCCATGCGTCTGCCGGTCAGCGTACCGCCAGCCATAAGCGTCGTGCCCCCGTAGGTCACGGGCACACCTTGACCATCAATGACCTGTCGAATGGTGCGATCATCGGCGACAAAGAAGCTGCCCTCGCCGATGTAGCGTTCGGGCGGCGGAGGCGTGAAGGCTGCGGCCGGTTGTCTCTGGACGGGGGTTGCTTGTAACGAAGCATATTCCGGCAGACGCTGGATGGCCGCTTTCAGCTGCTCGGTCAAATCACCATTGCTGAGGATGCTGTAGCCCTCGCCGTAGAGCGTGTCCTTGCAGGTCCAGGTTCCCAGGACCATTTCGGGATGGTTGAGAAAGTAGCGATTGATCGGCACCTCCACGCCTTCAATGGTGAGCGGGGCAACGCCCAGCCATTCGGGATCGACGTGGTGAGCCGGCTCGTCCGGCTCTCGCTTGCGGAGAAACAGGATGTCCGTGACTACGGCGGTGCCTTCGCGCTTGAAGGCATCGGAAGGCAAGCGGATTGCTCCCACGAAGTCGGCTCTCGAGGCCAGGTACTCGCGGATGGTGGCGTTCTGCTTGTCGAGCGTGAAATGCGTCGTCACCAATGCCAGCACGCCACCGGGCTTGAGGGCATCGATGGATTTGGCGAAGAAATAATCATGCAAGGAGAGCTTGTGCCCGTGATAATCGAGTTTGAGGTCGGCGAAAGGCACGTTGCCAATCACCGCGTCTATCGTCCCTTCGGGCAGGCGGGTGTCGCGGAAGTTTTCGATGCGGATGTCCTGGTCGGGGTGCAGCGCCTTGGCGATGCGACCGGAGATGCTATCCAGTTCCACGCCTATGAAACGCATCTCCTCCGGTCCCTGGCTCATGAAGTTGCCGATGCCGCAGCCGGGTTCCAGGACAGTGGCATTGCTGGGCACTCCCATACGGGCTATGGCCGCATGAATGGCCGCGATGACGGTCGGGGATGTGTAAAAGGCGTTAAAGGTGGTGCGCTTAGCGCTGTCGTATTCCTCCGGCGAGAGCAGCGTTTTCAGCTCCTCGCCGAGAGCCTGCCAGCTGGCATCCTTGTAGCGGCCGGTGGCTGGGTCCGGGAAGATGGAGAGGGCGACCGGCCCGAATCCCGCGAAGCGGGCGAGTGTTTGCTTCTCTTCCGGCGTGGCAGGATGCTGTTCCTGCTCGATTTTCTTGACGGTGCGGATGGCGGCGAGGATGTCGCGGGCTTTGGCTTTTTCGCCGCTGGCGATGGGAGAAGGCGAGGCAGGCCAGAAGCGTTCCGCAGGAGCGGCGGGTGCGAGCGTTGTTGAGCCGTCTGGTTCCGGCGATTCCGGCGGTGGTGATAACGGTGGTTCGGTGGTGATTGGTTCGGGCTGCGGAAGGGAGTCGAAGAGCGTTGGTTGTTGCCGCGCTGCCTTTACGCGGGCGGTGTGTGACGGCGGACGAACGCCATTGCTGCCTCCAGGGAAAGAGGGCCGACTGCGTCCGGCGGAGATACGGGAGGTAAACGATCCTCCAGTTCCTTGAGGGCCATCTCCAGCGCCATGCTCGTGATCTGGCTCTGGTCGTGGCCCGGCTTCGCCTGGGACAGAAGTTCCTTCCAGACTTCGTGGCGAGTCTTCAGCTCCCTGGCGTAAAGTTCCATCGCTGTCAACAATCTGCCCGTTTTGCGGAGCTGTTCCTGCATCGGCCGCCGCTGATTCAGGAGTTCGAGTACCATCGTCTTGTACAGCATGTTGGTTTCTTTCGGAATCAGGGGTGACGGCGTCTGGGGTCTCTGGTGCTTCTCTTGGATCAGACGGAAAGAGCAGGCGTTGTCGCCAGGAAGGCGGCTTCCGTGCCATCGTCAGGAACCGTCATGGAACCGCAGTTCCCCGTTTCCCGCACCGTCAGAAGTTGGCAGTTGGTCCTCGGTCAGGTCGCTGGAGACGTACATCCTCGGCTCGCTTGTTTGATAAATTACTACTTACAAAGTAGATTATTTTCGCGCTCTTGGCAAGCACTATCAGGCAACGCCTACTTGCGCATTTCGTGCCCAATGCCGGCCCTCGCGCCGGCAGGAATGGGATGTTCTCCTGTATGCTTGCCTCTCACGCTATTGATCGCAGTTTTTCAGCGTGGGTTCGTAGAGGAAACGCACGCCCTGAACAAGGACAATCAAAGGAAGGGGTGGGCTACTCTTGTTTGGGATCCGCTTCCGGCGCCCTCTGGCTCGCGTCAGAGGGGCCGGTGAGCGGTGGAGCTGGCACATACGGGGCGAGCAAGAAAAGTTTCTCCCGCTATAGCCTGTCCTCCGTGGATCAGGTTGGTTGCCATGAAGGCTCATTCAGCGGCCTCTTGCTCTTCTTGTCGATGTTCGGGCTTACCCTGCGGTATCTACCACTGGCCCCGACCGGGGCTGTATCTCTCAACGTCAGGGTCTACCTCCACATCCCATACCTGGGCAATATCTTCCTCCAAAACCTATTCCCCCAAAGAAAGGCGGGACAAAGGGAGGAGGAATGACTGCCCTGGACGGCCCTGTCGAAACCATAGGTGCGGTAGCTGTCACCGTGGTGAGGATGCTCCGAATCGTCTCGCTCGACGGTCGGCCGGGGATGTCCGCTACCCGAAACAGTTTGCCACTCCTTGGTAGACCGATGACCACGCAAGGCCCCGACGTATCCGGAAAGTCGTCTACCTGGCAGAGGATGCAGCCGGGTACGGCGCAGGTCCGTTGTCCTACGAAGACTGCGAGAGGCTTTCTCTCGTCCATTGCCAAGCGAACGGCTTGCGTGTAGGTCAGCCCACCTCCAGCCGGGCAGTTGGGACAATCACAAGGACCGCCCTCCTGGCAGCCGCAAAGACAACCGGAGGAAGATGCCGTTGAGCGGGAGTGGCTCAACGCGGCAATGGCCTGGGTCAAAGCTTCCCGCGCTTTCTTGTCTGAATCAGTTGCCGTATCAGCACAGCGAAAGCATGGATTCTGCTCGTTTGTATGCTGCCGCACGGCCCGCGCCAGAGCCGCTTGGGCTCGCTCATCTTCGGGGGGCGCTGGCCATACGGCCGGGACGAGAATCGCCATAAACGTGAATGCCAGAAAGGGGTGCATCGGATCAACCTCCATTTGCAAAGGAAGAAAGAGGCGGCCGAGCGGCTTGTGGCCGACATGGCCACCGCCAGATCGGTGGCATCAGGAGTTGGAATTGCGGCCTTGCTGCTGATCTTCCTGCTCGCAACAATGGTAATGATGCAGGCAGATGGCAGTCGCCGCCAGCAGATGCTCCAGTTCGGCCCGGCAGCAAGCCGCGTGAGCGCTTGGGCCGCTTAGTCCTTCTTGCACTAAAGATGGGCTAGGCTGCCGCAAGAGGTCTACCAGTTTCTGGATCACCTCCAAGATTACTGGCCCATATTGGCCGAGCGCTTGCAGCAGTTGCTGGAGCTTGTTGAGGTCGATGCCCTGAACGGCAGGAGGGCTGCCCGTCTTCCCTGCCAGGGTCGATGTGGAACCGGGACTGCCGGCTGGCTGAGGTAGCGGGTTGGGATGGTTCACGGCCATGAGGGACTCCTCTCAGTGGTACAGGGAATTGGAACAACGTAATCGACTTTTCAGATGAGCCAGTCGAGTTTCTGACTGGGGAAGCCATCGAACTGGCTGACGGCGAAGCTGTCTTCTTGCCGCAGCATGCGGTCCACGACATCCCAGTCCGCCCAAAACGAGCAGTCGGGCTGGTTGAGGGAGGTCGGCCCGCTGGGAACATTCTGCCCCCACGATTGCAGGATGCAGAACCAGCGCTTGTCCGCGCGGTAGCCGATCAGGCACATGCAGTGCGCCCACGAACCCTGAGCACGACAGTGACCGTCGGCATCGCGTTGCATGGTGAAGCCCTGGTCGGAGCATATTGGTATGGGATAGCCGTTAAGCAAGGCGGCCTTCGCTTCCTCGGCACTTTTGACCAGAGAAACGGTCTTGACCAAGTGTTTGTGGGCCAGTTCCTTGAGGTTCTGCGGGACGCCGCGGCGGCCGTACTCAGCGGCCAAGGTGTCGTCGGTGTCGGAGTCGTGGGCGTCCTCGTTGCTGACGCAGCCATACTGGACGGAGGCCTTGGCCATAGCGCCGCCGTAGCAACCGTCGGGGCCGCCCAGCATGTGCGCCACCTCGCGCCCCAGCCCGTAGAAGACGGCGTGAGAAATGGAACGATATTCCAGGGGCATTTGCCGGAGGGCGATCATGACGCACTGGAGGTAATCCACGCCACTGGACCAGCCCTCGGATGTACAGCAGCCAATCGACTGCTTGTGCGCCGGTAGTTGCGCGCCCGTGACCTTGATGCACGCTTCCCAAAGCAGGGCGTTGTCCTCGCTCCGCTCGGCTTGTTGCAGCAGATGAGGCGCTGCCTGGGCGAAGGTAGGGTGGGGCAGGGTGGCCAGAATGGCTCGCACGCCAGCTGGGTTGGGTGTCCAGCCGTAGAAACCCGGCGCCCCGTCTCGATAATGTCCGCTCTCCCGACTCATCGCTGCATCCTCTCACTTCAAAGATTCCAGAGTTTTCGCCATTCGGCTCATCTCGTCTGCGACCTTCTTGCGGCTGGCATCGTCGAGCGGCATTGCCGCATTGGTGCCGAGCGTTCGGTCCAGTTCATCGGCGATCACGCGCCGCACTTTCGGTAGGGCTGTCGCTGGCAGTAATGCTGCCCCGGCCGTCCGCAATACCTGGTACAGGTCGCCCAACGTTTTCAGCTCTTGTTGGTTGACGGTAGAGGCTGCCACGTTGCGGTAGAGGGCGGCCAGCAGGGCGACTTGCTGTGCCTTCGCCGCATCTGTTTCAGCCGCATAGGCAGTTCGCAACCCCTGCATGAATGGGTCCGCTGGGTTCGGGCCTGGCCCCGGTCCAGGCGGTACCGGGGGTGACGGCCCCTCGACGACGACCGTTGTGATGGCTGGGAGACTGGGTGTGTCTCCGGCGGCGGTGTAGGCAAGAACCCGGTAGCGGCCGGGCGAAGGTGCCGAGAAGATGGCACTTTGATCCAGATAAGGCAGCAAGTCAGCATCTTCAGATAGGGACACCCAGCGGATGATTTTGCCGTCCGTTTTGGCCTGGATCAGGAGGAGACGCCCAGGGCGGGCTTTGAGTTCGGACGGCAGCGTGATAGCCGGCCCAGGCGGTGCAACGTCTTTCTTCGGCTCGGCAGCCGGAGCCATAGCGGGCAGCAACATCAGGAACAGGCAGATAATTCGTGGTTTCATGGCTTCATCCTTCCGTTCATTGGGACCGTGGCCTGTGGTGTCCTGGGGCTGGGCCGGGGGGCGAAGGGGGGAGCTTTTCCAGACGTTTTTCCAGAGCCACGCGGTTATCGGTGATCTCGTTAACCAGTTCCTTGAAGCCGGAGTCGAGGTGGTCAATGATGGCCTCATGCTCCTTGTGTTGTTGCTGGCCGAGCCGGTCGATGCTCTGGAGCAGAGCTTGGTGCTCCTTGTGGCGTTGATCGCGCTCGGCGTTGACTTCCTCGCGAAAAATCTTGGTCATCTCGGGGAGTGTCCTGGTCACCAGATGGTGCAAAAACCAGATCAGGGCCGCGCCCATGACACCGCCGAGACCCAGGTTGACCAATCCTGCGAGAATGCCCTCCATCAACACACCTTTCCCCGATTTCTGATGGGTGGCCCGTACCCGAGGCCGTTCACTCGCTGGCTTACTCGTTGAGAACCAGCAGGGTGAGCACTCGTCCGGTTCGGCCGAGGATCTTGGCCTCCTCCCAGAGAGAGAGGGGTTGCGAGCCAGCGAACCACACGTCGCCGGACACCGCCCCCTCTCCCTGCCGACACCCCCGCCGGAGCGGGGCGGCCAGCAAGTGGCCGGTCACGGAATCGGCCGGGACAGGCGCTCCGCGGCGAATCCCGTCGATCCCGTGACTCCTCAGCCGCGCTGACGGAATGCTGAAACGGACATGGCCGCCTTCGGATAACACGACGCAGCAGGGCTGACAATCCAGCTGGGCATAGCGGATCGCCGTACTCGTGAGCGAGGTGTAAAACACCCTGTCCGCCAACCGCGTCAACTCTTGTAGTCTCCAGGGGTATTCCTGCCGAAGGCTCACTTCCTCCAAGAAACGCCGCCGCGGCATCAGCAGGGCCGCTGCAAACAGATCGGCTTCGCGCTCCAGGCGGCGATCCGAGAGGAGTTGACATCGCCTCCCCTGCCAGTAGCCCGAGAGCAAATATCTGCGGTGTTCGGGAAGGTAAAAGTGAGCCAGTTCATGGGCGATGGAAAAGCGCACCCGGCTGGGCGGCCGCCGGGGGGAGTCCTCCTGAGCGTAAAACAGGTAGAAGCGGCTACGCCCATTTTTGCGCCGCAGCTCAAGGCGACCATCGAAGCAGCCATCGTAGCAGCCGGGCGCCAAATAGATGCCCTCCGAGCGGGCCAGGGCCAGCGGATCAAGGGGGAGATAAAACAGACCGCGGAGGGCCCGCACGGCTTCCGCCAGTTGCTCGATCTCCTGCACGCTCATGGTTCCTCCTTCGCATCTTCCTCGGCGTCCAGGTCGTGGATCTTGCGTTCGATCTCCTCCCAAGCTTGCTCGCTCAACTCCCCCTCTTCGGGACCGCGCTGCATAGCGCCGGCTAATTCCTGTTCGGCTTCGCGGGCTGGCCGCTGACGCCACCGCCGGCGTCGGGGCTTCCAGGTGCCAGCAAGGATCTGGGCGATGAAATCAGCCCCCAAGGCATCCAGAGCTTCCTGATCTTCTTTCGTCAGCGGCGGAGGCGGCGTTGCCAGGTCCGGCAATGTCCCGGCCGATTTATTTCGCTGGCTAAGGGCAGCGCGAATCAGGGCATCCAGGAACCGCTCCTCGTCACTGCCGTTATTGGTGGGTCTCATGGTTTAGCTCATCCCTTCCAGATCGAAGCCTTTATTGCGAAGATGTTCCCGTAGCTTGCGGCGTGCCTCCTGGAGAGCCCGCTTGACCGAGGCACGGCTGTGCGGGCGTCCGGTAGTTCGGGACACCTCGCGCTGCAAAATGGCCATGCTTTGGGTCTCTGGGTAATGTTCGACAAAGACAAACAAGACCATCCTCTGTTGCTGGGGTAGCGTGTCAATGAAATCACGGACCAGGGCCAAAACCTCCTCCATTTCCTGCTGATCTCCTGCCTGTCCGCACCCTTGGAGCATCGCCCCCTGACAGGTCTGGTAAAGGCCGGCCAGGAAATCCTGCCGGACTGTCCGGCGGCGGATGTGGTCGATGGCTCTGGCGCGGGCGATGTGGCAGAGCCAGGGCAGCAGAGGACGGTCAGGCTGGAAACGCCTCTGGCGTGCAGCCTGAAGGACACCGACCAACGTTTCGCCCCAGACATCAGCCAGATCTTCGGGCGTGAGACTAGGGAATTGCCGGCGCAGCCAGACGCACAGATGCTGGCGGAGTGATGCATCGACAAGAGCCAATCCCTGGCCGATCTCCTCCTCACTGCCGGCAAACAGCTGCCGAATCCGTGCTTCATCGAAGAGATCATCTGGCTGCACGACCGTCCCTTCCCGCCCAGAATCCGGCGAGTTTTTCGCCGGTGCCGTGTCTTGCTCCGGGAGAGGGTTGGCCGTCCTCTCCTTGGAAATACTCGCAGCAGATGATTTCGGGAACCATTGAAAGCGATCATTCGGCGGCATGGTGTTCCTCCTACAAGCTTTGGCAGGTTTCCTAAGAACGAGGGACTTAACGGCAGCCGCGTAAGAGGCAGCGGCTCTTGAGGGTGACAGCGGTGAGCGGGCGATGCACGGAGCTGGCGGCGCCGTTACTCCTCGTGCAGCAGAGAGAGGCTCGGCTCGTGCGTTTCCCAGCCGGGGCCGAAATAGTCCATCATCTCGGTGATGGTCTCCTCGTCCGAGCGCCAGTCTTCCAGTTCGGCGTAGAAACGGTGCTGAGCGAGACTCCAGATAACGCGCTGAAGGGTTTCCGTTGGTTCCGGCCGGCTGGTGAGTCCCTCCAGCTCCAGGCCAGGAGAGGGCGGGAAGGGCAGCTCCAGAGATCGAGACAGGATTGCGATCCCATCTTTGCCTTGGAGGAGGACATGGACAGCGACAGGGTACATAGGAAGTTCTCCTTGCAGACGATTAAAAAAAGGCGGTGTCGCGGAACCTTGATCGGAGAAGCAGGAACCTTCTCCCAGCGCGCAGGATGAAAAGAGTGAGGCTCCGAGACGTAAAAGCGCATGATTTGCCGCTGCTGGTGCATGGCTTCACCGAGCATGGCCGCCGGCTGGGAAAATCGGCTACGGTATTTTACTGTACGCTAGTACACTGTCAAGGGCGACCGAAAAGACCAGAGGGTGAGAGCAGGGTTCATGGTGTTCGGCGGTTCCCTGATCCAGGGATGGCGAGGGATAAGCGTGAGGTGGCTCGGAGGAAAGCGGGAAGCTCCATAGTTGCCGAGGTGGAGGCCGCTGGCCAGCGCGCAATTCGTTACGCTTGCTTCTCGGTTGGGGGCATGAGATGAATTTCTATTGCCGGATCAGCGGATGGCCCGCCGAGGGCGAAAGGGGAAACGGTCGTGGACAATCCCTGGCGAATAAGCAGGCGACCGCTGGCATTAGGGATGGCCACCTGGCGCGCCTGATCGAGTGTCAAACCGAGGAGCGAGGCCAGGTAGACACGCAGAACTACTTGATGCGAAACGACGAGGATGCGTTGACCGATGTGTCGTGCGAGCAGTTTTTCCAGTGGTAGTGTCCAGTCTTTTTCGCACATTTTTCCGCGGTAGCCCCACGAGCAGCCCGCGGGCGGTTGAGGTCCGGCGGTAGGATGTCGCCGGACCTCAACCGCTCTTCGGCGTCAGGCCACTCCCAACGCCGATTCCTTCTCCACCTCCACCGCACGCAGCTTATCCATGTTCAGATAGCGACGCGTCCCCCACTTCGTCCCCGCCATGTGACGCAGGCGTGCCGCTACCAGCACCAACGCCGACTCCCCGTCCGGGAACGCTCCGACGACACGCGTGCGACGCTTGATCTCCCGGTTCAAACGCTCCAACGGGTTGTTCGTGCGGATGCGGACCCAGTGCTCACGCGGAAATGCCATGTACGCCAACGTCTCCACCACGCTGGTACGTACCAACTCCGCCGCCTTGCCCAAACGCATCCCTTCCAGCTTGGCCACCACCTGCTCGGTCTTGGCCAACGCCGCCTCGCGGTCCTCCTGGGCATGCACCGCCTTGAGCAACGCCACCACCTCCCGCACCTTGCCCATCGGCACCACCCGCATCACGTTGCGGTAGAAATGCACCACGCAGCGTTGCCAGGCTGCCTCCGGGTAAAACTCGCCCAACGCCTCAACCAGTCCCAGGCACTTATCGGAGATCACCAGACGCACGCCACGTAGACCCCGCTCCTTGAGCTGCCGCAGGAAAGCACGCCAACTCTCGGTGTCTTCCTTGGCTCCTTCGGCCACGCCCAGGATTTCGCGGAAGCCGTCGGCGTTGACCCCGATGGCTACCAGCACTGCCACCGGACGCACCTCGCCGCCGAACTCCCGGTTCAGCCACACGCCGTCCAGGTAGACGTAGGGGTGCTCCTTGTCGATGGGCCGATTGCGCCACTCGTGGATGCGCGCGTAGATTTTCTGGTTCAGCTCGCTGACCGTGCTCGGACTGACGCGGGTGCCCCACAACGCCTCGGTGATGTCCTCGACACGCCGCACCGACACGCCGGCCAGGTACATCTCCACCAACGCTTCCTCCACGGAACTCTCGCGACGCTTGTAACGCTCGATCACTTGGCTCTCGAAGGTCGCGCGTCGCAGCTTGGGCATTTTCAGCTCGACCTCGCCGGCCTTGGTATGGAAGGTGCGCGTGTAGGTGTCGGCCCGGTAGTCGGTGCGATCGGGCGAGCGTTCATACTTCTTGGCGCCGCAGAGGGCGTCGGCCTCGGCATCCAGCAGGGCGTTCAAGGTCTCCTCGACGGCATCGCGGACCACGCCATCGACATGCTGTCGGAGTTGCCCCTGGTCGATCTCGATGAGCTTGATCCCGTCGCGTGAAACATCAGCTACACTAGTCATGGCAGTCCTCTCGGTTATGGTCCCCGTTGAAATCACGACACTCAACCGTAGGCCACCCGAGAGGCTGCCGCCTCAAAATGTGCGAAACTTACTGTACGTCATCTTCCAGTACAGGAGCCACGCGCAGGTACACGTCCTGGAGACATTCGCCACCGGGATAGGGATACCTTCCGGGGTGAGCGAGGAAACGGGTAAAAGTTACGGGATCACTCTGGCGGATGTCGTTCCAAGTGCAGCCTCCCCAGCGTCCCACATCGCACTCGACGAGGGCATCAAGTGGTTGCGGTATCAGGTGGTGCAGGGCAGCGAGGATGGCTGCTGTCTGCCTGGCGCGGCGCAACGGGCTGCAATAGCAATGGTGAAAGGTGTGTTCGGACAGTACATCGCGGGCGGCTTCGGCTTGATGGATGCCCAGGGGTGCCAGCGGCGGATCGTGATATCGGCCTTGCAAGCGAGGCGGTTGGGCGAGGTTCGCCTCGGTCGCGGCGTGGCGGATCAGGTAGAGGAAAGTGGGCGGCATAGCTTACGCGCGGGGCTGTTCCTGGTCGGCGGAGACGAGCAGATGCCAGAGAGCGGGGATGGTATCGCGGAAGTCGCCATGAATGTAAAAGCTCTGGCCACCGTCGGCCACAGCGCGGTTCAGCAGTGTCTTCCACGGCCGGTAGTAATACCAGGCTTCCTCTTTGGTAAAAGTGCGGTTGCGCCAGTCCTCTGGCAGGGGGGCGAGGTCGAAGACAGCGGTGGTGAAGTGGCGAACCTCCTGGCCTTGCTGGCGGGCGACGTTGCGGGCCATCGACAGAGCCTTGAGGAAGACCTCGGGTCCGGTGACGGCGCTGCCGACGTTGAGAAAGACGCCGCCTTCCAGATCTTGGACGGCGCGGGCGAAGATAAGGAAGTCGGTATAGGAGGTCTGTCCCAAGGCGGCGCCATCGCAGTTGGGGTGGGTGTGAATGATGTCGGCGCCGATAGTGACGTGGCAGGTCAGCGGAGTGCCACTGCGCCAGCAGGCAGCGGCGATGCTCAGATCGCGGTGGGGAAAGTGTTCTTCCTCGATAGTGCGACCGACGGCTTCGCCGAGTCCCTCGCCGCGTTGAGCAGCCTGGCAGATTATGTCATTAAGACGGCTGGTTTCTTGCCATAAGCCGAACTGGCCGACCTTGAGCCACTGAGCAACATCTTCGCTGGTGCTGCCTACGAGGGCCAACTCAAAGTCGTGGATGAGTCCAGAGCCGTTGGTGGCTAGATGGGTGATAAGGTGGCGCTCGATGAGGTCGATGAGAAAACGGGACAGGCCGAGCTTGAGGGAGTGAGCACCCCCCAGAAGGATAACGGGCCGGTTATGGCGGCAGACAGTGAGGATACATGTGCTTAGCTCCGAGAGGTCCGGCGGGATCAGGCTCGAGGGCAACAGATGCAAGTGCCGGCAGTCGGTCCAGCTATGCTGGTAGCCTCGACGAACGAGACTATCCAGTTCCAATAAACTGCGATCAAAAACCAAATGGCGACTCATCCACTTAACCTACAGTGACCCGCTCTCTACTCCATGAGTCGAATCAATTTATATGCTTCTCTTCATCCACATGTTTTCAGTTGCATGCAAAATCGGCTCGATGTCAGACTGATTTGGGAACCAGATAAGCAATGAAAAATCAGCCGGCCAGCATGGAGTAATGCGCAAGCATGGTACATTGTTCCCATCGGTAACCCACACTATATCGTGGCAAGAAATGGGAATTGGTTTTCCAAGAGACAGGCACGCCCATGTACGCAGCAAATGCTTGATTCTAAGCCCAACATAAGGGCAGAAACGCATCTCATCCCAACATGCAACTGTTTCAATGTATGCTGCAACTGCGATCTCATTGTCTGAAATATGAATAAAGCCGTCGATTGGCTCTCTCCACGTATCCAGCTTGAAGCGAATCCGAGTTGCAAGCTCCCGCCTAGGGACAGTTGGATTAGTTATGTGGTCTTTGCTAGCACTCATGGTTGTTCCTCCAATACACATGTTGTTAGCTTGACTTTTGCAGCGATCCGTAATGTCCGTTTTTAGTGTTTGCGGTTGTCGTGCATGAGGCAGCAAGTAAAAGGGAGGGCCTTCCGTGCGGTATCATGGGGTTGTCAGACCAACCATGCGCCCACGCCAGGAGGCCCTCATGGCCCGTATAGCCACCGATGCCCTGCCCGTATTCGCTCTCTTTGCTCCTGCCTTCACACCAGCCACCTTCCCACGCGCCCAACTGCTCGCTGTCGCCGCCATCCTGACCACCGGACGACGCACCGTCAGTAACCTGTTGCGCACCCTCGGCCACCTGGCCGTAGGCGCTCCGTCCAGCTACCACCGCGTCCTGTCGGAGGCGCACTGGTCGGGCCTGCGTCTGGCCACTCTCCTGACACGCTTTGTGCTGCGATGCTATTGGCCCAGTGGTATTGTCACTCTGGTGGGCGATGACACCGTCAGCGCCCATCCCGGTCGCAAAGTCTATGGCAAGGCACGGCACCGCGACGCTGTCCGCTCCAGCCACCGTTACACGGCCTGGCGTTGGGGGCACAAATGGGTCGTCCTGGCCGTGCTGGTCTGGTTCCCCTTCGCCGGCCGGCCCTGGGCTCTGCCCGTGCTGGTCGCCCTGTATCGCTCCCCCGAGGACAACCGCAAACGCGGGCGGCCCCATAAGACCCCGGCGCAACGGATGCAAACCCTGCTGCGTCTGTTGCTGCGTTGGTTCCCCGATCGTTGCTTCCGCTTCGCTGGCGATGCTGGTTACGGTAGCCACGACATGGCCGCTTTCGTCGCCCGGACCCAGGGCCGGCTGCACCTGGTCAGCAAGTTCCATCCCAAGGCCAACCTGTATCGGCCGCCACCAAAGGTCGTCGGCAAGAAGCCCAATGGCCGTCCTCGCAAGAAGGGAGCCAAGCTGCCCTCGCCGCAGGCTGTGGTGCTCAACGCGTCCCACCGCCGGTATAACGTGGCCTGGTAGGGGGGCGGTCGTCGAGATGTCGAAGTGGTCAGCGGCTGTGGGCACTGGTACAAGGGAGGTGCCGGTTTGGTCGAGGTCCAATGGGTGTATGTCCATGACCAGACCGGGACGCACCGTGACGAGTATTTCTACACCACGGACATGGGGCTGACGCCGCCGCAGGTCATCGAAGCCTACGCAGCTCGTTGGAATATTGAAACCACCTTTGCCGAGATGCGTTCGTATCTGGGTTTGGAGACGACGCGTGGTTGGTGTTCTCGGACGGTGCTGCGTGCCGAGCCGTGCTTGTTTGGTTTGTACAGTGTGGTGGCGTCGCTGTATGAGCAGTTGCCGGCACAGGCGCAAGCAGAGGCGGGCGTGGAGTGGGAGGGCAAGGTGAGCGTGACGTTCTCCGACGCCATCACCGCCGTGCGGCGTTGGTTGTGGACGAACTGGGCTTTTGAAAAGGATGGCCATGATACCCCTTTCACCAAACTGCCCGAGCCGTTGCGGCGGACGCTGCTGTACGCTTTGGCGCCCGCCGCCTGAGCGACATTCCTACAATTGCGACTTTTCCGCTCTCAGGAAAAGTCAAGGTTAGAGACTGTTTCAAAACGCCATTTTGGCTGTCTGATTCAGCCGAAACGACTGTCATTTTGGCGTTTTGAAACCATCTCTAGAGGTTATTCGGAAAGGGGTCTTGTACACTACAAAAGGCCGGTTTGCACACTACCGCAACGACCATTTTTAATGTACAGGCGTCAACTTTCCGAATAGCCTCTTACTCAATCGTTGCAAGTGAGGCATCCACCGATGCCACAGCCTGTCCCGGAGCCGATTCCGTAACCAGCAACCAAATTCACGCCGTTCCGCCCTAAACAAACTCTAAAGCCGAGAGTGGCAGCCGCGTACCCAACTGAGCACTGAACGCAGGCCTCGCCTGAACAGCCTTGGGGAGGACACTGGCCCAGGACTTGAACGGCGCCAACTGGAGCAACGGGAATGCCAGGACGCACTCCTGGCAGCGGACCAAATGCCCCTGGGACAACTTTCGGTTTCCCTAATGGCGGAGAGAATCGAACAATGTAAGGTTGATAAAATCTCATGCCCTTGGATGCGCATAAGTACATACCCACTGTGACACATCCTTTGAATTGTTTAATCCAGACCCTCTGGTTGTTACGGCAGCACCATTGCCAGCCAGCATTAAATTCCCAATCAACGCATATGCACCAAGCAGAGATACCGCGACGGATGCAAGCATAGCCCTTAAGAAATTGGACACCTATCTGTTCGCCAGTAGGATCTGCAGCATTGACCGGGTTGTTGCGGACGTAGACATACAAATTGTCTTCTACACTTGAGCCGAGAGGATCGCGACCCAGGAATAATCCTAGTGCCGAGTGATATTGCCTGCTCCGCACCTGATATAGGTTTGACTCATCATCCCAACGGTAAGCAGCATAGTAGATCTCCCAGTTAAACGAGGACGAACCCTGCACCTGGAAAGCCGATGTCAAAATCATCGGCATCCCATAGGCAGTGTAATCATAACGCTCCTGCACAGTTCCAGTCAGATCGACAATTGCCGTCACGTTCCAGTTCGGGTCTTGTAGCGCATACAACCGCTCGTTCAACGTACCCTTGCCAGTTGTATCACGGTCACGCAGCACCAAATCATCCATGTACCGCAAACCCCAAACAAATTGTCGGTCAGGAGTCGTTGCTGCCTCAACACGTTCTTCCAGGTCTTGCCATTGGTCTGAATAGTAATAATGCCTCGTCGTACTCAGTGTGCCGTTTGTGTATGTGTTCTTTACCACGCGGCGATTATTCCCATCGTACTGATAGGTCGCCACGGTGCTTCCGTCAGCACTCAGTGAGATCAGTCGGTTCCAGGCGTCGTACACCGCCGCGTAGCTCGATCCCGGCGAGGCCGGTTGCGGCATCGTTGTGATATTTCCTGTCGCATCGTAGGTAGGCACCACCCATGCACTGCCGACGGTGTTGACCAAGTTGGTGATCTCGTTCACCCTGTTGGCTATGCGGTCCTGGATGAGTTCCCAGGCGCCATCGCCGTTATCGTCCTCGCGGAAGTTGCTCCAGTTACCTGTCGCATCCAAGCCCCAGCATTGCGCGAACGTCCTATTGCTGATGGCGTTATCACCGGACGACAAGCTGCCGCGCTGAAGATCCTTCAAACGGTAGATCCCATCATAAGCATACAATTCATCGTGCTCATCGCTGAGATCGGCCAACTCCCGGCGCCACAGACGGTTGCCCGCCTGATCGTAACCGTGCTGGATACGCTCGACAATGCTGGCCGGGCTGCTGCTCGACGAACTCGAACTGCTCGATGCGCTACCGCCGGTGGTCCAGATCAAATCCTTAATCCGACCGAAACGGTCCAGGCCGCGATAAATGTCGCCGGTGTCCGGATCGTTGCCGCCGGCCACGCCAACTAGCGTGTACTGGAGACCAGGTTGGGAGCTTGTTACGATCACGATGGTGTCCTGTCCCAAGTACGAGTAGTCAGCCAGATGCGTAATCTCATCGCTGTCGATCAACGAAGCAATCCGGCTGACGGCGTCGTTCATCCCGCCACTCGGCCCATAATTGTAGTTGAGTACTCGGCCGTTCGGGTAGGTCAGCGACACTGGCCGAATAGTATTGCTGCTGCCATCGGCATAGCCATACTGCACGGCCGGCGTCGTGCTCGTATTCACCGCACCCGAATGCGACTGATACTCCGTGGCCAGCTGCCCCAAGCTATTGTACACCAGCTGGACTTGGTTCACCACATTGCCCTGACCCACCGTGGCGTTATCGTAGCTGGTGACCAATTGCACCATGCCGCGTACCTCGTAGGCCGTCTCGATGCGCCGTACCGTACCACCGACGCCGCTGCCCAACGTCGTTATGCTGTCCTCCGTGCGACGCCCCAGCAAGTCGTAACTGTACGAGTGGACTGTCCCGTTCTGGTCTGTCAACGCCGTGACCTCGCCTTGGCGGTTGTACTGATAAGCGATCTGGTCACTGCCACCCACCGAATCAGGCAGTACCTCGTAACGCTTGAGGAGGCTGGAAGCGATGCCCGAATCCGACAGGGTGGTGCCGTAGACGTACTGCGTCACCTGATTGCCTGTGACGCTGTTGACCGCCGTGACCTGGGAGACGTTCCCGTCGGAGTTGTAAGCCGTGAGGATGGTCACGTTGGTATCGTCGGAGGCCGGGCAGGCACCCGAAGAACTGCTGCTGGAACTGCTGGAGGAGCTAGAATTGCTGGAGGAAGTACAGTTGAGGATGCGCTGGACTTCTCGTCCGGCGTTGTCATAGCTGAAGCAGGTCACCGTGCCGGCGGGATCGGTCTGCGTCTGTACAGCGTCCGCGTCGTCGTACTGCGTGCTGGAGACGAGGATGGTGTCCGAATGCATCGGGATTGTGGCGGAGCGCACCAGGGCCACGCCGCCGTTGGTGCCGTAATCCGCCACCGCAACCTGACGCCCCAAGGCATCGGGATACTGAGCGATGTAAGTGACGCGAGCCAAGGGCGGCGCACTGTTCGCCGAGCCTAGCGGGCCAGTGCCCGTGGTGTTGTGGTAACGCTGGCGGGTTACTATCTGGATGCTATTGCTGGCAGCATCGTAGCTCATCTCTACCTGCTGGAGGATCGTATCGTCGCTGACACTGCCGGCATCGGTGTAGCTGGTCTCGGTGAGATCGTAGCCGCTGTACTGGATGCTGACTCGTCCCAGGCTATCATAGGTCGTCTTGGTGAACAACGACGAGCCGGCGGACAACTGCTTGATGGGGTTGCCAGCCGCATCGTACCAGGTGTTGTCGATCAAGCCGTTGCCGACGCTGCCCGTGCTGGGATCGACGCCATAGCGGATCGTCTGATAGACACGGCTTAGGTCGTCGTAATAGGTATCGCTGCGAGCGATTAGGTTGCCGCTGAGATTAGTGTTGTAACGCTCCATCCGCGTCACACGGTCGAGATTGTCGTAGTAGACCTTCTCGTAGAAGTTGACCTCGCCATCGGTGTCCGTGCGTCGGTCCCGCCAATCGTACAGGAAGGTGGTCACTCGGCTGGTGGAAGAATCCACGTACTGGGCCAGCTGCGTCAAGTTGTTGTCGCCACCAGGCTGGCTCCCATCGTAGATGTAGCCCGTGACCTGCACCATGTTGTTGCCCGGAGCGCCGCCGCCGGTGGGATCGCTGTCCGTGGCGCCGTTGTCGTTGGTGCCCACCCATACTTGCACCGCATTGCCTCGCACGTCGTAGACCGTCCGCGTGATGGTGCCGCCCGGCGTTACCACGCGGTTCTGCCGGCCCATCACATCGTAACCGAAGTCCGTCTCATCGTAGTTGCTACCGCTGCTGCCCGTGCCGCTGGATGGAATGCTCTTGTAAACACGCTGGGAGGCCACCAAGTTAAGCTCGGTGTACTGGGTCGTTGTCCAACGCACATAGGACGACTGCGGGAAGCTGTCGGTCGGCTGGAGCGCCCCGTTAGTGTAGTCCCGCACTGCCTGGATCTGCTGGAGCGTCCGTCCGGCTTTATCCGCGATGGTAATCGATACCGGATTGACCAATGTGAAAGTGTAGTTAGGCGCCGTGCCGGTAGCGTAGCCCTGCGCCGTCCATACCTGGTATGTGGCGTCTTGATAGACGGTCCAGGTGGCGCGACGGATGGTCGTGGCCGCGCCGCCAAGGTCGATGGTGTGAGACGGACCCAACACCTGCGTCGTCCGCCCCTCGGCATCGAACTGATAATCGGTTATCAGGTTCAAGCCGCCGCCTGCAGGCGTCGTCCAGCCCGCCGGCGCGTTGCTGACCTGCGTGGTGTCTACATCATCAATACGCTGCACGATAGCGCCCGTGACGATATCGTAGGTCGTGTTCGTGATAAAGCCACGCTCATCCATGTGCCAGGTCAAGTTGCCGTACAAGTCGTAGTAATCCCGGCGAGTCGCTGCCACGCCCGAACCGTTCTGAGACGTGGGGATGACCGGCAGCGTGGTGATGCGCTGCTGCACCTGACAGGTGCCCGGATACCAGGTGTAGGAGTAACTGGTGATGATCTGCGGCGCCGGGCCGCCCGACGATGAACTGGACGAACTGGAAGAGACCGTCGGATCGATGGGGTAGAGGATCTCCTGAGACAGGAAGTATGTCGGCGGTGCGCTCATGGCGGAGGCGGACGACGAACTAGAGGACGAACTGGACGGTGAAGCCGTGCAGGCGATGTAGGTGTACTGCTTGAGCAGAATGGGCGTGCCCAACTCGCCCTGCTGGATCAGTTCGGCCGCCAGGTAGCCCGTGGACGCATGATACTGATAGGTGTGGATGAGGCCGCTGGTGTCGTTGAGATACTGATAGTTGCCGTTGACCTGGTTGAGCAGATCAGCGTACTGTTCGCTGTAGCCCGAAACGACCGACGGCAGAGCGTGCAGAGCCAGCAGGCCATCGCTGCTGTACTGGTAGAAGTTGCACCACTGCTGGCTGCCTGACTGCAAGACCTGGAGCATGGTCTGAGCGGCGTAGTTGCTGTAAATAATGTTCTGCGTGCCGTCCGGCTGCGTCTCGACGGTCTTGTAGGCCCAGCTGTTATAGCCTTGAGGATTGCTGCTCTGCGTATAGCTGAATTGGTAAGTGCGGGAGCCGCCCTGCACCGTCTCCAGGGTCACGCGGCGGCTGTTATCGTACTCGTAGTAGTAATCGGCGTACTGGGCCACCTGGGCGTCGGTGGCGGTCAACGGGTTGGTCACGGCGGCCAGCAGGTCGTAGGACGCCGGGTTGACCACGTACTTGAGCAGGTGCAGCGTGCTGCCAGCCAATGAGGAGCTGGAACTCGATGAGGATGAGGAGCTGGCGGGCAACTGGTTCCAGTAGCGGTAATAGGTGGTGCCAGTGTTGACCCAGGTCGAGCCGTTCCAGGTCTGGGTGACAACGGTCTGCAAATCATTCAGTCCTCCGTTGGAGTCGCCGGCGCCGTAGTAGGTGTACTGCACCTGCTGCACGTTGCTCCAAGCGCCGCCATTGACCTGCCGGCGTAGCAGAACGCTGCTCAGGAGTGGGTTGCTGGCCGTGGGGTCCACCCAGGTGTACAGATACGATTCAATGGCGGTATTGCCGCTACTGTCGCGGTAGCTGCGTTGCACCTCGCCGAGGTTAAACTGGTTGGCGGTGTAGGAGACGACCGCTATTTGGTTGCCGGCGGGGTCGCTGTGGCTGACGAATGCCCCGGTGGCCGCGTTATAGACGGTCACGCTGCCGTCGAGGTCGTAGAGGCGGTAGACATTGTTGAGGGGATCCCGCACCAGCGTTTGCCGCACGCCGAATCGGGGCGTGAAGCCACCGCCGGGGGCAGGGTCGAACCACAACACGGCATTGGCATCACCCATGACCGCCACGGTACCGCCGGCCTGCATCACCAGGTAGGTCCACTGCTGGACCTGCCAGTTGTAGCCGTTGCCGGCGTTGGTGCTCTGCGTCAGCCGGCTGGTGAAAGAGCGTGTATGCCCCCAAGGCGTACCAAAGCCGTCGCTGTGCAAATCTGCGGCCTGGAGGACAACTTCTCCGGTGCCGTAGCGGATGGGACGGATGCTGGCAGTGGGAGCCTGCGGCCTGATGGGCAGTGAGCCGCGTTTGCAGCAGCCCCCGCAGCCACAACCGCAGCCGCCTCCGGACGGAGCAGATGGATCGCTGGGCGTTCCCGATGAGGGAGGCATGATCGAAGACGAACTGCTGGAGCTTTGCAGGCTCGCGGATGAGATCGTAGTGGAGCTGCTCGACAGCGCCGTAGATGATTGCCCCGAAGAAAGGCTGGAAGAGCCAACCAACGAGCTAGTGGAGGAACTGCTCAGCGGGCCACTGCTAGAGCTTCCTGAGGAGGCGCTGGAAGAAATCGAGGATGGAGAACTGGAAGAACTACTCGAAGCGATACTGGATGAGCTTGCAGAGGAAACGCTGGAAGAACTGCCTCCAGCGCTGCTGGAAGAGCTGGCCAGCAAGCTACTGGACGAGCTACGCAAGGAGGCACTGGTGGAGCTTCTCGATGAACTGCTGGAAGAAGTTGAGGGAGAAACACTGGAGGAGCTGCTCGAACGAGTAGTGGATGAGCTTGACTGGGAAGAGCTGGAAGAACTGCTCCGATAGCTGCTCGAAGATGTCACCGGCACACTGCTGGAGGAACTGGCCAACGAACTACTGCTGGGCGACGAACTGCTCAACGCACTGCTGGATGAACTCGCCACTGGAATACTGGAAGAGCTGCCCGAGGGGCTGCTGGAAGAGCTCAAAGCGCTGGAAGAATTGACCGGGGCATTGCTCGAGGAGCTTAAAGCACTGGAAGAATTGATCGGGATGCTGCTCGAAGAATTCTCCAGTGAGGCGCTGGACGAACTCTCCGGCGGAATGATGAGAGAACTACTCGAATAATCACTGGATGAATTATCTGACGAAGCACTGGATAAAATACCCGATGAGGCATTGGAGGAGCTGCTCCGCAGAGCGCTGGAAGAGTACGCCGAGGAGCTGCTGGAAGAGCTGTTCAGGGAACTGCTGGGGGTCATGCTCGACAGATTGTTAATGCTGCTATTCATGAGAATTACTCCTGTATTGGCAATGAGAATTTGAAGTGATGTAATCAACCAATTCCGAGACCGTTGGCCATCGGCCGCACCGGCATGTTTCGTAACGTTTTCAGTAGACCAGTAGTTGAGAGATCAGCACGCTTTTTGGTTATGCATACTTGGCCGCCATATTCCTCAACCACTTCCCTTCCGACCACCTGTTCCTGACTATAGGTTCCCCCCTTGACCAACACGTCCGGGCGGATGCGCCATAACAATTCATGCGGTGTTTCCTCGTCAAACAGCAAGACATGCGTGACGCACTCCAAGGCCGCTACCAGAGCCAGACGATCCGCCTCCGGAATGATCGGCCGCCCTTCGCCCTTGAGCCGCCGCACACTTCGGTCGTTGTTGACCGCCACGACCAGTACGTCCCCCCGACAGGCGGCCTCCTGCAAGCACAGGACATGGCCGGCGTGCAACAGGTCAAAACAACCGTTGGTAAAGACCACCCGTTGATTGGTCCGGCGGTAGCACTTGGCCAACTCCGTCATCTCGTCCTGCGTCACATACTTGCCGCGTTCGTGTCGCTCTTGATGCCATAACTCCAGGATGATCTCGGCTCGTGTTACCGGCGTCACGCCGAGCCGCTCCACTTCCAGCCCCGCCGCCACGTTGGCCAAGGCAGCGGCTTGCTCCCACGGCACTTCGGCGGCACGGCAGAGGCCAGCCACAGCCAGTACCATGTCGCCGCCCCCAGTGACGTCCTGGACTCGACGCGGCACGGTAGAGAGCCACTGGCTTCCGCCAGCCGGTTGGACCAGCACCATCCCGTCGCGATCCAGCTTGACCAGCATGGCCGGCAGATCATAGCGGACGCATAACTTCCAGCCGGCTATCCAGGCATCCTGAGGAGTACGGATGGACGTACCGAGCGCCTGCTCCGCTTCCCGTCGGTTCGGCAACAACAGCTCCGCTGCGCGGTAGCGGCCGTAATTGGCGCGAGGCGCCGGATCAACGAGGACGGGTACATGCTGGCGTTTAGCAGCGGACAAGACCTTGCCGAGAAGCCCCGGCGTGCAGACGCCCTTGGCATAATCCGATATCAGCAGTACATCGCAGACGCCCAACTGTCGGATCACGTGCTGAGACAGCGATTCTTCCAGATCTTTGCTCACTTCCTGGCGTTCTTCGTGGTCAATGCGCAAAAGCTGCTGGGCCAGCCCTTCTTGCACCTGACCCAAGAAGCGCTGCTTGCGCGTCGTCGGGCGGTGGGAGTCACAGCAAAGCGCCGTCTGCTCAATGCCTTGGTCCTGAAGGAGTCGGCGCAGCTGATGGCCCGCGGCATCGTTACCGATCACACCGGCCACACTGACCTCGGCTTCCAAGCCGCGCAGCAGCGAGGCCACGCTAGCCGCCCCTCCCAGCCGGACCTCCTCGCACCCGGCCCGTAGCACTAGCGCCGGGGACTCGCAGCTGACACGCTCTGCTTGCCCCCAGACGTAGTGGTCCAGGATCATATCGCCCATGACCAGCACTCGTGGGTGTCCTAACTCCTCCAGAACGGCGCGGAGTTCACGGTCTCCGCTGTCCATGAGGTTTCTCCGTAGCTCTGCCATGTCCGTTTATCCTCTCCTCAATGTCTGCCAGTTTGTTCTCATTTTCTGATATGGGTTGCCAACACATGCTCTCTGTCATGCCGAACTTGGTCTGTCCCCCATTTCTGCTTGTACTTTTCCGTGCTTTGGAGCAGAAGGGGATTCATGTCTTCTCCCAAAGAGCTGCTGCCATGATGGAAGAATTGAGCATCCGTTACCGTCTGACATTGTTCGCCGGCCAGCACGATGCGAGCAAAATAATCCGAGTCTTCTCGATAGGCTGGAGAAAATCGCTCATCGAATAACCCATGCCGTCGCACAATGTCAGGACGCACCATAAAGCAGGCAAAGTCTGCCTCGCCTTGGTGTTTGCCGGAATTTTCCTGGCCAGACCATAACGGAACGTGAGGGCATGACTCTCCGAAGTTGACCATTTTGTCGAGGCAGTCTTTGTCCAGACGGACATCGTTGTTCAAAAAGAGAACATAATCATAGTCTTGGCCCAAACGGAGGCCGGCGTTCCAGCTGGCTGCGACAGAAGGGAACGGCCCGGCCGCGAAGGCTCTCCCCCATCCCCAGATGGAAACGATCTGCCGAAGCAGTTCCTCAACCGGGCAGGGCAGCAGGTTGGCGACCAGCAACAAATCGATTGTGTGTCGTTCGGTCTTCACGCTCCGCACGGCTTCAAGGGTGCGGTCGAGCAAATGGGGCTTCTCCGGAAGGATGTAGACAGGCATAACGGCCAATAGCCGCCGAGGATGAGGAACGGGGCAGGGCCATAACTGACAAGCGCAGCGCTCATGCTCCAGCCAGTGACCTCGCCAAACGCCCTCTTCTCCTTCCGTTAGCAGGCAAGTTAGCCTATCATCCTGACAGATGGCCAGCGTTACCGTACCGTCCAATTCCTGGACGACCCATCGGGTCTCCATCGGCAATTTTCCCCTGCCAATCTGGCCATCCGCCAACAATTGGAGTTCTCTGCGATCAAGGCCGACTCGCTCATAAATGAAGCTTTTGCCCGTTAGCCTCGCTATGACGGCCACTTCTTGTTCAGAAGGACGAACATTTCGCCAGAGACCGACCCATTCCTGTCTCAACTCCGCCAGCCAGGACAGGGCCAGCTCCTCATGGATCAGGCAGTATCGGCGGTTCCCCTCCAGCCTCCATTTATCGCCGGTACGGTGAAAGAATACTGGCCTGTCATCAAACCATCTTTGCAGAAAACTATGTACGACTACCTCCGCATCGTGCCCGACTATGGCGTACTCTGTGCCGAGTTTCCGCCAGGCCATGTGAAACGTATCTTTATCGCCATGAACGATGTGGTAGTAAAAATCCGAATGCTCGTTGTAGTGGCAAGTCAGGTTCAACTCCCTCCAGCAGATTTCCTTGTTGATTACCATCTGTCCTGACTCGAAGGCCTGCTCTGTTCGGTAGGGGATACCGAAGATGTCCCACGTTCTCTTGGGGAGCGGGCCGGGTTGATCGGGAGTGAACCAGGCTCCGCGCTGTCGGTATTCCGGCGTGTCGAAGATCCAGTCGGGGTTGGAG
Source organism: Planctomycetota bacterium (assembly GCA_021325115.1). GTDB lineage: Bacteria > Planctomycetota > Planctomycetia > Gemmatales > Gemmataceae > JAJPHU01. Next base: position 11,287 of record JAJPHU010000261.1, on the reverse strand, counting down.
ACCGGCATGGAATCGGCGTCGAGGAGCAGGACTTCTTGGAAGCGCGAATGAAGAATGGCGAATGGCTTCAACTCCCAGCCGCCCAGAATGCGGCAAGGGAATTGCTCGGCAATATCGCGGGCATTGATGAATTCCACCCCGTAGGGGGTCAAGAGTCGTCGAATCGTCAGATCCAATTCGAGCCAACCAAAATGCCAGAGTTGAATGGGCAGATTGCAGCCCAGGTGACGCAGTAGCCGGACGTTGACATAGACGGAGGGTAGATACTTCTGCCCACCCCCAGGTAGCACAATGCCCCGACCGCGGTAGCGGACCGCCGGGTAAGCCGGGACGTTTTCGAGGCACTTGTCGGCAAGGCGTCGATGGGCTTCTTGGACATTGGGCCAATTTTCCCAGCCGGTGGGATGGTCCAAGCATGGGCCGGCGATGTAGTCCATTATCTCAACTACTGGAGTGGTTGGAGTCAGCATCGCGGTGTTCCCGTTTCCTGCTCTTGGCATCGTTCGCTTCAAAGTTTCAATCAGACGCGGTACCTCGCGCACCTCATCCATTACTTCGTCCCAATAACCTATTAGAACGGTGGGTTAAGTAGTGTAATGGAGGACGCCGGCCTCGTAGTACAACTCGACTCGACGAATTACGTCCTCAGGACGAATCAGATGCATACAGCGCGGAATGCACAGTTGAGGCGTAACTTGCACGGGTTGTTCGCAGAGATTGTGCTGGTCTTTCTCGTCCCCGTCGCCCACTAACTGGCAGCGCGATTTCCAGCATCCACCATTCAGACAACAAGTTAGGGCGCCGTTGGTGCTGAGGAATTGATGATGCGGGTACGCCTCCCAATGGGGTGATTCACGGCCTCCGGCGATCACCACGCAGGGGCGCTGCTGGTACGGTCCTGGCTTGACAGGAACGGCGGCGGCCAAATGCATGGCGAATGTTACACCGCATAGCACACCATCGGCGTGATACATCAAGCGGACGAAGTCGCGGATGCTGGTTTTGCCGACCAAGTCCACGACGCCCCGAAGACGTGGGTGCCAATGGCCTGACTCGCCGCATTGCACGAACGTCACCCGGCCTCGGAACCGGTCTACCACCTGCTGGAAGAAGTCGGGATTCCACCACTTGGCCGTAAAGTCATATTTCCCTCCAGCCATCACAATCCAGAAGTGTTCAGGAACGCCGGCATCGGTGCCCGGAGGCGGTGCCTGCTGTTCGGCAGCGGACAGGTGGATATCACCCTGAAAGCGTGTAATTGGGATGCGAAGTCCGAGCTGCTCCTCTAGATACTGCGGGTAGCCGTGGAGAAAGTGATAAGGTCGCTGGTTGCTCTGATGGATTAGTGGGTAGTGCATGTCCAACGATTCCACACCCGGCTCATCTTCGCGGAGAGGCGTCAGATGTGGGTTGTTTTCCCACAGGGCGCTTGCGGAAGTACGCACATCCGTCTGAAACTGTCCAGGGGCAGCCGCATGCAAATCGCGGACGGCAGCAGTCAGCATGACAATGTCTCCTGGACTCTGAAATGATCGGAGAATCAACCGTCGCACGGCTCTCTACACTTTCAAGCTTTGCCCTGCTATCCGAAACGGGTCAGCAGGATAGGTTGAAATTCGTCTCGCCAGCCCAGTCCCCTACCGAGCCGTGGTGCCAGAGCACAATCTTGATCCTTGGAAGGCACTGCTTGCCCACTAAAAATCCGAAGTCCTCTCTACGTGGCTCAGCCTCGGACGCTACATCCAAAGACTCGCAGCACCCTTGATTCGGCACCAAAAAATCCTGACAGGCCCGGAAGAAGATGTTCCCAGATCGTATCCTCGAATCAGGCAATGGGCTGATGGGTGTCCCCGGAAATTCGCTGACTATTTCATGGTCGGAGTACATCGGTGAGTACTCGATGTGTCAGTTGCTGGCGATCGGCGCGGCCCACATCCTGGATAAGTCACCAGTCAACTACTCGAAGCACTCCAGACACTGGAGGATGGAGCGAGAAGTAGCCGGCGATGCTCGAAGGTAAGCGGCCGACCCCGGACTTGCCTTTATGGAGAGCTTTCCCGCATTTACGTCTCATCACACGGGGCGATTTTCCGCCTCGCCGTCATGAAACGGTCTCCGCTCATGCTCTGCGGATTGCAACGCCCTCCACTCGGTTCGAGGATCAATTCTTTGACTTGGCAGCAAAAGGCCACGGTAAGTTGGTCGCACCTCGCATGCTCACCCGCTGGGGATAAGTGACCGTCTCCCGCAGGTTATCCACGGTAACTTGGTCGCGGGGGCCACGGTAAGTTGGTCGCGCCCGCCACGGAGAACTGCGGGCCACGCCGCGGTAACTTGGTCGCGCAAACCTATAGATAATTACCTATATCTTCCTTCCGGTAGTTGATAGCCGCCGATCTGTGGACAACTCGGAAAAGCATTCCGGCCAGCGAGGATGGGGCGAACCGCCCGATGGCGAAGGGGTTGTCGCCTGCCGGCTGGAAGGGCCGTTTCTCGGCCATAAGAGAGGCATTGAGGGGGTTATTTCGATCCGGCCGCTACACCCCTACCCGGCGGTCCCTTGCGGCGCTGTAGGGGCTTCTCATGGGCAAAGCAGCGAGTGGCCTCGCCTCGGGGCAATGGACCGTGGCGCCACAGGGGGCGGGCTGTGGATCAGTGATAATCCGCCGTCATCGGCGGTGATCCGGGCGACGGGGTAGGCGGACACGACTTGGGGCAAGGTTCGCAGGAAGCGGCGGCGGAAGTCGCGGACGCGGGCGAAGCCCTGCCCGAATTGCTCGTGCAGCGTGGCCCAGGCGACGAACTGCGGCTTGCGGCGCGGAACCCGGTGCAGCCGCTGGGCCAGCCAGACGTACATATCCAGGGCCATCGCCGAGGATGACAGGGCCGCGACGGCACGGTGATCGAGCGGGACAGCATGTCGGCCCAGACTCTGGAAGTATTCTTCGCTGAGCCGCACCGTGGACGGCCACAGGACGCGCTGATCGGCCTGCTTGGGGAACCACAGGTCGAAGGCACTGACGAACTGCGTATTGACCTGGACCGCCCGGCCCGCCTCCACCACCCCCATCCGGAGCGTCGCCGCTGCCAGGCGGGCGAGCTGTTCCTTGAGGGACCGCAGTTGTTGGCCGTTCGTCTCCAGGCCGAGAGACCGGGCGAAGGCGGTCATCGACTCCTCGACGTTGACGACCGGAGAGCCGGTACGCACGGCCTCGGTTGCCAGATGGATCAACACCAGCCGGGGCTTCTCGCCGTAGGGCAGTCCGAGCTTGCGGAACGTGCCGGTCTTGGGGTCAATGGCGGAGCCGGCCTCGATGCGTAGGGCCGCGTTGCCCTGCTTGCGGTCCCACTCGCGCACCTCGTCACCGGGGTTGCGGTAAGGGATGCCGCACTGACATTGGACGGTGTGCAGGAAGTCGATGCGGTCGGGTGGGTCCGAGCGAATCGCGGTCGAGGCGTCCAGCAGCCGCCGCTGCTGTCGGGTGAGGGTCAGCCTGGCGAAATCGTCGGCCATGCCCGCCCGGTCTTTCAACCCAGATAGCCGTGGGAGCGGAGCCACGGTTCCAGCGCCTCTTCCAGAATGTCCTGGAGCGTGTTCGGCAACACGCCGTCCAGTTGTCGCTGTAGCGAGGCCCGCTTCAGGGCCGTCGCAAAGTCCGCGCGGACGCGAGTAGTCACAGGCACGCGGCCGATGACGTTGCCCGTTGGCCCCTTCTCTACTGCCTCCGTGGGCCGTGGCGTTGCTTGCGTCTGCATCGGTTGGTCCGCCTTCGCTCTGCCGGCGAACACGAATTGTTCTTCGACGGAACGGTCTACCTCGCCGCCGTTGTCCAATCCTTCCACTAACGATCTGCGATCCTTCATGCCCTCCTCCATCTGATGGTTCACCTGGCGGTCTCGGCTACTTCTGCCGGCGCGGACGCGGACGCCGCTGCGTCAGGCAAGACCTCGCGGAACAAGGCGCGCACTTCGTCGGCCGCCTCGCGTCCGCGTGCGCCCAGCTGCCAGACCACGGCACCCTGTCCGGGGGCGTCGGCGTAAATCTGCCGCAAAGTAAGAGCGGTCGTGGCCAGCGGCATATCGAGCGCCGTCGCCGCGTCCTTCATGTCCTGGGTCAGCCGGTAGTGCTTGCCGACCATGCTGAGGACGATCTGTGCCCTGGGCCGGCCGCCTCGAATGTCCTGAGCCTGTCGCAGAACGTGGGTGGCCTGGGCCAGCGCCCGCAGCTCCAACATGCTCGCCTTGCACGGCACCAGGGCGAGGTCGCCCCGCAAGAGCAAGGCCCGGCTCGTCTCGGTGTTGCTGCCGGGGCCGTCGGCGACGACATAATCCGCTTGCTGGCCGAGGATCGGAATCCGGTCGAGGATGTCGTCGGGGTCGGCGAGCCGAACCGTCTTGAGGCCGGGGACCGCCTCTTTCGCCCATTCGGAAGAGGACTGCTGCGTGTCGCAATCGGCGAGCGTGACGCTGCGCCCCTGCTCATGGAGGTAAGCGGCCAGGTGAACGGCGAGGGTCGATTTGCCGACGCCCCCTTTAGAGTTGGCGATCACGATAATCATAGGCCAAACCCTACACCAGTTCTCGGCCGGTTGGCAAGCATTATGTGCATCCGGCCGCCATGCCAACGAGAATCCCGGCAGACAGGTCGGCAGGAGAGCAGACAGGCAGGCGGGCAGAAAAGCAAGCTGGTCAGCCAGCGGGCTGTCCAGCATCCTGACGTGAAAGCTCGGCGGCATGATGGCAGAGAGGCGGGCCAGCAAGACGCGCAGTCCGCATGGTAACGAGTAAGCAAGCCGGCAAGAAAGCAAGCCGACCGTCTGGCAGCAAAGCGCACCGACCGGCGAGGCGGCTGCCTCTCGGTCCTGCATGCAAACGTGGCGGCATCATTGCCGAGAGGCAGGCCAGCATGACAAGCGGCTGGCACGTCAGCGCGTAAGCAGATCAGCAGGATTTCCAAGCGAAGTGCTGACACGCCGCGATGCCGTCCCGACGGCGATGAAGCGTGCCTGCCGGTTTGCTTGTTTTCTCAGGCTTGGCCCCGACCGAACTGCGATCCCCTGCCACTTCCGAGCGGTGCAAAAGCCGTCCGACGGCTGGCTGGAACTGCTGGAACGGTTCCATTCTCCTTCGGCACGCCGAAGGGCATCAGTCTGTAGCTTCATTGTCACTTTGCTCCTGCACACTTCCCGCGTACAATTGGTTAACGCATACCTGGATTGTCTCTTATGCTCCGCATCCAACCCATCGCCGACGCCAAGGCAGCCGAGAGCTACTACTCGAAGTCCGACGGCGGCTATTACCTGCAATCCGACGACCTCCGCCGCGAGTGGGGCGGCAAGGGCGCCGCTGCCCTCGGCCTGTCCGGTCCTCCGGACTACGAGCAGTTCAAGCGCCTCATCCACGGACTCGACCCGCACACCGGCGAGCAACTCACGGCCAAGCTGGTCGAACACCGCATCCCGGCCTGGGATGTGAACCTGCACTGCTCCAAGGGTGTGACCGTGGCCCTGGAACGCGGCGATAGCCGCATTCAGGGAGTGTTCTGGGAAGCGGTGCGCGAGGCGATGGCCGACATCGAGACGCTGGCGACCACGCGCGTCCGCAAGGGCGGCAAGCAGGAGGACCGCGTGACCGGCAACCTCGTCTGGTACGCCGTGGAGCATCCCGAGACGCGGCCGGCCAAGGAGGACAAGATGCCCGACCCGCACCGGCACATCCATGTCGTCGTCTTCAACCTGACCTACGACAAGACCGAGGGCGAGTGGAAGGCGGTCAAGTTCCGGCCGATCATGGACCTGCGCAAGTATTTCGACCGCCGCTTCAACCAGCGCTTCGCCCACAAGCTGGTGGAGCTGGGCTACGAGGTCGAGGCGAAGTGGAAGGCGGACGGCAAGGGCGGCCGCAAGTACGAGGGCTGGGACATCCAGGGGATACCGGCCTCGGTGGTCCAGAAGTTCTCGCGGCGCTCGGCGGAAGTCGAGAAGCTGGCGACGGACCTCGGCATTGAGGACGCGCGGGCCAAGGACAAGCTGGGGGCGACTTCGCGGCTGCACAAGCGGAAGGGGCTGACACTGGAGGACTACCGCAAGTATTGGCTCGGTCGCCTGACGCCGGAAGAAGACCGGCAGGTGGAAGAGGCGATCAAGGCGGCGCTCGCGGGCGAGAACAGTCGCCCGATGAACACGTCCGATAAGGCGGTTGCCTACGCTGTCCAGCATCACTTCGAGCGGCAGTCCGTGGTCGATTACCACGACTTGGCCGTGACGGCGATGGAGCGGAGCATGGGGGCGGCTTTGCCCGACGACATCCTGCCCGAAGCCCGCAAGCAAGGTGTCCTGCTGCGGGATGGCCAGGCCACAACGAAGGAAGTGCTGGCCGAGGAGGGCCGTGTCATCGCCTTTGCCCGCGATGGCCGGGGAACGTGCCGGCCGCTGCGTTCGCCGCAGGGCGAATCCGGGCCGAATCTCAAGGGCTTGAGTACCGAGCAGCAGGCGGCTGTCCGGCACATCTGGGAATCGCCGGATCGCACTGTCCTGGTAAGAGGCGGGGCTGGTACAGGCAAGACGCGGATGATGCGGCAGGCCGTCGCCGGCATCGAGAAGCCGATGGTCGTCCTGGCTCCGTCGGCAGATGCCAGCCGGAAGACGCTGCGCGAGGAAGGGTTCGAGGAGGCGGACACCGTGGCCCGCTTCCTCGTGGACGAGAAGTTTCAACAGGGCGCGCGAGACGGTGTTATCTGGGTGGATGAGGCCGGACTGCTGGGCATTCGACAGCTGGCTCAGGTCTTTGACAAGGCCAACGAATTGAACGCCCGCGTCATCCTCCAGGGCGACCGTAAGCAGCACGGCAGCGTCGAACGCGGGGCGGCGCTGCGTGTGCTGGAGGAGTTCGCCGGGTTGCCGGTCGCGCAGCTCAAGGAGATCCGCCGGCAAGAGCATCAGGAGTACAAGCGGGCCGTGGCGGCCATCGACGACGGCAAGCTGCTGGACGCCTACGACATTCTCGCCAAGCTCGGCTGGGTCAAGCAGACGCCGGTCTTCGACCACAACCGGCCGTTGGTCGAGGACTACATCCAGGCCATCGAGGAGAAACGTGCCGATGGCAAAAGGAACGAAGTCCTGATCGTGGCCCCGACGCATCAGGAAGGCGACGAAATCACGGCGGAGCTACGCAAGCAGCTAAAAGAGAAGGGACTTCTCGGCACGAACGAGCGGGTGTTCCAGACGCTCAAGCCGTTGGGCTGGACGGAAGCGGAGCGCGGCGACCCGTCGCGGTACGCTGGCGATGAGGTCATCCGCTTCGTCCGCAACTCCGGCCCCTACCGGGCGGGCGAGCAAGTTGAGGCCGCCGACTTGCAGCCTCAGCGCTGCCGGCCAGCCCACTTCGCGGTTTACGGCCGTAGCGAAACGGCTCTGGCTGCCGGCGACGTGATCCGCATCACGATCAAGGGCAAAACCCAGGACGGCAAGCACCGGCTGGAAAACGGCTCGATCTACCGGGTCGCCGGCTTCACGGCGGGTGATGACATCCGGCTCGCCAACGGCTGGGTAATCGCCAAGGATTACGGGGGCTTAACGCATGGCTACGTCGCCACCAGCCACGCCAGCCAGGGCAAGACCGTCCATCGCGTGCTGATCGCAATGGGCCACGAGAGCCGGCCGGCCATGAACGCCCAGCAGTTCTACGTCTCCGTCTCACGGGCACGCGAAAAGGTCACCATTTACACCGACATGGCTCTGGCGGTGCTGCGGGAGGCGATCCAGCGGAGTGACCCGCGTCTGTCGGCAACCGAGCTGATGGGACAGGCGAAAGATGAGCGGACGCTGAAAGAAAAAACGCGGAAGTTCGTCCAGAGAGTGCAGGCGACGTACCGACAGTTGCGCGAGAAAGCGACTGAGTACATAATGGGAAAGAGGAAAGACAGAGAGGTAGGCCATGAACGGTAAGTCTTTTACGGATACTCTGAAAGAAGTCCAGAGCCGCAGCGCCGGCCAGGCGGACGCGGCGGCGGACCAGCTGGCCCCCGACCTGGTGGATCTCGATGGTGCCTATCAGGCCCACGCGCGGCCGTCCAACAAGTCGGTCCAGTCCATCCACTTCCTTTTGGGCAAGGAGGGTGTGCGGTCGTTCCAGTACGTCCATCTGGATTCGGACAGCCAGTTCCGCACCGGCAACAGCGGGCAAGTCATCGTGGTGCGGTTTGCCGGGCTGAAGTCGGTCCAGGTAACGATCCGGGGCCGGAACCTGTGGCGGCTGTACGACTACCTGCACCAGCACCGGATGCCGTGGATCATGCGGGCGGATCGGGACTTCGCCGCCGATAAGGAGCCGATCATCACGGCCATCGACTTCGAGGACGTGGTGTAGCGCGAAAGGGTCATGGCTACCTCCAGTCGCGGTCTTGGCTGGTGGCCCTGGTAATGGCGGCCAGAGCTTTCGCCCGTGCGTCCGCTTCACCTTCGCTCAGGCCGATGCCGTATTTCAGGTCCATATCCACGGTCTGTTCCAGCAAATAGTCCAATGCCTCCAGCAACTCCGGAGCAGCCGCGATCGGGCGACGGTTGGCGTCCTGTTGCTCGGGCAACGCGATCCGGCCTTCCTCATCGGAGTGAGCGATCTCGGCGATGTAAATGTCGGGATGCCGGCCATCGGTGCCGGGGGCGACAATGTAATCCATGTCGTAGTCCCACGGCCCTGGCGTGTAGCGTGGGATAGAGGGAATCGTTGCGGTGCAGGTCATGGCGGAGTTAGCTCCTTTCGCTTAGGGTTGAAGAAATGCGGATGGCCTTGCGCAGCGACGGCTCGAAGCGGTCGCCGCGCCAGGAATTGCTGCCGAAGGCGATGTCGCCCTGGGCGAGCTTGTCCACGTCGAGGACGGCACAATGGCCGGCCGGCTCGAAGAGGATGGCGACCTTGCGGCTGCCTTCCTCTCCAGCCTCCTCGAAGAGGATGACCGCGAAGGGAGCGCCGCCGATGCCATTGCGGTGATGGGCGAGGTCAATGATCGTGAGATTCATGGCAGCCTCCTATTCCGCATCGGCTTCATTGTCCGGACCGATGAATTCGATCCAGACTTTGGCGACGCGGCCCTCGTCGTTGAACTCGGCGAAGACGGGATAGACGCCATCGCCGTAGCCGGTGGACACGACGACGCCGAGGCCGGCGTGACCTAGGTCGTAGGGGAGCTGCTTGCAGGTAGGGTACTTGCCGTCGTCCAGGAAGTCGCAGAACTGGCTCCAGTCCTTGCCGACCGCTTTGGGCAATGGGTCGGCGTGCAGGATGTAGCAGGGGTCGCCGATCCAGCACAGTCCGGCGTCAATGCCGATCTCGCCGATTTGCCTGACGGTGTTCCTTGTGCGTTTCATAGTCCACCCTCCTCGTCTTCGTCGGTTTCCGAGAAGGGACCAAAGAGATCATCCGCGCTGGCCTCCAGCGTTGTCCACGAAATCCCGTTCTCAGCATCGTGGCTGCTCTCGACCTGTTGCAGGATTTCCCAAGCCTGGTCTTCGGTCAAGTCGGGCCGTATGGCCTTCATGTCCTCGATGGACCAAATCGCAGCAATCTTGCGATGCTTGGCAAGGAGCCGAAAGACGTAGGTGTCGATGTCCTCGATCCCAGGAGGGGCAGTGGTTGTGTCATCGCTCGTGTCGGTCATGGTCAAATCCCTTTCCGGTTAGTCGTTGCAGCCCGAAGTGAGGCGGAGTTCGGCGAACTGGCGTTCCAGCTCCTCCATGTCCATGTCGAAGGCCGGGTCGATGCCGGCGTCGGCGTAGCCCTGGAGTGTGGCGGTGAGCTGGTGCAGATGGTCGTCGGTGTAAGAATGAAGAGTCGTCATGGCTGATTCCTTTCCTTGGGGGGCGGGCACGTCGGCCCGCCCGGTTGAGGTTGCTTACTTCTGGTCCTGGACGCGGATGGTGACACGGCCGCTGAGGGGCACCACGTCGAAGAGGATGTCGTAGCCCTTGCCATCCTTGTGCGGGAAGGCGACCCCGATCTCGGTCCACTTGGAGTCCTTGCCTTCGCGGTCGCGGACACTGTAGGCGACGTGGCTGGGCTTTTTGGTAACTTTGCCGTTTTCCGTATTCGTGTTCTCAGACATAGGTTTTCTCCTTTTGCTTCTGAGGCCGCGCCCTCGCGGCCTTTCCGGGGATGCGCCCCAAGCCCGGCCAGCCGCCCTTGGACACCACAAGCTGAAAAGCCGAAGGTTCACGCTTTGAAAATCCACCATTCAATGCCGTGAAAGCGGCTTTTCTGCTTGCCAAGGGCGGCGACGGGCTTAGCAACCCCGACCCGAAAGGCCGTATGGGGCCGGCGGATGAATGGGCCAAAAGGAGAACGTGGCCTGAGTGCGAACGGAAGCGGCACGGCTACCGAAACCAGCCAGCCTGCGGTCCGACGCGCGAGACGGTGGCAGGAGTTTGGCCGCAAAAGGGGCTTGCTAGACAGGATGGCAGGGGCGGCGGGGAATACGCTTCGGTCTGCCCGGCCGTGTCCGGCAGTGGGTGGACCAGAGAGACATCAACGCGGGCAAACAGGCAGCCCGCGCGAAGGAATCGGCCGCATCGATGTTGAGGGGTCAGTAACGGCGGGATGGACCTTCGAGAGCGCTACCTTCCCCGGTCGTGGCTGCCCCGCTGGCGGGCACGCACGGCCCACAGCGCCGCACAGGGCATGGCCCTTCGGCCGATCTGCGGGTCGCGTTCCGCCTTGCGCACGGCCTCGGCGGGACTGTCGGCCTCGACGGTGCCCAAAAGCGGATCGCCCAGCTCGCGGGCCAGTTCACGGGATTCATAGTGAATATCGTACTTGGGCATAGCTCAACTCATTTCTTGACCCGCTGCGTCCACTTGCCTTCCGGCCGAGGCGCCGTCTCCGACCCCGGAACGCTGCTGCTGGACGCAATTGCCTTCTGCGTCAACACGTCCAGGTACGCCAACGCCAGCCGGTAGAGCAGGCGCTCCTTCCAGTTCCCATGTTTGGCCATCCAGCGGTTCTTGTCCAGAAACACCGCCAGGAACGCGACACTCAGGGGAGGATCGGGCGGCAGGTGAGCGGTCATATCCGTTCCAGCCGCCTCACGCCGTCCGCGTGAAGCACTCTTGGCGATGGGGTCATCTGCCGACCCTAGCGCATTTCCTCGCACAAGTCAAGCATTTTGATTGCTTGCGCCGCCCTCCAAATCGCGCTACGCTCGGTCTGTTACGTCCTCGGATGTTCGCACTTCTCCGTCGCATTTCCGAAAGGAGAGTAACGTGACTTGGAGTGTTCGACCGCTCCTGGTACAGGG
>JAJPHU010000045.1 GCA_021325115.1 Planctomycetota bacterium | reverse complement strand
GCAGCCTGTCTCCATCATGCCGTCGGTGATGTGAAAAATACCGGGAAAACGCTTTTCCCAGGGACGATTGGCAGCCGGCACGTACTGCCGTGCGTTGGACTCGATCGCCGAGACGCCGGGGACATGCGCCGCCAGTCCCGCCGAATGAATCAGCGAGGCACCCGGACAGCTCAGATCTTGCACGCACAGAAACAGGCCGTATTTGCGGGCTGCCGCTGCCATCAACAGCGATTGGCTCTGGCCCTTGCACGCTTTGAGCGCCGCCCCCGTATAGCCCATCTCGCGCGCTAGTTGCAGACTCTCCAGATCGACCAGCGATTCATCGATAACGATAGGCCGTAGCTTGGCCGCCTCATGCATGACGTTGCTGGGATCGGCCTTGAGATCGCGTGCCGTCGGCTGCTCGATGTAGGCGATACGTTCAAAGCCGGCCGGCGCCCGTTCACGCAGCTTGCGCAAAAATTCCAGCAAATAGCTGACGTGGCCGCAGCGCTCGTTGAAATCGAGCGAGTAGCACCAACGGACCGGCGAGACGCCGGAGCCACAGACACCGCGTTGTCGTTGCGTTTCCTCGGTGACACGATCGACCGCAACTACCCGGTCCACGTCCCAGGCCAGATCGTCACCGTTGAGTTTGATTTTGAAGTGCGTCAGGCCGTTGAAGCGAATCCATTCCGGCAGTGTCTCCGGCAAGCCATCGCCGACGGGCTGCGTCACATCCGCCGCCGTCAGCGGATCGAGTGCGCCGATAAGGTGATACAGCGGCAGCCGCGGCGCAGGCTCGCGGCTGATGTATTGTGCTAGCGTTTCGCCCTGAAATTCGGGACCGAGATAATGCCCCAAGTCGTGAGGGAGGAAATCGGGTCCGTAGGTGTGATAGCAGTTGCGTCTGTGCAATTTGCCGTAGGCATCGTGGACGGCAGCGTCGAAAGCGCTGGCGACAACCATCGTACACAGCCGCGGGATCGGTTCAGCCAGACGCAGCTCACGGCTCACCTCCACCGCCGCGCGCTCATATTCCGGTTCCAGCATCCAGCCAAGATCGATAGGATGCCCGCTCTCCGTGCAGGAGCTGGCGATGCGGGCGATGCGCTCCGCCAAGGTCTTCATGGCACCAAGCGTCGTGTCATAGTCGAGGATGCGGGACGGAAAAGACCATACATTGCCCAGCGGCATGGAGCCGAAGCCGACAGCCATTTGTCCGTTGCCGCCCCGCACCTGGCACTCGACATTCAGGAGCGTGACGCGATCGACGACGGTGCCGCCGAATTTGATCGGCGTGCGATAGAGGAAGTCCTCGTAGGAGTAGCGGATTTCGTCGATCCGAATATCCGTTGGTCTCATGGTCCTGTCCTCAAACTCGGGACGTTTACACGCCTCGCTCGCTGGCCGCGGCAATGAGCAGGTCGGCGGCGCGATCTACTTGCTCTGCGGTTGTGAAGCGGCCGACCGTCAGCCGCAGTGCTCCTCGGCTGATTTGCGGCGGCACCCCCATTGCGCACAGCACCGGCGAGACGCTGATCTTGCCTTCATGGCACGCCGAACCTGTCGAAGCCGCGATTCCCGGTACTTTTTCCAGCAATTCGGAGCCGATGTGGCCGACGAAGTTAGCATTAAGCGTATTCGGCAGACGCTTCTCCGGATGACCGTTGAGGACGATGCGTTCGCCAAGTCCGGTCTGCAAGCGCTGCCACAGACGATCACGCAGTTCGCGCAGCTTGCGTGTTGCTTCCGGCAATCCTTGGCGTGCGATGGCACAGGCGGCACCCAGGCCGACCAGATACGGTACATTCTCTGTCCCGGCACGCCGTCCGTTTTCGTGGCCAGCCCCGTGCAAGAGCGGCTCCAGCCTCACACCGCGGCGAACGTACAGCACGCCGACCCCCTTGGGGGCATACAGCTTGTGCCCCGCCAGTGTCAGTAAATCGACGCCCAGATCGTTCACATCAACCGCCACTTTGCCCAGCGATTGCGCCGCATCGGTGTGCAGCAGCACGCCGCGTGCGCGCGTCAAGGCGGCAATCTCCTTGATCGGCTGCAAGGTGCCGACCTCATTGTTGGAGTGCATGATGCTGACCAGTGTGGTGCCGCGCTCCAGCGCCTTGCCTACGGCGTCGGGATCGACCAGCCCATGCTTATCGACCGGTATCACGGTAATCCGGCAGCCCAGGCGTTTGAGAAATTCACATGGCTGCACCGTGGCCGGATGCTCGATGGCGCTGAGGATGATATGAGCGCCGCGCGCCCAGCGGCCAAAGAAGCCGCGCAATTTGACAAAAACCGATCCTTTGAGAGCAAGATTGCTCGCTTCTGTACCGCCGCCAGTGAAGACGATCTCGTCCGGCTGGGCCCCCAGCAGTTGAGCGACCTGCTGCCGCGCACGTTCGACGGCATCATGGGCCGTCTTGCCGAGGCTGTGTGTGCTGGAGGGATTGCCGTAATGTTCGCGAAAATAGGGGAGCATCGCTTCAACCACGGCGGGATCGAGTGGCGTTGTCGCATTGTAATCGAGGTAAATCGGGTTCATGGTAGCTATTGTAGAAAAAGCTCAGGATGCAAGCCGTTCGGGAAGCAGGTTACGTAGCAACATGCACTTGCCCAGGTGATAGCTCTCATGCTCGGCAATATGTCCGACGGCCCATCCCCACGTGTGCGTTCGCCCGCCCCCAAGAGGGCGGTCCAGGTCTGTGGCTGTTAACTTGCTCAGAAACGTCCGATAGACGGGCCGTACCTGCTTATGATACGCGGCGATTGCCTGCAAGTCGCGGTGGCGACCGTCATCAAGGCTGCCCGAGCGCATCGTTGCCAACGGCGAACGCTGTACCTGCTTGGCATGGGCGAAGACATGAACCAGGTAATAATCGAGCATCTCACCGAGGTGCTGCAGATTCCAGCCGATGGAAGCGACTTGTGGCGTCGGCTGCCAGCTTACTTCCTCCGGTCTGAGGTGCGCCGCCGCCCAGCGCCAGAAGCTCCAGAAGTTGCCGTCCAGGTAATCCCACAGACCGAGCCAGTGCTTGATTGCGGGATCCATGTGATGCCTCCTCTCCAAAAAAGAAACATGTAACTCCTATGATAATGTATGGACAGCCCGATGGTTTCTTGTCTGGAATAACAGATATAGAGGAGTGTTTTATGGTCTTGCTCGATTTCAGCATGACGCCCTTGGGAAAAGGAGAAAGTGTCAGCTCTTACGTGGCCCGCTGTATGGAAGTCGTCGCTGCCAGCGGACTCGATTACCGCCTGCACGCGATGGGCACCACGCTGGAGGGCGAGCTAGACGAAGTGCTGGCCGTGGTCCGCCGTTGCTTCGAGGTGCTCCAGTCGGACTGCAACCGTATCAGCTGCTCAATCAAAATCGATTACCGCAAAGGCCCTGCAGGACGGCTGCGAAGCAAGGTCGAAAAAGTACAGGAATTGGTCAAGCGGCCGCTGAAGACCGACGAGGCGGGCGGACAAGCATGATTGAGTACCAAGCAGCTTTTTAACTGGGAGAGCGAGTGGCTCTTGGCCAAGGTGTTCGATTTTCTGGGGGTCGTTACCCGGCATCCTCTGGACCAAGCTCGGCGAATGCTCCCTGATGCTTGGCGCGAAATGATCGAAGGGCCATTGGAAAATGGGCAGCCGCTGCTGCATCTGGAGCCGACTGTTAGCGATCCTAACGCGGATGGCATCGAACCTATCCGGCTCTATTATCCGAGTCCACTTCGGAGGCAGCTCCATGAAACGACAGAGAAGCAAAAGCGATCTCCAGAGCGCAAGCAAGGGCAACCTCTCTCCCTTGCTTGCGCTGCAAGCGGATGTCTGCTTCATCCGGGCGGAGTATAGGTGCGCGACCTATCACGGTATAACGTCGGAAACGGGCACCGATTCATTGCGCCGTTGACAGTCCAGCCGTGTTTGACATTTTCATCGTCTGCTTCACTTCTGTTCGCCGATCAGTTGGACTTTTCGGGCGGCACCAAAGCCAACGTTCGGCTCCCAATCGAGCCGCAGCCGTTTCTCATCGAAATGGAGACGCAAGGTAAAAACAAACGGCGTCTCATAGAGACAGATTTTTGCGGTGTATTCCCCGTCTCCCGTCCAGGCCCCACAGGCGGCGGCCGGCTGGTCCGCAAGCCTGCCGATCGCGGCATGACCTTTTTTCCATTCCTCCTGCCCGCAGACAATCCGTTGCGGAGTGCTGCCATTGAACTGGTACACCAAGGTCACGGGTTCGCCCTCGCTGCTGAATTCCAGACCAAGCGCCTCGAGCTTCTGCTCGTTGGTAGGGAAGCTGTACGTCTTGCCAGAAACGCCTTCGGGGCACCGGGCCGACTTAGTTCCTTTTGGGGTAGGTAAAGTCAATTTATTCAACCTGGCCTGGAGCTTGCGATTGTTCTCATCATCGGCTGGCAACGGCTCGGTGCTCATGGCCGGAAGCAGCTTGTCCCAAACCAGATTGAGCACCGCTTGCATGTCGCGAGTACCGCTGGTGATGGCAATCACGGCATCCTGTTTGGGCAGGACGATACAGAACTGACCGAAGGCGCCGTCGCCACGGTAAGCACCGTGGCGGGCGCGCCAAAACTGGTAGCCGTAGCCCTGCTCCCAATCGCTGTTGGGGTTGCTGCCGTTCGAGGTTTGTCGTGCCGTGGCCGCTTCTATCCAGGCGGCCGGGACCAACTGTCGCCCGTGCCACTGGCCCTTTTGCAGATAGAGTTGGCCGAACTTGGCGATGTCTTCCGTGCGGATATTCAGGCCGTAGCCGCCCAGCGTGATCCCTTGCGGGCTGGTACCCCAGGTTGGGTTTTCGATGCCCAAAGGTTCGAACAGGCGCGGACGGAGGTAATCGAGCACCGTTTGGCCGGTCGCTTTCTGGACGATGGCCGACAGCATGTAGGTTGCTGGCGTGTTATAGAGGAAATGGGTGCCCGGCTTGAAGGGGACAGGATGAGCCAGGAATGTCTTCACCCACGGCACCTGCTCGGAGGTCAATCGCGTCTGCCCCTGCACGGAATACAACCGTGGCTCGGTCTGATGGCCGGTAGACATGCGTAACAGATCATGCACGCGCATGGCCTTGAGGTTATTGCTCGGCTTCTCGGGAGCGGCATCGGGGAAGAACTTCAACACCGGATCGTCAAGGCTCAGTTTGCCCTCGGCAATGGCCAGTCCCACGGCCGTGGAGGTAAAACTCTTGCTCAGAGAGTAGAGTTCGTGGCGTGTCTTGGCGCTGTAGGGTTCCCACCAGCACTCGGCCACGACATGACCGTGACGCACGAGCATGAAGCTGTGCAACGCATCGATTTTGCGATTGGCCTCGTCTACGAAAGCGAGGATAGCGGAGGGCGATACGCCCTGGACCTCGGGACGGCTGCGGGGCAACTCGACCTTCTTCTCGTTCTCAACCCCCGTCTGGGGACACGCTGCCTGACAAGGCAGCGCCAACAGGACTGCGCTACACGCGGCAAGAATTGTTTTCATGGGAGCTATTCCTCCGATAACGCGCTGGGTAATCTTGGTTGACTGCCGCCATCGGCGACCAAATTATGTTGTAGGATTCGGGTAGAGAAAGTGCGAGCAATCGATCCACAGGAATCATCCTCATGCGCTGCCAGTTTCTCTCACGAACGTCCGAATCGATTCTGGTTTTGCTGATTTTGGCGGTCTCGAGCCTCTTTGGGCAGGCGCCCATCGGGGGCATTCGTGGTCCTGTATCCGGCATGGCTGCCCCGCTACGACCGGGACTGCCCGGCGGATCGGGATATGGCGGTTATTTCCCTTACCCGAATGTGTTTCTCCCTTATCCAGGCGGATACGGTTACGGCGGCTATGATCCGATTGTAGCTTCCGTGCCCAGTGCGGCCTATTTCACCTACGGCAACACCAGTTACACAACGGAATCGCCTTCGCCCCTTCCGGTCTATGCTCCCCGGCCGGTGTTCGCTCCGTTGCCGCCGCCCCTGCTGCTGACGGCTCTGCTCAAAGTACAAGTGCCTCCGGACGCCGAAATCTGGCTCGAGGGCCGGAAGATGCGCAGCACAGGCTCGATGCGGCACTACCGTACGCCGCCGTTGGATCCGGCCAAAGAATATGCCTACGAAGTGCGCGCCTGCTGGCGCTTCAACGATAAGCCTGTCGAAGATGTCCGTCACATTGCCATCCATGCGGGGGCTACTGTCCTCGTCGATTTCACCCACCTTGATCCTCTCGTGCCTCGACCTTCCGTACCCGCGCCGCCTCCGCCGGCAATAGCAAAGTAAACCGTCAAGATGCCAAGACGCCAAGAAAAGAAAGACAAAAAAAGAGAAACAATCGTCAGACAGCTGGGCTTCCGTGGGCTTTGGTTTTTCTTCGTTTTTTCCTCTCTATCTTTTCTTTGGTGTTCTTGGCGTCTTGGTGGTTAATGGGAGAGTTCTCTGTCCGCAGAAATTCCCTCCTTTCGCACGCTGTCCGCAGAGGCAGCATCATTCCTCCTATTCGCCGAGGCGGTATTTTTCCGATAACAAGATGGGCTAGTAAAACCAGCACAATCTGTGCAAGGAGAGAAAATGCTCCAAGGATATTACAGCGCGGCCTCCGCCATGAGCGCTGCTCTGCACAATCAGGACATTCTGGCCCAGAACCTCGCCCACGCCCCGGTCCCCGGCTATCGCCGACAGGCGTTGTCCTTCGAGGAGTTTGTTCCCCAAGGTGCTGCACCCGCTGGAAGCATAAGCGGCGGAACGTCTGTCGCTAACCCTTCCGGCTCCTATGGCACCCAGGTTGCGCAGCATTCCTCGTCGTTCGCCGCCGGCCCTTATCAGTACACGGGAAACCCGCTGGAGTGCGCCATCCAGGGTGACGGCTTCTTCGTCCTGGACGGACCCAACGGCCCTCTATATACGCGCAACGGTCAATTCCACGTCAATAGCGATGGCGTCTTGGTCAGTCCGGGCGGCTACGCGGTCAGTGGAAGTAATGGAACGCTGCGCATCCCGGCTAACGCGGGGCAGATCCACATCGCCCAAGACGGCACGGTAATAGCAGACGATGTGCCAGTCGGACAGATTCGTCTGGCATCGTTCGCCGACTCAAGCCAGCTCCAGCGTGTCGGTCCCACACTGTTCACAGCGCCGAACGACACTCCGCCGCAAACTTCGACCGCATGGATTCGCCAAGGCTACCGCGAAGGCTCCAACGTACAAATCGTACAGGAAATGGTGCAAATGATCGCTGGCATGCGACAATACGAAGCCGCTGCCAAGGCGCTGCGCTCTTTGTCCGATGCGATGCAGCAGCGAACGAATGCACAAATGTAAGAGTGTTCCCACGCGGAACTTGGGAACGAGGAGGTATCTTTAAAGGCGTTCCCAAACAGAGTTTGGGAACGAGGAGGTACAACGAGGAGGTATCTTATGATCCGCGCCCTCTTTACTGCCGCCACCGGCATGAACGCTCAGCAGACCATGGTGGACACCAGTTCCAACAACCTCGCCAATGTTAACACCGTGGGCTTCAAGCGTATGATACCACAGTTTCAAGATCTCATTTATGTTAGCGACCGTATACCTGGCTCGATCGCTCAGCAGGGTATGCCGCTGCCCAATGGCTTGCAGGTCGGCCACGGCGTCGCTGTTTCCAGCAATGAAAAAGTGTTCACATCCGGCACCCTCAACAACACTGGCAATCCCTACGATGTGGCCATCGACGGCGACGGCTTCTTTCAGGTGACCATGCCCAACGGCATGATCTACTATACGCGGGCTGGCAATTTCAGCATCAATAACACTGGCAACCTTGTGACCTCAGACGGCTTTTTGATCAATCCACAAATCAGCATCCCGCAGAACGCTATTTCTGTATCGATCGGCCAGGACGGCAGCGTATCCGTGATGACGCCCGGCTCCACCACGCCGACGCAAGTTGGCCAACTTCAACTGGTCCGCTTCCAGAATCCGGCCGGCCTCAATAATGAGGGGCGCAATCTCTATTCGCAAACTCTGGCTTCCGGTTCGCCCGTCCAGACGCAAGCCGGCCAGAACGGCGCGGGATTGATCCGTCAGGGCTTTCTCGAAGGCTCCAACGTGGACGTGGTGGCCGAGATGGTCAACCTCATCCTCGCCCAGCGCGCCTATGAGTTCAACACCAAGGCCATCACCACTGCCGACCAGATGCTATCCTTCACCACCAACCTTATCCGGTGATCGAGCATGTGCCGCGGTTTTTCGATAGGGGCTGCTGTTGTTGTCCTTGCTTGCGCTGCGGGCGGGTCTAAAGGGCAAGCAAGGGAGCCAATCGTCCTGGCGCTCCGCGCTACGGCGACCGCATCCGGTCCACAAGTCAAAATTGGAGATATTGCCGATCTACAAGGATGCGATCAATCGGAGCAGGAGCGGATCGCACGCCTGGACCTGGCCGAACTGCCCTTGTCCAGCCAGCCTATTTTGGTAACGCAGCATCAGATCGGCTTTCGCCTGCAATTGGCAGGACTGGCTGTCGGCTCCTATCGACTCGAAGGGCCGAGCTGCGTCCGCGTCCGCCGGCCGGCCGGCGAAGGGCTGGATGATAAGATCGCTGCCGTCGCCCGTAACGCACTGGAGCAGGCGCTCCCCGGACAAAAAGACGATTATCGCATTGAGTTGGCCCAGGCGGTCTTTCTGCCGCCCTTGTCGGCTGACAGCGGTGACATTCATCTGGAAGCCGAAGTGCGTTCGCAAGTCGTGCCGCCCTGCCGGGTGGCCGTCGAGGTTGGCATTTACATACACGGTGCGCGCCGCACTGGTGTGATCGTCTATCTAGATGTGAAAAAACTTCAGCCAGTTCCGGTAGCTATTCGCCGTATCGAGAACGGCGAAACCCTCAGCGTGGATAATGTTCGTCTGGAGCGCGTCGCTATTGGGGACGCCGCACTGGCTCGTTGTGTAAGCAAGGAAATGATCGCCGGTCTGATGGGCCGACGCGCGCGCCGACCGATGTCCGCCGGACATCCGATCGGACCAGATGACGTGGAATCGGACACACAAGTCGCCGGCAGGACCGGTGCCCCGTCAGCTGCAGTCGTCCGCGCCAATGCGTTAGTACATCTGATTGCCACGGTCGGGCCGCTGCAAGTCAAGACACGCGGCGAAGCCTTGCAGGACGGCCGTATCGGACAGCTCATTCAGGTGCGCAATCTGGACTCCAAGAATGTCGTGACCGGGCGAGTCGTAGATCATTCGACCGTCGAAGTGGAATATTGAAGAGGATAGAGGATAGAAGACGGAGAATAATCGAACACACCTTTTTCCTATCCTCTATCCTCTGCGGAGAGGCCGCCATGATTCGCTGGACACGCTGGATTCTGGGTCTGATACTGGCCATCTGCGTATTTTCGCCAGCTTTGACGAGCGCTGATTCGATTTGGCAGCGGCATAATTTTTTCAACTCATTTTTATACGTGGATAATCGTGCGCGCCGGCCAGGCGACGTTGTCACGGTGCTTATCACCGAAAATACCGACATCCAACATCAGGACCAACGCAATCTCAATCGCAAAACCGACAGCGGCGGCGGACTGAGCCTCAAGGGTAACATCACGGGAACTAGCAAGACCGCGAATCGGACGGCCAATGCCGGCCTGACCACCGATGTTAACGCCAATCGCAATTTCACGGGAAATTCTACCTACAACATCAATCAGACGTTCACCGATACGGTGACCTGTACAGTTGTCGCCGTGCAGCCGAACGGCAACCTGGTAATTGAGGGCTTTCGCCAGCGCGTCGTCAGCCGAGAGGTGCGCACCCTGCGTCTTTGCGGCGTCATTCGTCCTATGGACATCAACTATGACAATACCATTCCTTCGTCCTATGTGGCGAATTTTCAGATTCAGTATCTTGGCCGCGGCGTAGAAACCAACTTCACCAACCAGGGATGGTTTAGCCGTATGTTGAATCACTTGTGGCCGTATTGAACCCCTCGCTTTCGAGGAGGATCATCCATGATTCGTGTATCCCTCGTTCTAGGTTGCATTCTTGCTCTTGCTGTGCCGGCACAGGCGGGAGCGCGCATCAAAGATATTACCGATCTAGAAGGGGCGAGAAACAACCAATTGTACGGCTTTGGTCTGGTCGTCGGTCTGAACGGCACCGGTGGGCGCAGCCGCTTCACGCAGCAAGTTGCCGTGGACATGATGAAGCGATTGTGCGTCGTCTCAAAAATCGCCTTCCAGCAATTGACAGACAACACATTCGTATCGCCGAACATCTCGGCAGTGATGGTGACGGCAGAGATTGGACCGTTCGCGCGCATCGGCAGCCGGCTCGATGTCACCGTGTCGATCCTCGATGATGCCACCAGTTTGCAGGGCGGCACACTGCTGTTCACGCCGCTCCACGGTGCGGACGGTGTTGTCTACGCCATCGCTCAGGGACCATTGTCGGTCGGCGGCTTTCTCTTTAGCGGCGCGGCGGCCAGCGCCCAGAAGAATTACGTGTCCGTGGCTCGTATTCCCGGTGGAGCACTGGTCGAACACGAAGCACGGGGCGAGGTGCTGTGCAAGGGCCGGGTGCATCTGCTGCTCAAAAACGCCGATTACGCCACGGCACGCTCCGTCGCCGCTGTCATCAATCAGTGGATGCCGGGCCACGCCCTGCCGCTCGACGCTGGTACCATCGAGGTCGTGGTGCCTCCAGAGTTTCGTTCTCATGCCGTGGCCTTCCTTAGCGATCTGGGCAATCTCGAAGTGCTGACCGATGCGCCGGCGCGCGTTGTCATCAACGAACGTACCGGCACGGTCGTGGCCGGCGAAAACGTCAAGATCGCCACCGTAGCCATTGCCCACGGCAACCTCGCTATTGTCACCCGCGAAGCGCCGCAGGTATCTCAGCCCAATGGCTTCAGTCAGGGGCGAACCGTAGTGGTGCCGCGCACGCAGATCGGCGTCACGGAACAACCCGCGCAGTTGTACATCGCTCCGCAGACGGTCACGGTTGCCGACCTGGCTCGCGCCCTCAACGCCTTGGGCGTGTCGCCGCGCGACCTGATCTCGATTTTCCAGGCGATCAAACAGGCCGGCGCCTTGCAGGCGGAGTTGGTCATCATTTAACGGCTTCGTGAAATTTGACGATATTAACGGCAGACTATACGGGGAGGAATGGGTAAATGATTGGATCTGCACTTGCCTTTGGTCCACAATTAAGCGCCCTCTCGTTCCCCACCTCTGTTGGGGAGCGTGTGCCGGAGCCGATGGACGGACAGCCCAAGCCGTCGCTGCAAGATGCCGCCCAGGGGTTTGAGAGCGTTTTTCTGTCGATGCTCCTCAAGGAGATGCGGCAAACACTCGAACCCGGTTCGCTGTTCAGCAACGACAGCAGCGATATCTACGGGGGGCTGTTCGATCAGTTCATGGCCCAGCATTTGGCCCAGGGCAAAGGCATGGGCCTCGCCCAGGCCCTGATGAAACAATTGGAGCCGAAAGCCGCACATGGCAAGCATTCTTGCACTCTGTGACGATCATTTGACACGCGAAGAAGTATTGCTCGCGGAGTTGCTGTTTTCTTTGCGGCAGGTCCGCGATGCTTTTTTTCAGCGCAATCTGGATGTGCTGCCCACACTGCGAATGCAGCAGCAACAACTGGCCCAAAAGGCGATCGAAATGGCGTCGGCGCGCGACCGTTTCTGTGCCGCGCTAGCCGATTTGCTGGGCGTCTCTATGCAGGAGGCAACGCTGCGCACGGCGGCTCAAGCATTGCCGCCGCCTGCGCGCGATCAACTGCTCCAACGCCGCGCTCAGCTCGCTGCAATGGTGCGCGAGGTCGATCAACTCTGTCAGCATAATGCCGCTCTGCTCGGCTATGCCCGCGGCTTCTTCGCTTGCCTGTTCGCGGGACGGACAGGCGCCGACGTCAGTGAGCGTTATGACCGACAAGGCGAGCGGCACAACGGAACGTACGGTCCTCTCCTTGAAGCACGGGTGTAATGCCATGTCTCTCTACACGATTGGTGTATCGGCGTTGGATGCCGCTCAGAACGCTCTCAATCTGGTCGGCAACAACTTGGCCAATGCCAACACGCCCGGCTACCACGAACAAGTTATGGATCTGACCGAGGCATACCCAACACAGATCGGCAATATCTCTTTAGGTAACGGCGTGCAAATCGCCGATACGCGCCGCATTATCGATAATCCGCTGGAAACCGCCCTCACCAACCAGACGTTCGTCCTCGCTGACACGACGGCCCAGCTCAACACCTTGCAGCAAGTACAGACCAATCTAAGCCCGTCGGCCGGCTCGATTGGGGACGCCATCGAGCAATTTTTCAACGATGTCAATCGCTTATCTACGAACCCCAGTGACACGACGCAGCGTACCGTGGTTATCCATGATGCTCAGAACCTTGCTACGGCTTTTAATTCCCTCAGCACATCTTTGATGCAGATTCAAAACGGACTGGATTCTCAGCTGAATAACAATGTTACAGACATCAATTCCTTGGCCCAGCGGATTGCCCGACTCAATGGGGAAATCGCCAATGCCACTGCCGCCGGCGCCACGCCCAACGATCTCTTGGATCAACGCGGCCAGCTTATAAACCAGCTTGCCGGGGAAATCAACATCCAGGTAATGCCGGGAAACCTTAATCAAGTCAATGTCATGGCCGGCGGTACGCCACTTATCGTCGGCAACCAGAGCCAACAGCTGCAATACTCTCTCACAAGCGGCAATCAGGGGCAAGTGACCGTAGTAGGGTCGACCATCCCCTTGACGGTGACGGGCGGTCAGGTGGGCGGAATGCTGGCGGTTCGCAACCAGTCGCTTCCGGACGTACAGGCGCAGCTCAATACCGTGGCCGGCGCCGTTGCCCAGCAAGTGGACGAGGTGCAGGCGACGGGGCTCGGCCTCTCCGGCCCCTTTACCAGCCTGTCTGGGACGCGCAACGTCAACAATGTCAACGTGCCCCTGGACAAGGCCGGTCTGGCCTTCACTCCTCAAGCCGGCACGTTGTACGTCAGCGTCACGAACCTGTCTACCGGGGAACGCACGCTGACGCCAGTGAATATCGATCCGACGACGCAAAGCCTCAAGGACGTCGCTGCTGCCCTGAGCGCCGTGCCGAACATTCAGGCTATTACCGATCCGCAAACAGGATCATTGCAGATCCTCGCCAATCCGGGCTACGCTTTCGATTTCGCTGGTCGTTTGCCGTCTGCGCCCGATACCAGCAACTACACCGGCACGGCCATGCCGCAAGTCGGCGGCTCATACACAGGCGCCAACAACGATACCTACACGTTTCAGGTGACCGGCAGCGGTACGGTCGGCGTCACGCCCAACCTGGAGTTGCAGGTCAAAGATTCGGCCGGCAATTCCCTCGCCACGCTGAACATCGGCCAGGGCTATTCGCCGGGGACGCCGTTGGCGGTGGCCAACGGCGTCACGGTGCAGCTGGCTGCTGGCACCGTCAACGACGGCGATACCTTTTCGACCCCTGTTGTCGCTAATCCGGACAGCGCCGGCATCCTGACAGCCCTGGGATTGGGCACGTTCTTCACCGGCAGCACAGCCTCCGATCTCGCCGTGCAGCCGGCCCTGCTCAACAATCCCAACTTGCTGGCCGCCTCACGCAACGGTGACAGCGGCGACAACAGTAACCTGATTCGCCTGGCCGCCCTGCAAACACAGCCCGTCCTTCAGGGCAATACGCAGACACTCACTCAGGGCTATAACGCCATCGTTGGCAGCGTGGCTACCCAGGTGCAGGCGCTGACCACGCAGCAGACCAGCCAGCAAGCGCTGGGGCAACAGCTGCAAACTCAGCAGCAGAGTATCTCCGGAGTCGACACTAATGAAGAGCTGGTTAAGCTCATGAATTTCCAGCAAGCCTTCCAGGCCGCCTCCGAGTACATCGCTACCGTGAACACGACCCTTCAGTCCTTGTATCTCATTGTTCAGCCGAGCATCGCGTAATCATGGACATGCGCATTACTCCCCAGATCATCACCGCCAGCACCATCGCCAACGCTCAGAAACAGAGCAGCCAGCTGGCCTTTCTCCAGCAAGAAGCCTCGACCGGCTTACGCATCCTCCAGCCGTCTGATGATCCGCCCGCCGCCTTGCAGGTGCTGTCGGAGCAGGCCCAGAACAATCGCCTGAATGTCTATCACCAGAACATCGCCGATGCCCAGGCCAAGCTGAACAGTAGCGTTTCGACGCTCAATCAGGTGTCCAATCTGCTGACTCAGGCGAAAGATCTGGCGCTGGAAGGCAGCAATGAACCCAACTCGCCGGCTGCCTACCAGGCGATGGCCGCCCAGGTTGACTCCATCCTCAAGGGAGTCATCCAGCTGGCCAACACTCAACAGAACGGCCAATATCTCTATGGCGGCACTGCCTCACAAACGCAACCGTTCACGACCAACGCTCAGGGACAGGTGGTCTACAACGGCTCGGCCCAGCCGATGAGCGAACCGATCGGCCAAGGCCAACAGGTGCAGACGCTCTACGCCGGCAGTCAGGTCTTTCAATCACCGGATATTTTTCAGGTTCTTGCCTCGCTGCGCGACGCCCTCGCCAATGTCAACAATCTGTCACCCAGTGAACAGATTGCCGCCATCCAGCAGACGTTGTCGGAGCTAGATGACGCCAATACTCGTGTCCTCGCTGTTGTCGGCCAGCAATCGGCCAGCTTGCAAAACTTGCAGAGCATCGATCAGCAGATCCAGCAAGTACAACTACAAACGACACAACAGATCGGTAACTTGCAAAATGCTGATTTGAGCCAGGTCGTGATCGGGCTGCAAGAACAGCAAGACCTGCTGCAAGCGACGCTCTACTCCGCTGCGCAGGTTCTGAACGCGAGCCTGCTCAATTTCCTCAGATGATCCAACCGTCATTTGTTCTCCGTCGCCTTCTTCGTGGGTTCTTTCTCTTTGGCAGGTGCATTGACCGGTGTATTGCTGTGATCGAGCATGGATTCCAGCACCTTGACCAGGGATTGCATACTGGCCTGATTCTCTTTGTCGGCGGCGCGGATGTGCTCGCGCAAGCTGGCGATCTCCTGACGGCAGCGCGTCACTTCCTGGCGCGCTTGCGCCACTTCCTGCGTCGCTGTCTGCACTTCGCCGCGTGCGGCCAGCACAGCACGCTCGCGTTCCTCCAAGAGCGTCTGCACTCCCTGCAACCGTGCCAGGAGTGACTTGTTTTCGTCTTGCAATTCTGCCAATTTCTGTGCCAGATCTGCCGCCTGGTACTCTGCCAGCTGATTGTAGCCAGCCAAGTTGACCGGACCCGGCGGTCCAACCGGAGGGCCAGGCGGCGTCGGCCCGCCCGGACCAACCGGCCCAAAACCGCCCGGTGGACGGGCGGCCCATGAGCTTTTGTCGAACCCTGGCAAACTAAAATGGGATTGACTGAAACACCCGCTCACCAGCAGCGTCGTCGATAATCCGAACGCCGCCAACGTACGCTGCTTTATTTTTTGTCGCATCTTTACCTCCTATAAAGATCATTAAACTTTCTGTTATTCCCAAGTAGAGTTTGGAAACGCAGGGGGAAGTTCTGTTTGCTGTCTCCTTTGCACCAGGAGGCGAAGCAAGGCTTCGCAATCAGGTATTCCCAAGCGAAACTTGGGAATGAGGAACGAGAAAAAACTCGGTTAGGCCCCTTCATACCGGCAGTGTAGCCGAATGTGCTGCCCGCAACTGCAGATGATGTCGATGGCCTGGATCACCTCGCCGCTACGCAGAACCTCAATGCGTGGCTCGGCGGCCGGCTCCTGACCGGGGACGCCGACACGGGCCGAATCGCTGCTGACGCGTACACACGTCCCGCGCACTACTGCTCCTGTGGGAAACTCTCCGTGCATCCGGTTCGTTTGCTCGTTGTGCATGGTCATCCTCCGTGAGTACGCATGTATTCGCCCAAATGGAACAGAGCGGCGTTGAGCAGCCGCGAAACTCGTGATTCAGACAGACTTAACACTTCACCGATCTCTTTTAGGCGTAAGTCTTCCAGGTAATACAAAGTGACGATCAGCCGCTCGCGCTCGGTGAGTGCACCGAGCGCCTCGGTAAGCAGCCGTTTTTGTTCTTCCTTCTCGACCAGTCGGTCGGGCCGGTCCGGATCATCCAGCCGGGTGCCGATCAACTCGCCGTGCTCCTCCCACGACAGCCAGCGCGTCATACGAATGGCGGCGAGACAGTCGGCAACCTCGGCCTCACTCAGCCCTGTGACGCTGGCCAGGTCGGCAATTGTCACCGGCGGCGGTAATTCTTCGTAGGCTTGCCGCACGCGCGCTGTCTGCTGAAGCATTTGTTGTGGCAACGGGCAATTGCGGCGCAGCTCATCGAAGACTGCTCCCCGGATGCGCGTGTAGGCGTAGGTCTTGAATTGGATGCCACGCTCCGAATCGAAACGATGGGCTGCCTCGACCAGACCGAGAACGCCTGCCGATTCCAGGTTGTCCACATCGACACCGGGCGGCAGCTCGGCTGTCATCTTGCCTACCAGGTGCCGTACCAGCGGCAGGTGCTCCATGATGAGTTGATCGCGCTGCTCCTTTTGAGCAACGGCATCGTAAGCTCGCTTGGCTTGCTCCATGATGGATCATCTCCTCAGAGATCAAAGGTCCGCAATCAGATTATTTGACCTCTAAGCTCCGACCTCGGACCTCGGACCTCTGGTGTCGCTCCTCCTAAATCTTCCGGCTTGAGCATAGCGACTGGTTCCAGCAACAGGTCGCTGGGTACTTCTTGGAAGGCGATGATGGCCAAGTCTGGCAAGCTGCGCAGGAGGGCATGCCGCAATGGCCGGCGCAGACTGGCATCAGTCAAAAGGGCAATGTCCTGGCCGCGTGCCGTCGCTTTTCGCCATTCGTTGAGCAAAAACACAATCATTTTCTCCAGTCGGCCCGGCTCGATGGCCAGCGTCTTGTCCTGCAATGTTCGCCGCAGTTCCAGCTCCAAACGCGGATCAAAGATGACAGCGTGCAGCCGGCCCTGCGCATCGCGAAAGCGATCGCAAATGACTCGGCCCAGATCGATCCGCACGCGCTCCGTCAACTCTACCGGATCTTTGATCACCGGCGCATGATGGGCCAGTCCCTCCAGAATGCGCGGCAAGTTCGAGATCGGCACGTGTTCTTCCAAGAGCAGACACAGTATGCGGTGCAGCGTGCCCATCGATAGCATGTTGGGCAGCAGTTCATCGATCACGGAGGGGTTCGTCTCGCGTGTTTTATCGATGAGCATTTTGAGGTCTTCACGGCTGAAAAGTTCGTGGGCGTGTCGGCGAATGATCTCACCCAGATGGGTGATGAGCACGCTCGGCGCATCGACGACGGTGAAGCCGCCCAGTTCGGCGCGCTGGCGGTCATTGTCGCTGATCCAGCGAGCCGGCAAACCGAAGGCCGG
>JAJPHU010000349.1 GCA_021325115.1 Planctomycetota bacterium | reverse complement strand
TACGGCAGAGGTCCATTCGCAAACATGCTCTTACTGTCTACCGACCCGGCTCGTTCTCCGACCAACCGATGCTCTATGTTGGAAGACAGCGACGGCCTGCGTGAAGTGCGGCTAACGGTCCGCGGGGAAGCAATTGCCACGCCGTCGCCAGACGACTGAGTCCATCAGGTTACGAAGGGAGACATCCGCTGACCCACAATTCCGTCGATAGTCTGAACCCATCTGCTGGTCCGTGCACACAGGCGAACAGCCCTTCATCTTCGCTTCGCTGTTTGTCCAACGTTTCCGAGTGATCTGGAACCTGGAAAGACGCTCCAGTGGGTCGCCGGCGCCATCGACAAGGGGCTGTGCCGCGTTTATGTGGTGAACCTAATGCATGCGTGTAAGGCAGGCGATCTCATCGATGCGGGGACTTTCTGATCAATTGGATGTTCCACTCCACGCGCTCTTTCGTGCCGCGCACACGGTGGACGTAGTGGAACGGATGACCATCTTTCGGGTCGAATTGCGCTGTGGCGAAGCTGCGGCGGCCGGCCGCTTCGTCCTGGCGTAGCGTTGTCTCGATCGCCTCGAACAGGGCTGGTACGCCGTATTGATCAGGGTTTTCTGACGACAGGGCCAGCACACTCAGACCGGCGGCGAAGGCTAACGCTGGATCGAGATAAATCACGTCGCTATTGCACACGACAAGGACCACGCGCCCCTCGCGGACCTGTACCAGATAGGCGCGCTCCTCTTCCTGATTGGGATGCGTGGTCCGAACCAGATATTCCAGATCGTAATCCGGCGGAGCGTGTTCCTGCCAGCGCTGCCGTGCCTCGGTCAGTTGCTCCGGGCGCAATTGAATGCTCAGGTTGTAGACGAGAGGCACGACGATAGCGATGGCGGCCAAGACGGCGAGGATGATAAAGAAGCCGATCCAGCGGCGTGGGCGGCGAGGAGAGAGAGTGGCTGTCATGGCAGGACTTCACGATTGTTTGAGGTGCTGGGCGAAGGTTTCAGGCAGTTCCGACTTGGCGATAACGACAACGCCTTGCTCGCTGATGGTGAAGCCACGCTGTCGATCGTGCTCCAGATTGTGGCCGATGGTGGTGCCAGCGGGAATTTGCACCTCTTTGTCAATGATGGCCCGACGGATGCGGCAATGGCGACCGACGTTGACGCCCTCAAACAGAATCGACGATTCGACGACAGCATAGCTGTTGACGCGCACGTTCGGCGAGAGGATGCTGTGACGCACATGCCCGCCGCTGATAATGCAGCCCTGGCAGACCATGCTATCGTGTGCTTCGCCGCGCCGGGCGTTTTCGCCGGGACCATCGTTGAAGACGAATTTCGGTGGTGGCAACTGCGGCTGATAGGTGCGGATCGGCCATTCACGGTCGTACAGGTTCAGTACCGGATCGACGTTCACAAGATCCATGTTGGCCTGATAGTAGGCATCGAGCGTGCCCACATCGCGCCAGTACGGCACCTCCTTGCGGTTCTGATCGCGGAAGCGATAGGCGAAGACACGGTGGGTGCCGAGGATTGGCGGAATGATATTCTTGCCGAAATCGTGATCGCTGTCCGTCCGCGTGGCGTCCTGACACAATAGTTCGAACAGGACACGGGCTGTGAACACATAAATACCCATCGATGCCAGGGTTTGGCCGGGCATGTCAGGAATTTCTGGCGGATCCGTCGGCTTTTCCAAAAAGCCGACGACACAATCTTCTTTGTTCACATCCATGATGCCGAAGTGCGAGCCGTCTTTGCGCGGCACAGGGATACAGCCAATCGTCAGGTCGGCTCCGCGCTCGATGTGCGAGCGAATCATGTGGCCGTAGTCCATTTTGTAAATATGATCGCCGGCCAATATAAGGATATAGCGGGGGTTGGATCTCTCAATAGTGTAAATATTTTGATAGATAGCGTCTGCGGTGCCTTTGTACCAATTTTCGTCAATGCGCTGTTGCGGCGGTACGACTTCGATGTATTCGTCCAGCGCGCGGGGCAAGAAGTTCCAGCCCGTGCTGATGTGACGCGTCAGGCTATGCGCCTTGTACTGCGTCAGCACCAGGACACGACGGAGATCGCTATTGATGCAATTGGATAGAGTGAAATCGATGATGCGATACAAGCCGCCGAACGGTACAGCCGGCTTGGCGCGATCGCGGGTCAAAGGCTCCAGACGCGTGCCCTTGCCGCCGGCCAAAATCAACGTCAACACGTCTTTCACAAGCGCAATCTCCTCGCAAGTTCCAAAACCAAGTGCGGGTGGACAACCCCGCAGGGCAAGTGGGCAATTTGCTCTGCGGGTTTGTCCACCAGTCCTAACCGCAGAACCGTAGAGAACACAGAGAAAAGATATAAAGAAGATCAAAAAAAGAACAGATTGGCAAGCGCCGTTTCCACACGCCCTTTGGCTTTGGTTTTCTCTCTGTTCTTTCTCTGTGTTCTCTGTGACATCTGGGGTTAGCTCTTCTCTCCAGCGTATCGCCGCGCGCAGGTCTCGACGAGGCGATTCACGGCAAAATGCTCGCGCACACGCTGCCGGCCGGATTCACCCATGCGGTGACGCTGCTGAGGATCATCGAGCAAGAGGCGCGTCTGCCGAGCGAGCGCGGCCTTATCGTTCGGCTCGACCAGGAAGCCCGTCTCACCGTCCACGACGATTTCGGCCAGGTCCGGCAGGCGTGAGGCGATAACAGGCCGTCCCGCTGCCATCGCTTCCAGAGCGGCACAGACACCGCCGCCGCGCAAGCTCGGCACCCACACTATATCAGCGCGTTGCAAGAGAGGTGCCGTCTCGGCACAGACACCCAGAAAATGGACGTGGCCCCGTACGCCGATTTGCTGGGCGAATTGCTCAACGCGCGGCCGATCCGATCCGTCGCCGGCCAAAATAAGGTGTACATCATTGTACAGGTGCCTGACGATGTCAAAGGCCCACACGGCCTCGCGGAACCCTTTGTGCGGCTCGATCGGCCCCAATCCCAGCAACACACGCTCCTTCGCCGTCACACCCGGCAGCTCGACCGGTTTGATGGTCCCTCTTGGGACTGGCATGGCCGGCGCCACGATGGTGAGAGCTGTCTGGGCAACACCGAGACGGCGATAGCGCTCCGCTTCGGCTGTCCCCAAGGCAATCACTCCTCCAGCCCGTACGAGCAGCTGGCGATCCACCCAGCTGGACCGCTGTGCGAACGACAAGGCGGCACTGACGAGCAGGTTTGTCGGCCGACTGCCGGTCAGCATGACAGCGCGCAACGCTGTAGCGCCCCAGATATGAAGTACATCTGGCCGCATCGATCGCAGCAGCCGCCGCAGCGCCAGAAACGGCAATACATCAAAGGGCCGCCGCCAACCCAACACCTCGACCTCGATCCCCTGCCTGTGCAGCGATGCCGCCCATGGTGTTTCGCGGCCCAGCACGGCAACACGAACGCGGAATGTTTCGCGCGGCAGGTTGGCGGCCAGCAAGCACAATTGCCGGGAGGCGCCGCTGTATTCCAGACTCGCAGTGACAAAGAGAACGCTTCGCGGTTGCATGGAGGACAGAGAGTTAGGTTCCCGGTGACAATGCGATGTCATCGGAAAGCACGGCGACATAAGGCAAATGCCGGTATTCGTCATTATAATCCAACCCATAGCCGACCACGAAGGCATCCGGGATGTCGAAACCGCGGTAGTCTACATGGAGCAGCGCTTGCTGGCGGCCCTCCTTGCGCAACAAGACAGCGATGCGCAACGAGGCCACGCCGAGTGTTTGCAGGTGCTCGCGCAGATATGCAAGCGTCTGTCCAGTGTCGAGAATATCATCGAGCAACAGGACGTGCCGTCCGCGCAGATCGGGCAACAACTCCGGCTGGACACGCAGGGCGCCGGGCGTGGTCGTGGCACCGCGATAGCTCGATGCTTGCAGCAGGCCGATGCGCAGCGGCAAATCGAGATGACGTACCAGATCGGCGAGGAACATCAAACAGCCGGTCAGCACGCCGATGATGGTGATGGGCTGGCCACGATAGTCGTCGGCAATCTGCCGGGCCATCTCGGCAACTCGTCGTTGGATGTCGTCGGCTGACAGCAAAATTTTCATGCGGCACACTCCGGGCGAAGAACGCGAGGGGCTGTAGGGAACATGATAAGCAAGAGCAGCGAAACGGGGAGTCATGTGCAAAGAGGCGACAAGAAGCCATCATGGCACTAGAATGAAGAATAATTGACGCGAAAAACGTTGGGAAACCGGATTTATGACCCGTACCTGGACTCGTCTGGACATCGGTGGTAAACCGGCGGATGTGTACGATTGGTCCGCCTCGGACAAACCACGCTTTGGCATCCTGTATCTGCACGGCAGCGGTCTGGAAACACTCGTGGATCGACCTGTTTTTACACGGCTGTTCGCTGAGCTGCGTTTTGTCTGTGTCTGCCCACATGGCCAACGTTCGTGGTGGACCGATCGTATCTGCAACGAGTTTGATCCGCAAGTGACACCGGAACATCACTTGTTACAAAACGTCGTGCCGTTTTTCGCTGAACGTTGGGGCATCGCGCCGCGCGGCATCGGCTTGCTGGGCATCAGCATGGGCGGACAGGGTGCGTTGCGGCTCGCTTTCAAATATCCCGACCGGTTTCCTGTCGTTGCTGCCATCGCGGCGGCCATCGAGTATCACGAGTTATACGGCCAAGGGACATCGATCGATGCTATGTACGACAGCAAAGAGCAGTGCCGGCAAGACACGGCGATCATGCACATCCATCCGGGCAAGTTTCCCTCCCATATCTTTTATTGCATCGATCCGGCCGATGCCGCCTGGTATCGCGGCAACGATCGGCTGCACGAAAAACTGAGCGCTCTAGGCGTGCCGCACCAGCTCGACCTGACTACACGCGCCGGCGGCCATAGCTGGGACTATTTCAATCACATGGCCGAGCGCGCCGTGCGCTTCATCCATCAGGGGCTTGAACAAGAAAGTCGGCGTCTTTTGTGAACCGCATGAAAGTCTCGCTCCTCGTGACCTGCCTGAGCGATGCCCTCTTCCCCGAAGTGGGTATCGCCACCGTGCGCGTGCTGCGCCGCCTCGGTATTGCCGTGGATTTTCCCCAAGCGCAGACGTGCTGCGGTCAACCGCACTTCAATAGCGGCTATCACGACGATGCCCGTGTGCTGGCCCGGCACACGCTCCGTACCTTCGCCAACGGCCAAACCGTTGTCGTTCCCTCCGGATCGTGTGCGGCCATGATTAAATTAGAATATCCCCATCTGTTTCACGAGGATCCTGTCTGGCATCCTCGCGCCCTGGACATGGCGCGGCGCACGCATGAGCTATCGGATTTCCTGGTCAATGTGCTTGGTGTCGAAGACGTGGGCGCGCGTTACGAAGGCAAGGTGACGTATCACATGGCTTGCCATCTGCGTGGCCTGGGTTTGCGGACGGAGCCGGAACGCTTGCTGCAGCGCGTCAAGGGACTGGAGTACGTCCCGCTGGAGCGTGCGGATGAGTGCTGCGGTTTCGGCGGTTCGTTTTCAGTGCGCTATCCGGGCATCAGCGGAGCAATGGTGCAGGACAAGGCAGCGTTCATCGAGAAAACGGGTGTGTCGGCGGTGGTGGCTACGGATGCCGGTTGTTTGATGAACATCGCCGGCTGCCTGCGCCGCCGCGGCAGTGCCATACGCACGCTGCATTTGGCTCAGGTGCTGGAGAAAACATAACGTATCCGCTCGCAATGCCCGCAAGAGTTTCTTCCACCCTTGCTGGCGCTACGGGCTGGTGGAACCGAGAATATGAACTCCTACGCACAGCACGAACATCACGATTTCCTCAATGCCGTTCGGCAAGCCCTGGCCGATCCGCCTTTGCAGGCGGCGCTGGTGCGCCTGACCAGCACCCTCATGGCTGGCAATCGCCGCGGTTACGCGGCGCTGGCCGACATTGATGCTCTGCGCGATCATGCCAAGCTCATCAAGGAACACACCCTTGCCTATCTGGATCGCTATCTCGAACAGCTGGAAATGTCTGTGCAGAAGCAGGGCGGACATGTCCATTGGGCCAGCGATGCCGAGGAAGCACGGCAAATAGTTCTCGGCATCGCTCGGCAGACAAACAGCCGGCGCATCGTCAAATCGAAATCGATGACCAGCGAGGAAATTCACCTCAATCCAGCGCTGGAAGCGGCGGGATTGGAAGTGACAGAGACCGACTTCGGCGAGTTCATCATCCAATTGGCCGGCGAACGGCCCTCGCATCTGGTTGCTCCGGCGGTGCATCATACGCGCGAGAGCATCGCTCGCATTCTGTCGAAATACAGCGGTGAGACGCTGCCGGATGAAGCCCAGGCGCTAGCCCAGGCAGGACGGCGCTTATTGCGGCAGAAATTCGCCCAGGCCGACATGGGCATCAGCGGCGTCAATTTCGCCGTTGCGGAGACGGGAACCATCGTGCTGATTTCCAACGAAGGCAATGCCCGGCTGACGACTACCTGCCCGCGTATTCATGTGGCGCTGATGGGCATTGAGAAGGTACTGCCGCGCTGGGGGGATCTGCCGGTATTCCTGAAACTGTTGGCGCGAGCGGCGACGGGGCAAGCGCTGTCGGTGTACACCACGCTTATCACGGGACCGCGCCGCCGCGGCGAGACGGATGGACCGGAAGAGTTTCACCTGGTATTGCTCGACAACGGCCGCTCGCGTGTGCTGGCTACGCCGTTCCGCGAGAGCTTGCAGTGCATCCGCTGCGGCGCCTGTTTGAACGCCTGCCCGGTGTATCGTCGCATCGGCGGCCATGCTTATGGCGGCGTTTACTCCGGGCCGATCGGCAGCATTCTGACGCCGCTCTATGATAGCGTCGTCGATAATCCACATCTGCCTCATGCATCGTCGCTGTGCGGCGCTTGCCAGGCCGCTTGCCCGGTGAAAATCAATATTCCTCATATGCTCATTGGTCTGCGCGAGCTTCAAACGCATCAGAGGGGCAAAAGCCGCTGGGAGAAGTTGACTTATCATCTGGCAGCGGCCGTGTTGCAGCGTCCGTGGCTGTATCGCCTGGGGCTGCGTTGCGCTCGACTGGTATTGCGTCCCCTGGCCCATGAGGGTTGGCTGCGGCATCTGCCGGGACCAGGGACCGCCTGGACGGAAGCGCGCGATTTTCCCGCGCCGGCACCACGATCCTTTCGCGAACAGTGGCGACAATTGCGCTAACGCGGAAGGCGATTTTCGGTAGTGGCCCATTGCGGCACGGCGATCCCCTCTCGTTGCCAAACAGAGGGCTTGAGAACAAGAAGGCCATGTTCCGCAATACTTGCTTGCCGCCGCCGCGCCCGCCCCATACAGTAATTGACGATCCCTTGCCCTATGTCCCCTTGCTTGTACTGTGGACTGGTGAGGATGGCTTGCCGTCGCAGCGGGCTGGCGAGGACCGCATGCTCTCTCCGCGTGGAGGTTGCCGATCGTGGACTTGGTGTTGGCCATTGTGGAAGCGCTTCTGCTCGTCACTTTTGTAGCGGGTTCTGCCGTCTTTTTCATTTGGCTCGAACGCAAGGTGGCCGGCCGCATTCAGGATCGTCTCGGTCCCACGCGCGTGGGCGGGCGGTTCGGCTGGTTGCAAACCATTGCCGACGGCATCAAGCTGCTTGTCAAAGAAGACCTCATTCCTGCCGATGCTGATCCTATGCTGTTCCGTCTCGGTCCCTATATCGCTTTCTGCGGAGCTTTCACGGCTTATCTGGCGCTGCCGTTCGCCAACGGTTGGGTGGCCAAGCCGTTGAGCATCGCCATCTTTTTCATGCTGGCGGTGATGTCTACCGAAGTGTTTGGCATCATTCTGGCCGGCTACGGCTCCGGCAGCAAATGGGCGCTGTTCGGCGGCATGCGTGAAGCGGCTCAGATGGTCAGCTACGAAGTGCCGATGGCCCTGTGTGTGCTGGTGCCGGTCATCGTTGCCGGCTCGATGGACCTCAATTACATCAGCAATCTGCAAGCGGGCGGCATCTGGAACTGGTACGTCTTCCACGATCCGTTCACTTTCTTGGCGTTCTGGACCTACTTCACCTGCGCCACCGCGCAGTGCAAACGTGCTCCTTTCGATCTGGCCGAGGCGGAGAGCGAGTTGGTGGCCGGTTTTCACACGGAGTATAGCGGTCTGCGCTGGTCGTTTTTCTTCATGGCGGAGTATGGGGCCATGTTCGCCGTCAGTGGCATTGCCGTGCTGCTGTTTTTGGGCGGCTGGAGCACCGGCCTGCCGTTCGTACCGGAATTGAGCAGCACGTTCGCAACGTGGCTGGGCAGTGCAGAGGAACCGTCCTGGCTGGGTTGGGTGATCGGCAACGTCATTAACGTGGTGGTGTTCATCGTCAAAGGCTGGCTGCTGGTGTTCGTGCAGATGTGGGTGCGCTGGACGCTGCCGCGCCTGCGCATCGATCAAGTGATGATGACCTGCTTGAAATATCTGCTGCCGATCAGCTGCGTGTTGCTATTAGGGGTCAGCGTTTGGCAGTTGGCTGTTTCTCCGTGGGTGGAACCGTATTTCCGTTACGCATTGTGCGGCGTATGCCTGGCGCTGTTTGCCTGGATGGCGTGGAAGGTGTGGACCACGCGGAGCCGTCTGCCGGTGACGGTTACGGGCGCAACGAACCTGTGGAATCGAGGACCGATCCCGCCTGAACTGGTACAAAAATCATGATTTAGCCGTGCGCCGCAAGCGAGTGTGGCCACACTTACCTTCGGTGCGCGGTTAAACGAGGAACTTATCATGGCGCTAACCGATGTGCTTTTCTACCTCCTGGCGGCGATGACGGGAATTTGCGCCTTGGCTGTGGTGGTGACGCAGAACATCGTGCGGGCGGCTGCCTGGCTGCTGTTCACCCTGGCTGGCGTTTCTGGCTTGTTCTTCCTGCTCGGTGCCGATTTCGTCGGCGCCACGCAACTGCTTGTCTACGTCGGCGGCACGTTGGTGCTGGTCGTTTTTGGCGTCATGCTTACCGCGCAAAGCCCGTTCGTCAATATGCGCATCAGCGCCGCCGAATGGGGCATTGCCTTGGCGGTCGGCCTGGTCCTGTACGGTGTGCTGGCTGCCAGCTTCCTCATCAGCAATCCCAAAGGAGTCGGCGATGCTCAGCTGGGGAGAGAAGAGATGGCCGACAGCATCCTTCTCGGCCAGGCGCTGCTGGGGCAATGGCAAGCCTCTCCCCAGGGCACCATGTCCGGCTTGCCGGCCGATATTCACCTGCGTAACCGATTGGCCGTATCGTACCTGCTGCCTTTTGAAATTGTCTCGGTGCATCTCTTGGTGGTGTTGATCGGCGCCGCTTACCTGGCTCGCGCCAAGCGCCGCCGTCTGGCGGGACCGGCGTCCCTGCCGGTTGATGGGACCGACGTCTCGCCGCCGGTCGATGGCCAAGAGCAGCCGTTGGGAGCACAAACATGAACCTCGCTGTTGGACTCCATCACTTCCTGCTTTTGGGCGCCTTGTTATTCGTTTGCGGCGCCGTATGCATGGCCACCAAGCGGAATGCCATCGGCATCCTCATGGGCGTCGAGTTGGTGCTGAATGCTGCCACCATCAATTTCGTCGCTTTCGCCCGTTATAATCCCATTTTTCAGGTGGAGGGGCAGATTTTCGCCCTGTTTGTCATCGTGCTGGCAGCGGCGGAGGCCGCCATCGCCCTGGCCATCGTCCTCAACTTTTACAACAACCACCTCACCGTGGACGTGGATACGGCAGAGGAGCTGAAGGGCTGAGATGATGGAGCTACTGGAACTGTTCGGCGAACATCCCGGCTGGTATTTTGTCGCCGCCACGCTGGTGCCGCTGTTGTCGTTTGTGCTGATCTTGTTGGCTTCGGCTATGTGGTGTGCTCTCCGGCCTTTCCGCGGCACGCCGGTCTGCGATGCCCTGTTCAACCTCTTCGGCGGCGAAGAGCGCGGCCGCACTCCTGCCTACGTGGCCACAGGCGCCATTGCCCTCGCTTTTGTCCTCAGCCTGATCGGCTTCATCCGCTTCACTGCTCAGCAGAGCCAATTCGAGACGCAAATCGAACAATCGCAAAGGACACTCCATGACTTGAGGACCAGGGCGGCGGCAGCCCAGGGCAAAGACAAGGACGAGCTGCAAGAGCAGATCGAAGCGGAGGAAAAGAAGCTCGAAAACAAGGAAAAAATGTGGGAGTCGGCCCGTAGCTACGCCTGGCAGGGGCATTTCGATTGGCTACGCATTCGGCCTGCCGGCCTCAGCGATCCCGATCGTGGCACGGCCTTACAACTCGGCTTCAAAATCGACAGCCTCAGCGCTCTAATGTTCGTCATGGTGACGTTCGTCGCCAGCTTGATCCACCTGTTCTCGATCGGCTACATGAGCGAAGAATTGCAGCCGGAAGTCGAAGATCATCAGGTCCACACGAGATACGGCCATTTGGTCCGCCGCGGGCGTTTTGGCCGCTTCTTCATGTTCCTGTCGCTGTTCTGTTTCTCGATGCTCAACCTGGTGTTGGCAGACAATCTCTTCCAAGTATTTTTGAGCTGGGAACTGGTCGGCATCTGCTCGTATCTGCTGATCGGATTCTACTTCGAACGGCAGAGTGCCTCGAATGCGGCCAACAAGGCATTCATCGTCAATCGTATCGGCGATGCCGGCTTTATCCTTGGTCTGCTTATCCTGTGGACTAACCTTGGCACCTTCCATTTCGATGAGATTTTTCATCGTCTCCGGGCGCCATTGACCGATAGCCACGGCGGTCTCCAATTGGCTGGCCGCTTCGTTCGCGGTGATCTCGATCCCGCCGGCGCAGCCGATGGCCGCCAGAGCTTGAAATACAGTCCCAATGGCGCTCAGGTTGTTCTGTTCCCGCTGCCGCAGGATCGGGCCGAACACTATCACGGCGTGGGCCCGGATCGTGATGATCGCGTCGATGTCTTCGACAGTCCGAAGAAGGATCAACACGGCGCGATGCCCTATTGGCTGCTGGTAGCTGCCGGCTTGGGCATTTTCCTCGGCTGCGTCGGCAAATCGGCGCAGTTTCCTTTGCACGTGTGGCTGCCTGATGCAATGGAAGGGCCAACGCCGGTCAGCGCCCTCATCCATGCCGCCACGATGGTCGCCGCAGGCGTCTATCTTGTGGGGCGTTGTTATCCCCTGTTCGCCTACGAGGCGCTGCTGGTCATTGCCTACACCGGCGGCATCACGTTGTTTGTCGCCGCCACCATCGCCATCGTGATGACCGACATCAAGAAAGTGCTGGCCTACTCGACAGTCAGTCAGCTTGGTTACATGATGTTGGCCCTGGGCGTCGGTGGCTGGGTAGCCGGGCTATTCCATCTGCTGACTCATGCTTTCTTTAAGGCACTGTTGTTTCTCTGTTCCGGCAGTGTCATCTACGGCTGTCATCACGAGCAGGATATGCTCAAAATGGGCGGGCTGTATCCGAAGATGAAAATCACCGCCCTGACCATGTTGATCGGTGTCTTGGCCATTGCCGGCATTCCGCTGTTTACCGGCTGGTACAGCAAGGATGCCATTCTGGCTCAGGCGTTGGGCTTTGTTTATGTCCATCCGCAACATCTCTTCTTGTTTCTGCTGCCTCTGGGTACGGCTGGTATTACTGCCTTTTACATGTCTCGCCTGTGGCTAATGACTTTTACCGGCAAGCCGCGCGATGAGCATGTTTACGAACAGGCCCACGAAGCGCCGTGGACCATGACGGTGCCACTCATCGTTTTGGCTGTATGCAGCGTGTGCATCGCCTGGGGTTGGCCGGTCTACGACGCGGAAGCGAGTTGGCTGGAACACAACGTCCATCACGCCCAGCATCATGCTGTGCTTGCCGACTTCGGCAACATCGACTATACCGTGAGCAAAGATCATGGTGAATATTGGGTCGTCGCCAAAAAAGCGGAAGAAAACGAACGGCTGTACGCTTATTACAATCACCATTTGGCCGGCAACTTGGCACTCGGCCTGGTGCTCATCGGCATCGTCTTCGCCGGACTGATCTATTGGAAACGCATCCTCGATCCGGCGGAGGCCGTCGAGCAGTTTCCGGGACTGCACGCTTTCCTGATGGATAAATGGCGTTTCGATTGGTTGTATAGCGTGGTCGTGGTGCGTCCGGCCCTGGTGGTCGGCAGCTGGCTGGCGTGGTTTGACCTGCGCGTCATCGACGG
The DNA here is from genome assembly GCA_021325115.1 of Planctomycetota bacterium. Taxonomy (GTDB): domain Bacteria; phylum Planctomycetota; class Planctomycetia; order Gemmatales; family Gemmataceae; genus JAJPHU01. The sequence goes on along the minus strand of JAJPHU010000349.1, from coordinate 9,255 downwards.
CATCATTCACGGGGTCGCCTACCTGAGTGTGTTGCTGTCGAAATGGGACGGCTTGTTCGACAACAGCATTATCGATGGCCTGGTCAATCTGGTAGGCAATGCGACTTATGCTGCTGGCGCGCGTTTGCGGAACGTGCAGACGGGTTTCTTGCGGAGTTATGTGGTGTTTTTGGTAGTGGCCGCTGTCGGGATTTTCATGGTGCTGGCTTATTTCGTGCGCATGGCCGCTGCGGGGTAAAACCGGCGAGCGGGGCCATTATGCCCGATAAGCCGTACTCACCGGGGGCATGATTGCCTCGCTCGCCCTATGTTTTTTTTTCGAGACAGGATTTGGACATGGCTGAACGAGATCTGCTCTGGATGACTGCGGTGGTCTTCATCCCCAGTGTTTTTGCGCTATTGTTGATCTTCGTACCGCGCGGCAAGGAAGAGATCATGCGCTGGCTGGCGCTGGCCGGCACCGGCTTGACCCTGGGCGCCAGCATCGGCATGTTCATCGCCTTTTACAGCGATGTCATCGATCGCAACGTCCGCGGCACCGATCCACGCAGCCGGGAATGGGTGTCGCTCGATTACCGCCTGGGGCAGATCGAATCGGAGAATATCGCCGATCCGCAAAAAAGCTCCGATTGGCTGACCAGCTATCCCTGGATCGGACGCTTCAATATCTACTATTACCTGGGTGTCGACGGTATCAGTATGCCGCTGGTCCTGTTGACTGCGCTGCTATCGTTTTTGGCCCTGATCGCCAGCTGGAAGATTGAACGTTTTGTGCGCGGCTATTGCATGCTGTTTCTGATCTTGGAGACGGGCATGCTCGGCACTTTCCTGGCTCTGGACTTCTTCCTGTTTTATATCTTCTGGGAAGTGATGCTGTTGCCGATGTACTTCCTCATCGGCATTTGGGGTGGGCCACGCCGCGAGTACGCTGCCATTAAGTTCTTCCTCTATACCCTGCTGGGCAGCGTTTTCATTCTCATCGCGCTTTTGGCTTTTTACTTTACTGATGTGCGCGATTTCGTAGGGCCGCGCACCATGAAGGAGGCTGTCGCCGAAGCCAAAAGTGAGGGCCGTACGGTCTCCGGTAATCAGGTCGAAATCCACACGTTCGATCTGGTCGTCTTGCAGCGTGTCGGCAAAGCGGCCTTGCAGCTGCTCAACGGCCAGCCAGTGACGACGAGTTTCCGCGCCGAGCAGGCTAAAGCCCACCTTGAGGAGCTTAAATCCCGCAAAGGCGCGCCGGAAGAAATGATTCGCAAAGCCGAGGCCGACTATCAGGCCGCCCTCAACGATGCGGGCCTGAAAAAACGCCTGGAACAAGCATTCTTCCAGCCGTGGTTCCAGTACACTATGTTTTTGTTCCTGCTCATCGGCTTTGCCATCAAGATACCGGTCTTCCCCTTCCATACCTGGTTGCCGGACGCCCACGTCGAGGCCCCAACGCCGATCAGCATGATCCTGGCCGGCATCCTGCTCAAGATGGGCGGCTACGGTATTGTTCGCATTGCCTATCCGATTTGTCCGTGGGCTGCCGAGCAACTGGCTTACTATGTCGCTCTGTTCGGGGTCATCAACATCGTTTACGGTGCTTTTGCCGCCATGGCTCAGAGCGATTTTAAAAAGCTGGTCGCCTACAGTTCGATCAGCCATATGGGCTATGTCCTTCTGGGTATTGCCGTGTGGACGGCACCGGAAAGGGCACAATACTGGAGCTGGGGCATGAACGGAGCCATGTTCCAGATGATCGCCCACGGCATCACCTCGGCCGGCATGTTCTTCCTGGTCGGCGTCATCTACGATCGTGCTCATCATCGCCGGCTGGACAATTTCCGCGGCCTGTATGAGCCGATGCCGCTCTACGGCGGCATCAGCGCCGTGATTTTCTTCGCCGCGATGGGCCTGCCAGGCATGTGCGGCTTCGTCGGCGAGTTCATGGTGGTGTTGTCCACCTGGAACTACAACAAAATCTTTGCCGTGCTGGCGGCGCTGACGGTAGTCATCACCGCTGCCTATATCCTGTGGACGCTTCAGCGTGTTTTCATGGGCGAAAATCCGCAATACCGCAATTATCCCGACATCAATGTGCGCGAGATCGTGTGTGTCACGCCGTTGGTGGTGTTATCAGTGGCCTTGGGCGTGTTGCCCGGTTACTTGCTGTTGAACTGGATGGAGCCGAGCCTCACCGGACTGGTGGATACGTTGGCGCGGTTTGCACCGTAATTCAGCATTGCTTTACCTGCCTGCCGCGAATGGAGACCTCCCATGTTGCCAAACATCGATCTCGGCCAAATTCAAAACGACTGTCTGAATTTCCTGCCGGAGCTTCTCATCTGCGGCGGCATCGTACTGATCTTGCTCATTCGGCTGTTCGATCGCGCGCATATGGGCGGTGTCGCCCTCGTGATGACGTTGACGGCCCTCGGTATCAGCATCGTTCAGTGGTACGGTACCATTGGCGGTACGAAGCTCCTGGACGCGCCGTTGCGACTATCCGAGTCAGGCGTTTTTGCGGGTGGGTTCCACTCTGCTTTCGGCTCCCTGGTCGTTTACGATCACCTCACTATCTACTTGCGTTGTTTTCTGTATGGCTTCACGGCCCTCGTCATTTGGCTGTCGCTGACGACCGGCATTCCCGATCGCGAGGACTCTGCCGATTTCTACTGTCTGCTCCTGGGCGCCACGCTGGGCATGGTCTTCATGGCTTCGTCCATGCACTTGCTGATGGTCTACATCGGTGTGGAGATGGCCAGTGTGCCTAGCTATGCCCTGGCCGGCTATCTGAAGGGCCGCCGCGCCTCGGGGGAAGCGGCTCTCAAGTACGTCGTCTACGGCGGCGGCGCTTCCGGGATCATGCTCTACGGCATCAGCTTGCTGGCCGGACGCTTTGGCACTGCCTATCTGCCCGAAGTCGCCCTTGGCCTGGTCTACTCGTTCTCTCCTCCCGCGGGCGGCGTGGTTTTTGATCCCGTACTAATCCTTGGCATCCTGTTTCTTTTGATCGGCGTCGGCTTCAAGCTGGCGGTGGTGCCGTTCCATTTCTGGTGCCCCGATGTTTTCGAGGGCGCATCCGCCGAGGTGGCCGGTTATCTGTCGGTGGCGTCCAAGGGGGCCGCAGTGGCCCTGCTCGCTCGCCTCACGCTCCTGTTCGGCGGCATCGATAGCATGGACCAGTCTCGCATCCCCGCACACTGGGAAACGATAGTCCACTATCTGGTGCCAGTCCTCGCCTTCTTTGCCGCCCTCACCGCTACCTTCGGCAACCTCGCCGCCTATTTACAAACCAACCTCAAGCGTTTGTTAGCCTATTCGACCATTGCCCACGCCGGTTACATGATGATGGGGTTGGCCGCCTTCAAGCCGCTCCAGCAGCAGACCGGCGCCTTCGAGCTGCCTGGATTGCAAGCTGTGCTTTTCTACCTGGCCGCCTATCTGTTCATGAATCTCGGTGCTTTCGCTGTGGTCGCCTATTTGCGCAATGAGACCGGCTCAGAAGACCTGGACGATTATCGCGGCCTGGTCCGCCGTTCCCCGTGGATGGTGGTGATGCTCTCGATTTTCCTGCTCAGCCTGCTGGGCATTCCGCCCCTGGTCGGCTTCGCGGCCAAGTTCCAGATTTTCAGCGTTTTGTGGGACACCAGCCAGGCCTGGTATCGCCACGGCGATGCCGGTCTGGGGGCGATACTGTTCGGCTTGCTGATCGTCGGCGGCGTCAACACCGTCCTCAGCGCCATGTATTACATCAAGGTCATGAAAGTCATGATCCTGGAGGGTAAAGCGGAAGATCTGGAAGGCCGCGAGCCGGTGCGTCTGCGTGAACCGATCCCGACCATCGCTTATTCCCTCCTGCTGGCCCTGGCAGTGTTCGTCCTCGGCATTTTGTGGGCGCCTCTTGACCGCTTCAGTCATGAAGGCATCGAGCGTTTTGCCTGGCGTCCGCCGCCGCCGCCTGGCCGGTTTCCAGGGATGAGGGGACCAGGAGTCGGAGGCATGCCCAAAATGGGAGGTCCGCCCAAAGGCGGCAAAGGTATGCAGAAAGGCGGCAAAGGCAGGAAAGGACCATCCCAGTGATCGATCCTCACACCCAACACCTGCTGCAAGATATTCTCCGTCGCGAGAGCCGGTCCATCCTCACTTACGTGGCCGAAGCGTACCCCTGGACCCCGTCGATGGAAGAAAAGATCTGGACGGACCTCCAGCAGCTCATCGCTGCCGAGCGCGAGGCGGTGGCGTCCCTGGGCCGATTCCTCGTCCGCCGCCGCATTCCGCTGCCGTATCTGCCGCCCTATCCCGCTCATTTCACGACCATCAATTTCCTGGCACTCGATTTCCTTTTGCCGCGCCTGATCGAGCAAGAACGCCAGTCGATTGCCGATCTCGAGCGCGATCGAACCGCACTGAAAGATCCGGCAGCGCAGGCGGAAGTGGAAAAACTTTTGACCCTCAAGCGCGGGCATCTGACACAGCTGGAAAAGATGGCTGCGACGCAACCTCAAGCGAGTGCGAGTTGACGTGGCTGGTCTCATCGATACACACGCTCACCTGGACGACGAGCAGTTCGCTGCCGATCTGCCTGCCGTCCTCGACCGCGCCCGTGCGGCGGGTGTTGAGACCATCATCACTATCGCTACCAGCGCGCCGTCCAGTGCCGCCAGCATCGCCTTGGCCGAGCGCCATGCGATGTTGTTCGCTACCGCCGGCATTCATCCCAATAACATTCCGGAAGCTGGCCCGACTGCCTGGGATGCGATCTGTGCCCTTGTCGAAAAGGAGCGTATTGTTGGCGTCGGTGAAACCGGACTGGATCGCCACTGGGACACCACGCCGTTTGCCGTACAGGAGGAGTATTTTGTCCGTCATCTGGAGTTGGCGCGTCAACACCATCTTCCGGTGGTGATTCACTGCCGCGAGGCTGAGGCCGACATGCTCCGTATTTTGCGAAGCGAATTCGACCGTCATGGCCCTATCCGCGGTGTGATGCATTCGTTTGTTGGCGATGCGGCGCTGGCCGAAGCCTGCCGGGCGATGGGGCTGTATCTATCGTTCGCTGGCATGTTAACATACAAGAATGCGGCTGCCTTGCGCCAGACAGCGTCGCAACAGCCGCTCGACCGTGTGCTTGTGGAGACGGACAGCCCTTATCTGTCGCCGGTGCCGTTGCGAGGCAAACGCAACGAGCCCGCTCACATCGTTCACACGGCGGCCTGCCTGGCGGAGCTACTGGGCATTCCGCCGGAGCGGCTGGCAGAGCAAACCACGAAAAATGCATTTTCGGTTTTCGGATTTCGGTTTTCAGTTTTCAGGTGAGCGCCCTATCTTGTACATTGAAACGGAAGACCGAAAACCGAAAACCGAAATCCGAAAACCGAAAATGGCAGTCGGTACAGGCAAACTGGTCGGCATCGACCTGGGCACCACATTCTCAGCCATCGCTACTTTGGACGATCACGGCCAACCGATCACGCTGCCCAACCGCGACGGCGAGATGCTCACGCCCAGCGCCGTGCTCTTACTCGACGACGAAACCGCCGTTGTCGGCCAGGCCGCCCTCGATGTGGCCCTGGAGCAACCTGACCGTGTGGCCACGCTCATCAAGCGGCGCATGGGCTATCCGAGCTATGGCCGGCCCATCGCCGGCCGCGATTTCCGCCCCGAAACACTCTCGGCCATCCTCCTCCGCAAGCTGGTTCAGGATGCCGAGCTGCGCATCGGTCCGATCAGTCGGGCTGTCATCACGGTGCCAGCCTATTTCGATGACACACGCCGCAAAGCTACCAAGGACGCCGGCCGCATCGCCGGCCTGGAAGTGCTCGACATTCTCGATGAGCCGACCGCCGCTGCCTTGGCGTACTCGTTGCAACATTTGCAAAACCCCGGGGGACCAGGGACGTTGCCGCAAGAAGAACGCACGGTCCTTGTCTACGACCTCGGCGGCGGCACCTTCGATGTTACACTCGTCCGCCTGGCACATCAGCACTTTCAGACCCTGGCCATCGAAGGCGATGTGCGTCTGGGAGGCAAAGACTGGGACGATCGCATTGTCGATTATGTCGCTACTCTGTTCCAGCAGCAGACCGGCATCGATCCGCGCAGCGATCCGCAAGCGCTGGTCAATCTCAGCACAGCTGCCGAACGCGCCAAGCGCACTCTGAGCAAACTACCGCAAACGACGCTCACCTGCATGCACGCCGGCCGAGTGTTGACCGTGCCGATCACCCGTGCCGACTTTGAAGCGATGACGCGCGATCTGCTGATCCGCACCCGGCTGACTACACAACAACTCTTGCGGCAGGCCAAGCTCACCTGGGACCAGGTCGATCGCATTCTGTTAGTGGGCGGCTCGACGCACATGCCGATGACCCGGCAAATGCTTGAGGAATTGACGGGCAAGCCGCCGGACCATTCGCTGGCCGTCAGTGAAGTCGTGGCCCGTGGCGCTGCTTTGCATGCCGGCATTGTCGCCACGCAACAGGACTTCGGCGAAGATCTGCTCATGGAGGATGCTGCGCGCGACATCTTGGCCCAAGTCGTCGAGATCAACGTCAACGCCCACAGTCTCGGCATCGAGGTCAAGCAGGGGCAGGAGCGCCTCAACGACATCCTCATTGCCAAGAACACGCAGCTGCCCACGGCGGCCAGCCGGGTCTACTGCACCGTCGCCGAAAATCAGCAGCGCGTCCGCGTCAAAGTGCTGCAAGGCGAAGCGCCCAAGGCCGATGCCTGCATCTCTATCGGCGAATGCTGGATCGAGGGGCTGCCGCCGAACTTGCCGAAATCGTCGCCGGTGCAGGTGCGCTGCGGCGTCGGCAGCAATGGCCTCATCGACGTGATGGCTCTGGACATGACCAGCGGCAAAATGGCCCGCACCGAGATCCATCGCTCTAGTGGTCTGACGGATGCCGAGATTGCGCGCGAGGCCGAATGGGTCCGCCGGCTGCGGATTCAGTAGCAATTGGTTTGACGGCTCTCTTAGGACGCGCAGACATTTCCCTCCCCTCTTGGGGGGGAGGGTTCAGGTAGGGGGCGGAGTTCCTTGGTCTACTTGCATTTCCACCCACCCTCCCCCACAAGGGGGAGGGGTTTTGTCCGCTAGCACTTGGCCGTGAGCTGTAGGCGAGCATTTGCCTGCGGCTCACGGCCAAATGAAGTTATAGGTTGGGGTGCTTCATTTGCGCTTGAAGCTCAGCGTGAAATCCTCCAGATGAATGGTCTTCTGACCATTGCCGGCATCGGCGAAGAACTGCTCGAAAAGATCACGCACGTGGCCCGAGGCCAGGCGGTAGTAATTGTGTTTGCCATCGCGGCGGAAACCGACCAGACCGACCATGCGCATCAGCGTCAGATGGTGGCTAACGGCTGGCTGCGATTGACCGAGCATGTCGCACAGGGCCGAGACGTGCAACTCGCCATCTTGGGCCAAAGCCAGGACAATCTTCAACCGTGATGGGTCGGCCAACAGCTTGAAAACGGCGGTCATCCGGCCAAGGGTTTCGTCGGAGATACGTAGCGGCAGGGTAGTCGAGGACGCAGTTTTGGGCGAGCGGGATCGGACGGCAGTAGAGTGATTGTTCACGGCTGAATCCTCCATGTCCCGCGCAACAGCCGAGGGCGCCGTTCTGGCCCTGTCCATCCACCCCGACGGAGCAAGAGCGCCCCAGCCCATGCGCGCGGACCCCAGTAACGGTGAAAAAGAACAAACACGCCCCCCAGCAGACTGGGACAAGCATCCATAAGCACCGTCCAAGCGGCAGAGAGGCCAATAAGTAAAGCAGGCAGGCACGTCCCCCTGCTTTTACGAGTCAGTCTGTAGCATATCAATGAATTCACGGGTGTCAAATAAATTCCTGAGAATTTTTTCAACCTCCTATGCCTGGACTGGTAGTGGTATGCTAGTAGCGGGTCCTGCAGCGTTTGCCGTTAATCCCAGGCCCTAAGGCGAGGCTGGGGGGCAATTCCTGGCGGCTGCAAAACCGGAGTCAGATGAAGGCGCAACCGCGCTTTAGCGCAGCGCTTCCAGGGGCTTGATGCGCATGGCCGACAAGGCCGGCAGCAGACCGCCCAGGATGCCCATAATCAGCGAGAACATTCCGGCGAAAAGCAAGATCTTACCATCGACACGAAAAGCGAAATCGATGTGCCGCGCTCCCAGGGCAACGCTGCGTGTGATGCCGTTGGTCGCTGCCCCCAAAGCCATGCCGAGCAAACCGCCGATGACTGCGATCAGAAGGGCTTCGACCAGAAAGGACAACAAGATGTCACGCCCTCTGAAGCCCAAGATGCGCAACACGGCGATGTCTTTGCTGCGTTGGCCGATGGCTGCGAACAGGGTATTCATCACGCCGAACATGGCGCCGATGCCCATAAACCAGGCAACCACCCACGCCGCCTTTTGCATGAGCTGGGTTTGCTCCGACTGCTTCTGATAATACTTCGGCTCGGTCATCGCTTCGACGCTGATGCTGCGGCTGTTCCGCAACCGCTCGGCCAATTCCTCGGCCTCCCGGGGTGTTGCGGCACGCAGAACGACGGTGGTGTATAAGCCTTCGCGGCGAAATTGGCTAGCCAACTCGTCCAGATCGCCCCACAATTCTGATTCAAAGGCGGCACCTCGGGACTCGAAGACGCCGACGATTTTCCAGCGTTTGCGGCCGATCTCGACGGCATCGCCGATCTGAAAATGGTTTTCACGCTGTATTCCCTTGCCGATCATCACTTCGCTCTGTCCCGGGCGAAAGGTTCGGCCCTCGATCAGACACAATTGCGAATGAACGCGGAAGGCAGCCGGCAGCACGCCACGCACTTGCAAGAAACGAAATGCGCCGCTTTTTTCCGGGCGATGGTGAACGACCAGGAACAATTCCCGGCTGGCGATAGGCTGACCGGCCGCATCGAGAGCCACGCCTTTGCTGGTCTCGACCTGGGCGACGAGGCTGCGCTCCATTTGACTGAGTACTTCGTCATTGTTGCCTTTACTGAGCAGAATGACATTTTCTGGCTCGCCGCTGACAGCACAGGCGGCCTCGATGCCGCTCAGAAACGCCAGCATCACCACCAACGCCGCCACCACCAAGGTAAAACCGGACGCTGTCATCAACGTCGTTTTCCAGCGCACCCGCAGGTTGCGATAGTTGTAAGACAGAGGGACCATGATTCATCACTGTCACAAATCGAAAAAGAGCCAATCACAGAATCACAGAGAACGCAGGGAAAAACACAGAAGAGGAACAGAGAAAAATATAATCCAAAGGTCTTCTCGGT
>JAJPHU010000288.1 GCA_021325115.1 Planctomycetota bacterium | reverse complement strand
CATTTCCATTATATCGCTTGCAGCGAAACAAACAAGGGTTTCTACAAACAGCTGCCCCAAGGGGAATAACGCAGCTGGAGGTGTGCTTGCGAAGCGCTTCGGGCAAGATACAATAGGACGAATTCATCAATCCGCCTTCCTGCGCGCAAAGGCTGTACTGCAAGGAATGCTCATATGAAAAATGGAGCATCAGAGCGTTCCCAGGCAGAGCTTGGGAACGAGGTAGGGCAAGACGCCCGCCTGGACAGCGAATTTCATCGCGGCCTGGGACTGTTTGACGCCACGATGGTGGTAATCGGCTCGATGATTGGTTCCGGGATTTTCATCGTGCCGGCGACGATGGCGGGCCAGCTAGGCAGTCCCGGCTGGCTGCTGGTGGCCTGGCTGATTACCGGCATCCTGACCGTTAGTGCCGCCCTCTCTTATGGCGAATTGGCCGCCATGATGCCGCGGGCCGGCGGACAATATCTCTATCTGCGTGAAGCGTTTTCCCCGCTTCTGGGCTTTCTCTACGGCTGGACGCTGTTTCTCATCATCCAAACCGGCTTCATCGCGGCGGTGGCCGTCGCCTTTGCGCGCTTCGCCGGCAATCTGTGGCCGGTCATCTCGGAAGAAAAATATCTCGTTTCTCCGTGGCATCTGACATCGGGTTATGCTGTGTCGCTATCCACGGCGCAGTTGGTCGGCGTGCTGATGATTGTGGTACTGACCGTGACAAATATCTGCGGACTGCGTTACGGCAAGCTGATACAAAACCTGTTCACCGTGGCCAAAATAGCAGCGCTCCTGGGCCTGATCGGGGCGGGTCTGGTCCTCGGCTGGAACAGCGAAGCGGTGCGCGCAAACTTCGGCGACTTGTGGACGGCGCGCGGCAAGTTGACCGAACTGGACAGTGGATTGACGGCGGCGACCCCATTCGGCTTGTTCGTGGCCTTGTGTGTGGCGCAGACCGGGTCGCTGTTTTCCTCGGACGCCTGGAACAACGTGACCTTTACAGCGGGCGAGGTCCGTCAGCCACGCCGCCACCTGCCATTGTCCCTGGCCCTGGGCACCTCATCGGTCCTTTTCTTGTACTTGCTGGCGAACCTGGCTTACCTTGTGACGCTGCCCTTTGAGGAGATCCAGCAAGCGGAAAACAACCGCGTAGCCACCGTCATGCTGGCGCGCATTTTCCCCCATTTCGGTGTGCCGTTGATGGCGACGGCCATCATGATCTCGACGTTCGGCTGCAACAATGGCCTGATCCTGGCCGGGGCGCGGGCTTATTATGCGATGGCCCGCGATGGCTTGTTCTTCGCGCGTGCTGGCCGGCTCAATGTCGCCCGTGTGCCGGCCTGGGGATTGGTGGTGCAAGGAATATGGGCGGCTTTGCTTGTCCTCCCGCGGACCTATAATGTCCCCGAAAAGACCTATGGCAACCTGTACGCGGATTTGCTCGATTATATCATCTCGGCGGCGTTGCTGTTTTACGTGTTGACGATCGCCGGTGTTTATCGCCTGCGCATGAAACGCCCCGATGCCGAACGGCCCTATCGGGCATTCGGCTATCCCGTGGTGCCGGCACTGTATCTCGCCGGCGCGACAACCATCGTCGCTGTACTGGTTATTTATCGACCGATGACGACTTGGCCGGGCATGGTCATCGTCTTGCTGGGCTTGCCGGTGTATTATGTGTGGCAATGGCGACGCGAATAGCTGCCTCACAAGGAAGCGGATGCCGTTTTTTCCTCAACGGCGCATGCGCGTATCGGACCAGTGCCAACCCTCTTCCATCTCGATCTCGATGGCGCGGCGGCGCAGCTGCTCCTCTTCGCGTTCACCGGCTGTTGCCTCTGAGAAGGCTCGGCCCCACAAGAGATAATGAAACAGCCCCAAAAGAAACATGCCGCCGCCAACCAGCACTACAATGCCGACCAAACCGTTGCTGATGACGACCAACACCAGGCCGAAAAACATCAAGGCCAGCACCGTGAGAAAGACAGTCAACAGAGCGTGCCGCTGTTGCTGCTGCGGCGAATAGTTGTGGTCCATGATCTCCTCACGGTGTCGAGGGAAGGCGATGCCTACTTAGATTGTATAGCAGCATCCATGCCGTTTTGCCAGCAGCTTATAGCTTCTGGCGTTAATCCATGAGCCGTTGCAGCCGTTTCACTTCCTGGCAGAGCCGCATCTGCACCCGCTGGCGAGCGATGTCCCACAAAAAAACGGTGGTGGAGATGCATCATCGGAAGCCGCGCCGTACTGCTAACCATCTCACCGAACTCATTTATGCCCCAAATCGACCACCGCATCGAACGGTTCGGGTGGTTCCTGGATATGTTGGGTAGCGCGGGAGAGCAACATCAACGTAGGGCGATCGTGTTCGGTTTTCCCATAGAGTAACGTGTGCAGAGTACGGCAGGCCTCCAGCCAGTGGCCGGCTTCGTACAGAAGCAAGCCGCGTTCATAAGTCATATGCCATTCTTCCCATTCTTCCGTGGCGGTCTCGGCGTGTAGCTCGTAGAGATCGGTAGCACCATCGATGCCGGGCAGCCGTGCTCGGCACAGTCGCCGCGTGGCGAACCCCGGAGGACTGGCGTCTCCGCCGGTCAATTGAGCGTGTGTCGAGCCGGTGAGGATGATGGGAATACCGAGTTGCTTGGTGGCCCCTTCGACGCGGCTGGCAACGTTGACGGCGTGGCCCAGAGCACCGTAATGAAATTTCGTTTTGCTGCCCGTGTTGCCGCACAGGGCCAGACCGGTGTTTATACCGATACCCAGGCGCACCGGTCCGCCCACACGTGCCTGCCAATCGGCATCGAAAACGGACTGATCGGCCAACATGGCCAAGGCCGTCCGGCAAGCGCGCGCCGCGTGATCGGGCGTGTCCTTGGGCGCGTTCCACAGGGCCATCAAGCCGTCGCCAGCATAATGTACCACCACACCACCTGTCTCTTGCACACGCGCCGTTAAACGATCCATCACGTCTCTGGCCAGACGGAACGTATCCATTGGGTCAAGCCGTTCCGCCATGCGCGAGAAACCGCGGATGTCGCTAAACAGCACCGTCACCTCGCGCTCCTGCCCATCGAGGACATGCGGGTTCTGCTCCATCTCGCGGGCCAAATCGCCGGGAAAAAATTGTTCCAGTTGCACCAAACGGCGCAGCGCGCGGGCCTCCTGTTCCTGTCGGGCCAGGCCGACGCCGACCGCCGAAGCCAACAACTGCATCACCTGCGCTTCCAGGGAACCGATGCCCAGGCCGGCATGAGGCGTGATGTGCGACCGGCAGCCATAGACGGCGCCGACAACGCGATCGTGGGAGTCGAAAATCGGCGCTGCTGCCACGGCCTCGATGCCTAGCAGACTTTCTGCGGAGTTGGCCATAGACGGGGCCGATTGAAACAGGGTCCGCCGTTCTCGCGCGACGCGCTCCAGTGTGGTCATACTGAATTCCCGGCCGCCTCCCCCCTTCTCTCCTTGATTCAGGGGAGGGGGAGGAGGGTCAGGATAGCGAGCTTGCACCATCCAGCGTCCATCCCGGCGCAGCAACACCAAGCCGCGATCCAGACCGACCAGTGTGACTACCGCCCGCGCCGTTTGTTGAAAAAATTCCTGTGAGCCGGCTGCGGCCCGCTGCACGGCAATGACCGTCTCAAACCAGTGTGCCAACGTCTCCGGCGACGGCGAGCGGCCCAACTCCATCAACGTCGTGTGTGTCCGTGCATCCGTCTGCCGGAGCAATGGCGAGGCAATGGCTTGGAGCAAGCGCTCTTCGGACTCAGGCTGCGGACGCTCGATGTCCACAGCTGTCTCGCCTACCAGGAGATGTACGGGCAGCGCCACCTCGCGACTGGTGCCGGTGGCAAGAATAGTATCATCGTTCAGCCGAATCGAGTTGCGCTGGCTGAGGTTCTCAATCCGCACCTGCCCGTCTTCCAGCTCAAGAATGCGAATGTGGTCCTTGGACACGTAGAGATCCTTGAGAACACAGCGGGGAACGTTGTTACGCGCCGGACCGCGGCCGAACTCAAGAGGACCCGAGGGATGCTCGATTTCTTGCTGCTCTAGCTTATGGGAGACTCGGATGCGGAGCATGATCGTTATGCTTTCCAGAAAATTTGGGGAATGATTTCCGCACCCTCCATTATCGAGTACCCGTGCGATTGTGCCAAGCATTTGTTACCTGAGGACAGTAAGTTGCCATTGACGGCTCCCTTATCGTCGGCTAAATCTCTTCTCCTCGAAACCGAGACCTGGGTGAGCGTATCGTATGATCGCTTCCTCACTTGTTTGTCGCCGGGCGCCGGTTGTGGCGGTGTGCCTCGTCCTGATCGCAGAGTCCCCCCTACCGGCTCAGAACAGGGAGTTACCCGAATCGGTACGGCTTGCCCTTGTTCGCTACGCCGCTATAGAGTCGCTGGCCGTCACCTGGACCCAAACGGCCGAGGCAACCCCGCTGGGACGAAAGAAGGTCGCCGCGGACGTACTGGACAAGATTGTCAGCAATGGTTCCTTTGTCCAACAGCTCGCCTTCCGAAACGGCCGGATCTACGTGCGCCGAGAGACCCAGGAAGGTTCATCGTGGCCGCCACGGACGGAGGAAATCGCCTTTGACCGAGAGCTGTTCTATGCTGCCCAAAACTTGTTCTACGTCAGCGATCTAAGGAACAGGGAGCCGAAAGACTGGCCGTACCTCCACAAGTGGCTGCCTCGGAACGATGGGCCGGAAGCAAGCTATTTTCGAGACGATTATTTTCGGGCGTCCGGTGTCCGGTTGCCGACACGAATAAAAGAATTGCTCTTATCCTGGCATCCACAAGCGGAGCTGCTGGCCTTGTTGGCGGAAGGTGGACAAATTGAGGCGATCGGTTCGGCCAGCCTGGATGGGCATTCGTTGTTCCGAGTGCAGGCAAGCTCCCTTGTTCCCAAACCGAATTTGGGAATGAGAAACGAACAAGGAACGAGAGAAAAGCCTCTATATCGATACGATTTTTATTTCGATCCTGAATATGGATATGCCATTCGCCGGCTTGAAGTCCGGGATGAAGCCGGCCGTCTGCTGACTCGCTCGGACTGTACAGGATTTGAACAGCTGAGCGGCTGGTCCGTCTGGCTGCCGCGCCTGTGCCGGGTGGCAGTGCATACCTGGGCAGGAGTGCAGGAGGAGAGAAAGTCAATTTTCAATATTTTTGCATCTCCTTTATATATAAAAAACATTCGCGTAAATGCCTTCGACGTTAAGCTGTGGCCAGATGACCGTTTCCAGCTCAAGCCCACGATGCCCGGTGTCTACGTCAATGATGCCTCGTTCCCGGAAATAAAGGGTATGGACGGTGTTTTTTATCAGGTGCCGGCAGACCCACAACGGCTCAATGAAGTGATTGCCGTACGGCGAGCGCTCTACCAGGGGTGGAGAGGTGCGGACAAGCGGTCCCGTCCGTTGAGGGCATTGTTTCTGGTCCTGAACGGCATGGGCCTGGTCAGCCTCGCGGTTTATGTAATCGTGCGACAGTATAAGGCACGCGGCCAGCATGTCGTTCTGCAGGGGACACGGGAGACGAGAGAGGAAGGCGAATAGCACATGATGGCATGGTGGTCCAAACCGCTCTCGCTAGGTCTGCTTATTTACATCTGGACCAGCGGCATTGTCATCCTTGGAGCATCGTTCGGCCATCAGTTTGTGACGCCGCCACGCGCAGCGTCGGCACCGAATTTTTACGAGAAATTCTCCGCCTACGACGGCGGCTGGTACAAATGGATCGCCGTCAGCGGCTACCACTACGATCCCGGCCAACAATCCTCGACGGCCTTCTTTCCCCTGTTTCCGTTGCTGGGTGCAGTCCTGATGCGTCTGACTGGCCTGGGACCGACCTGGGCTTTGTTGCTCGTATCGCATGTCTGTCTGGCGGCCGCATTCGTCCTCGCGGCCGTCTACTTGCATGGTCGACGGCCGCCGCCGGATCGGACCGCCCTCTCGTTCACTTTGCTGGCCCTGGGAGTGATGCCCGCCACGTTCTTTTTCCGAATGACCTACTCCGAATCTACTTTTTTACTGCTCATCCTGCTGTTTTTGCTGGGCATCCAGCGTAATTGGCCTCTGCCGACCATCGCTCTAATCGCTGGCCTGGCCTCGGCATGTCGGCCCGTCGGCGTGGGCCTGCTCTTGCCGCTCCTGCTCTATATTTGGCGCCGCTCGCCCGACCGCCGCGCTTTTCTCCTCCGTGCTGCCTTGTTTGCCCCGCTGGCCTGTTGGGGCCTGCTTGCCTACGCCGCTTTTCTGTACCTCCAGTTCGGCGATCCGTTGGTATTCGCCAAGACACAGGTCCATTGGGGCCGGACTGCACCTTCGCTGACAACCAAAATGCTCGCCCTGCTCAGCTATCAGCCGATCTGGGAGATTTTCCTCTGGCAACCTCCCGCCAACTGGTCGGTGTTCGCCTGGGAACAGGTTAATCCAGTGTATTTCGCTATCTCTGTTGTCCTGATCTTTGTGGGGGCCTGGCAGGGCCGCCTGAATGCTTACGAGATAGCACTGGCCGCTATGCTCCTGCTCATTCCGTACCTGACGCGCGCCTATGAGATGAACATGGCTTCGTCAGCTCGTTTCACAGCCGTGGTCTTTCCCGTTTACCTCATTATCGGCGAATACCTGGCCCGTCTTCCGCCGGCCGTGTCCGCCGTCACGCTGGGCCTCAGCACCTTCTTCCTGGGGGCATTCTCGGCCCTGTTCGCCAGTGGCTATCCGATCTTCTAAATATGCCTCGACTCCAAGGAGATGGACCGGACGAATCTTTTCAATTGAGTTGCAAGCCCTTTCCGCTATGGTACAATCGGGCCAACGTGCGGCCGACCGTCGAAGATATTTCCGATCCGGTCGGTTGCGGACATCTTTGAGACAGGCAAGACCGAGGTACACCGATGCGCGTGCGGCTTGTTTTTGCCGGTTTGTTGGCTATCCCCCTGTTGATGGCGGCCGATGCTGCTCCGCCGCCGGGGTGGAAAGCATACAGTCCGAAGGACCACTCCTTCTCCGTATGGCTACCGGACAAAACCGGTCGCCGCAGCGAGCGCGAGCGAAGTGTCACGGTGCGCGGCATGTCGATCAAAATCAACCTGGTACAGGTGGAGATCCCAAGCAAGTTGACTTACGAAGCCGCAAGCCTGTTGCTGCCCACCCAACTGGGGCGTAAGTTGTCTCAAAAGGAGAAACTGGAATTCATCCGCGATGTCTTCCTCAGCGAGGTCCGGGGGAAAGTTTACGACGAGACAGAGATCAAACAAGGCCAGACTACCGGCAAGGAATACGTCGTTCAGGTGGGCCGGAGTGTGGCCCGGCTGCGTGTCTTTGCCGTGGGCAGGCGGCTCTATCGGGCTTCGGTGCTGGGCAGCAAATCGCGTGTTGCATCTAAAGATGCCGATGCGTTTCTGGATTCGTATCAACTGTCGGCAAAGGAGGACGCTTCGGCGAAGCGCCGCTAATCGAAGGAAAGGCATCTATGATCGAATCGACTAGCAGAGGGACCATTGCCCTCCGCGGCGAGTACATCACCCTGGCCCATGCGATCAAAGCGGCTGGCCTGGCTTCTACGGGCGGGCAGGCGAAGCTGCTGGTGCGCGCGGGCCAGATCACGGTCAATGGCGCGCCAGCTATGCAGCCGGGACGCAAGCTCCGCGCCGGTGACCGCTTCGGCAAGGCAGGAGGACCGGAGTGGACGATCATCAGCTGAGCGACGCCCTCTCCGGTGCTCCGCCCCAGCCGCCCGACATTCTCCCTGCCGAACCCGATGAAGCCTCGGCGGCGACGAGCCAACACCTGGACCTGCGGAAACCAACGTGGCATCTGGTGCTGGTTCTGGCGGTGCCGGCCCTGTTACAGCAAATGCTGGTGCTGGCTGTCAGCCTGTCCGATCGCTGGCTGGCTGGCCACGCTCATGCACCGGATCCTGAAGAGCAAATCGCCCTGCAAGCAGCCCAGACGACGGCCAATTATCTCGCCTGGTTTATCAGCAGTTACACTGTTCTGGTCAGCGTTGGCAGTACAGCCTTGGTGGCACACGCTATCGGCGCCGGAGATCGCCGCGCCGCCATCCACGTCACCAATCAATCATTGCTGCTCGCCATCGTCCTGGGGCTGGGCGGCTCGATTGTCGCCCTGCTCGGTCTGCCGACGCTGATCGAGTTGTTGCAACTGCACGGGGCGACCGCGCGGTTTGCCATCGCCTATTTGCAACCATTGTTCGCCCTGCTGGTTTTCCAGGTGATCGAGGCGGCAGGCATCGCTTGCCTGGTCGGCGCCGGCGACACCATAACAGGGCTGTGTGTACGCGCCGGTGTGGCCGTGTTCAACGTGCCGTTAGCCTGGGGTTTTTTCCATGGTTTCGGGCCGATGCCGCGACTGGGCTTCGTCGGCATCGCCCTGGGTACAGCGGTTAGCAACGTGCTGGGCGCAGCCGCCGTGACAGCAGTGTTACTACGGGGCCGGGCCGGTCTGCGCTTAGAATGGCGGCAATTATGGCCAGACTTGTCGACGGTCCGCCGTTTGCTACGTATCAGTGTGCCGGCCGGCGTAGACAGCCTGTCAGTGGCTGTGGGGCAGTTGTGGTTTTTAAGCATCATCAATCATCTGAGCGATGCAGCCAAGGCGGCGCACGGCATCGCCTTGCAGTGGGAGGCGCTGGGCTATCTATCTGGCGGTGCATTCGGCACGGCAGCGATGACACTGGTGGGTCAGAACCTGGGGGCGAAAAATCTGCGCCGGGCCGCTCACAGTGGATGGACGGCCCTGGCGCAGGGTGGAGCGCTGATGACGTTCATGGGCGCCCTCTTTTTTGTATTGGCGGCGCCGATGTTTCGTTTCTTCTGTCCCGATGAAGGCCAGCAACCGATCATCGAGGAGGGCGTGCCGGTACTGCAGCTGATTGCTTTCGCCATGCCTGCCCTGGCCTCCTGCATCATTTTCACCAGCGCCCTGCGCGGGGCCGGCGATACACGTGTGCCGGTGTTGTTCACCTGGTTTGGCTTTTTCGCGCTGCGCATTCCCCTCGCCTATCTGCTGACGCGGCCGGAAATCGACCTGGGACCGCTGGGCGTGTATCACGGCTACCCTTTCGGTTTGCTCGGCGCCTGGCTGGCGATGTTTACGGATCTGCTGGTGCGCGGCGTCTTCTTTTTAGTGCGCTTTGCCAGCGGCCGGTGGCGGAACTTGCGGATATAATGCCAATTAGGAGGTATTTTATGTCGCAATTATATCCCTTGAAGATGGAGACGCCATCCTTTGTGCCCCGCAAGGGTCGGCCGCTTGTGGCCTGGCTGTTCCTTCTCGCCGCTATCGCTTTCATCTTGTGGCGCCATGACACCACCAGCCCACAGGAGCAACAGCGTTACGATCTTGTGACCATGCGTTTGCAGGGCCGTTACCTGGTGGGAGCTGCCGAGTTGATGGAGCGTTTCTTGGGCGCTGGTGCAAGCGGGCGTGAAAAATTCTACAAGGAAGCGCAGAATAGCCTTGACCGCGGGACTTACGCCGAGCGGTTGCGCTTCATCGTCTTGGCCGGCGAGTTGAAAGGTCCGCAAGAGGCGCGTAAACAGCTCCAGCAACTTGACCGGAAATATCGAGAACACTGCGGCGAGCCGCCGGCCGAGGACGCGGAAACCGCCCGGATTCTCGATCTTCTGTATGACGTTCGGGCAGAAACCCCCAAAGACAGGGCTTTCCTGTCGGAAGACAAGCAGCAAAAATTACGGCAGCGGCTCGACTGGTTTGGCGAGTTGGCGTTATCGCCCCCGGGAAGCGATGCCGCAACACGGGCAACCGTATTGGCGCCCGCCTACCGGACGGTGTGGACGGCGCTAGGCGCCGCCATCTTCATGCTCGGCTTGGGCACGGCGGGCCTGATCTTGCTTGTCACGCTGATGGTGCTTTATTTCCTGGGCCGTCTACACGGCGGTCTAGCGCCGGGTTCACCGCATCATGGCATTTACGCCGAGACATTCGCTCTGTACCTGTTGCTCCTTCTCGGCCTGAGCCTTGCGGCCCATTATGTGCTCAACTGGTTGTCCATCCAGCATGGGGAACTAACGCTAACTGGTTTGGCCGCACTGGGCAGCCTGACAGCGCTCGCCTGGCCGGTATTGCGCGGCATTCCCTGGCATCAGGTGCGGCAGGACATCGGTTGGCATGCCGACCGGCGGCCGGGACTGGAACCACTTCTTGGCCTCGGCTGCTACATCGCGGCCCTGCCAATGCTGGCCCTGGGTCTTGTGTTTTATCTTCTCTTGACCAAGCTGCGTAATCAACTCGGTGGAGGGCCGGATGAGTTTGCTCCTGGCAATGCACCAGGGCATCCCATTGTTTTCTGGGTGAGCCAAGCCGGCTGGTGGGTATGGCTGGAAGTACTATTCCTTGCCAGCATCGTCGCCCCTATTGTCGAGGAGACGATGTTCCGCGGCGTGCTCTATCGCCACCTGCGCGCGGTCAGCGGCGGCTGGCATCCTGTATGGAGCGTTCTCTTCAGCGCCGTGGTGGTGAGTTTTCTCTTCGCCGTGATTCATCCACAGGGCATCTTAGCGGTGCCTGTGCTGATGGCACTGGCCTTGGCATTTACTCTGATGCGCGAATGGCGCGGCACGCTCCTGCCCTCGATGATTGCCCACAGCATCAACAATGCTGTGGCCACGCTGTTGCTATTTCTGATGAGCTGAACGCTACCCTGCGGGTTAAGCTCCCGACAAAATCTCTCCAATCGCTAAAATCTTTGTTATCTCTCTTCTTGCTATCAACATTCTTATCGCTATTTGCCGATTAAAGCCTACATCTTCACGAGTCGAAGCGATTGTACTTCGCGTTTCGAGGCAACGGAAGAATCCTCTTATGGAACGATTCGACAGGTGGTTCATCATGTTCACGGTCCTGGCGCTCTCTTGGCCGGGTCCGTTGCCCTGTCGCGCTCAACAGGCCCTTCCCGCCCCGCAGCCGCTTACATCACCGCTTCTTCCCAAAGTGCCCGTGCCGCTCGATCGCCCCCAACAGCCAAGTCAGAAGTCGCCGCTGGAGTTGCCGCCGCCTCCGGGCGGAGAAACCGTGAAGCTGCCGTTGCCGCCCCTGGAACCCGGCGACCTGCGTTTTCCCATCAATCTGGCCACGGCCCTGCGTTTAGCCGATGCTCGACCGTTGATCGTGGCCGCCGCCCAGGCCAGCGCCTGGGTGGCCGAGGCCAAACTCCAGAAAGCCGCTACCCTGTGGATCCCCTCCTTCATGATTGCTACCTCTTATGCCCGCCACGATGGCCCGATTGATTTCAATGGAGGCGTCGATGTTCCGCAGGGGATTAATTCCTTAGGACAACCATCGCCGGGCAGTTTTGGCAAACCGCTCAACCAAAACCTGAACTGGTTTATCGCTGGCGTCGGCTTATATCAGGTCGTCGCCACCACCGATATGATCTTTCAGCCGTTGGCCCAGCGGCAGGACTTGAATGCCAAGCGCTGGGATATTCAGACCGCCAAAAACGACGCTCTTCTGGAGGTTGCCCGTGCCTACTTCAACGTCCACCGCTTTCGCGGTCAGTATGCTGGCGCCCTCTATACCGTCAAGGAAGGGCGCAAGGTAATTGCAGCAATCGAAGCGTTGAGCCGAGACCTGGTCCCCGCCGTCGAGGTAGATCGGGCCCGGAACCTGCTGGCGTTTCTCGAGCAGCAAGCGGTCCTCCATCGCCAAAACTGGCGTATCGCCAGCGCCGATCTTACCCAGATCCTCCGCCTTGATCCCCGTGCCGTGTGCGAGCCGCTCGAACCCGATCATATGCAGATTACCTTGATCGATCCGTCTCGCTCGCTCGATGATCTGATCCCGATTGGCCTGACCAACCGTCCCGAACTGGCTTCGCATAAAGCGCAAATCGAAGCGGCCCTGGTCCGCATCCGCCAGGAGAAAATGCGCCCGTTGCTCCCCTCGATTCTGATCACCGGCTGGCAGACTCCCGGCGGCATGATACCCCAAGCCTCGATCTTCGGCACCGGCAATGGCGGCAAACTGAATCTGTGGAGTTTCCGCGATGACATCAGCGCTCAGTTCGTTTGGCAATTAGATAGCTTTGGGTTGGGCAACCTGGCCCATATCAAAAGACGGCGCGGCGAACAGTCGCAGGCCATCGTCGCTCTGTTTCAGGCCCAGGACGCGATAGCAGCGGAAATAAATCAGGCACAGGCGAAAGTCCAGATGTCGGCGGCCCGCGTCGTCCAGGCCGAACGCTCCCTGCTGACAGGACTCGTTACCTATCAGAAGAACTATGAAGGAATAGGCCAAACGAAGCGTTTCGCGGAAAATCCCAAGGAGCCTGTTGGAGGCTTGCTGGAACTGATCTATCCGCCGCAACAGGTGGT
>JAJPHU010000046.1 GCA_021325115.1 Planctomycetota bacterium | reverse complement strand
GGATATTTAAACTCGTAATAGGTCTCGACGAACATGGGCGTGCGGTTGTTATCGTTCTGCAACATGCGGGCGAAAGGAT
The DNA here is from genome assembly GCA_021325115.1 of Planctomycetota bacterium. GTDB lineage: Bacteria > Planctomycetota > Planctomycetia > Gemmatales > Gemmataceae > JAJPHU01. The sequence goes on along the minus strand of JAJPHU010000046.1, from coordinate 20,042 downwards.
CGCCGCGGAACTCCCAGCGTCCCTCCTTTTTTTGCACGGCAAATTTGTAGTAGAGTCCATGGCCGAGATTGGGAATGAAAAGCTCCCAGACGCCGGTGCTGCCGCGCCGCTGCATCGGATGGGCATCGCGATTCCAATTGTTGAAGCTGCCCACAACAGAGACACGCTGGGCGTTGGGTGCCCACACGGCAAAGCGTACGCCACCTTCGACGAGGTGGGCACCCAGAAGCCGATGCGCGCGGCGATGCTCGCCTTTATTGAAAAGATAGAGATCGAATTCGGGAATCGAGCGCAGTTTCGAAGGATCTGACGGCGGCGGTGTCACAGCTATATCAGCCGTGGGCGCCTCCCCGTTTGCTGGCTCGGCGACGGCGGTCGGTCTTGGGAGTAGTCTCTGTTTGGGGTCGATCGGCACCATGATTCAAAGTCTCATACAGGGCGACAAGATCCTTAGATATTACCTTTTCCGATAGCAGCAGCAGCAGACAACGTTTGGCGAACATCAGGTCCGTGCGAATTTTATCGATCAGGAACTCTTTGACAGTGTCGGCCGTGATTTCCTTCTCCGCATATAGTGCTTCAACTTGTTCCGGTGTCCGCTCCAGGTACGGATTGGCGTAAGCCAGCTCATCCTCGAAAATGGTCTCGCGGCTGACCCATTCCCAGTCCACGCGCTGGAGCCAGAGCCGCTCGTCGCGGTAGATCGAATTGATGTTGATGGTGCAATCCTCCGTGATGTAGAAGCGCGTGTACGGATCGTCGTACATGGCCCCATCGATGGCGTTAGGCAAAGTGACGTTATTGCCGGAAAACGTGCGAATGTTGACGAAAGCATTGGCTGTGGTCCGGTAAGCGAGGGACAGCCGCAGGTAGAGTCCCTCACGAGCATACTTGTCTTTGCGCGGCAAAACGTCCTTAAAACACAAGGCCGGTCCCGCATCCCAAATTTCGATGAGATCCGAAACCGGATCGTGATACCAATTGGGGCCATAGATGGTCGCCGCGGCCGCACGCACTGATCCGCTCTGGCCCAACACATCCGTTTCCGGACACTGGATCGGGCGGGGGATGACTGTTTTGCGGACTCGAGGAAAAAATTCGCGGTGGAGCAGCGTCATCGGGATTCCTCTTCGTTTTTCCGAGTCCATCCGGAGAAGGAATTTATCGGGTCCTATAGCTGGCCTACGGAGAAGACCGCCTGAGGGCAAGACCGAATGATTCAGACCAGCCGCCTGCGCCCTTCGACGGAAAAGGCTATTTTTCATGGCAAAATACAAGGGAGACGACAGGGCAGCAAGATCCGGCACCCGGGCATCACGCCCAATAGCGAAGTAGCCTGGCCCCTGGATCCCTTTATCATGGCCAGAATCTGAGACGAAAATGCCTCCCGAGGCATTGACTCACGACAAGATACTGCAGAAAGAAGTGCGATAGCATCGGCTCGCGGCAGCATTTACAATTTGTCGTTATGAACACCAATACGCGCATCTCTGCTTATCTGCGTCAGGCCGTACAGCGCCAACGGTTGCTCGATACAGCTCGCCAATTAATCGCTGTACCCAGCCGCACCGGCGAGGGCGGCGCTGTCGCTGATCGCCTCGCCGATCTGCTGCACAACGAGGGCTTCACCGTTGAACGTCCGGCGGCCGATCATCCCACGGCACCGGCGGTTGTCGTTCGCTTCACCAGCGGCAAACCCGGCCGCACGCTGCAATTCAATGGCCATCTCGATACCGTGCATCTGCCATTTGTGCCGCCTGCCATCGTGGAAGGCCGTCTTACCGGCAGTGGCGCCGCGGACATGAAAGGCGGCATTGCTGCCGCCATCGAAGCGCTGCGTATCCTGCGCGACACTGGCGCACTGACAGCTGGCGCCGTGCTGCTGACAGCCCACGATCTGCACGAGGCGCCGTGGGGTCTCGGCCAACAGCTCAACGCCCTGATTAGCGAGGGTTACGTTGGGGATGCTGTGTTACTGCCAGAGCCGCTGTGCGATCATCTGCCGATTGCCGGCCGCGGCAACGCTACCTGGAAGACAATTATCCGTCGGGCCGGCGAACCGGTCCACGAAGTCATGCGGCCGCCGGAGGAGCCGAGCGTCCTCGCCGCAGGGGCCGAGTTGATCGTGCGCTTGGGCCGGCTTCAGGAGCGCTTGTCGGCACAGTCCGACCCACTGGCCGGCAGTCCCAGCGTCTTTGTTGGCCAATTCCACGGCGGAGAGATATACAATCAATATCCGCAACAATGCTGGCTCGAAGGTACCTGCCGCTGGCTGCCCGGCACCTCACCCGCTGAGGTCGAATACGACTTTCGTGCCCTATTGACTGAACTGGCCCGTGATACGCGAACGAGGATCGATGTCGAATGGACATTCATCCGGGATGCTTTCTATCTGGAGCCGAATACGCCGATCGTGCAGGCGTTCCAGCAGGCCTGTACAACAATTAGCGGGCAACCGCTGCCGCCTGGCCCGAAGCTGTTCGTCGATGACGGTAATAGCTTTTATGGATTGAAGAACATCCCAACCATCACGCATGGCCCGCGTGCTGGCGGCCAACATACCGTGAAGGAATGGGTGGATATCGACGATATGGTTCGCGTAGCGCATTTGTATGCGCTGACGGCAGTGTTTTATTGCCAGGAGCCGCAATGATAACCGCAACTCTACCCGACCTGATTGCTGAAGCTCAGACAACCGAGGAACAGTTCCTTCGCCATATCTTCGTCCGCGATCAGATGGCTGAATGGAGCAAGCACCCGCTTATCATGGCCCGCGCCGATGGAGTGTGCTATTGGGATGTCCGTGGCAAACGCTATCTCGATGCTCTCTCCGGAATCTACGTCGTTTCGGTCGGCCATAACAATCGCCGCGTGATCGAAGCCATCCACAAGCAGCTTGATACGCTGCATTTTTCGCCGCCGATGCACGGTACCAATCCGGCGGCGGTGCAACTGGCGAACTTATTGGCGGAGCTGGCTCCCGGCGACCTGTCGGTGATCAAGTTCCAGTGCGGCGGTTCCGAAGTCACAGAAGCGGCCATCAAATTGGCGCGACAATATCATCGGCTGACCGGCGCGCCCAATAAATATAAGATCATCGGTCGTTATCTGTCGTGGCACGGCTCGACGCTTGGCTCACTCTCGGCCTCTGGCTTGAAATCGCGCAAGACCGTCAACGAGCCGCTCGCCCCCGGCTTTCTGCACGTCTTTCCACCGACATGCTATCGTTGTCCCTTCGGCAAGAATTATCCCGACTGCGGCATCACATGCGCCACAATTATCGAAAGTGTCCTTGATATGGAGGGTGCCGATACGGTGGCCGCTATCATTGTGGAGCCGATCGGCCATACCGGTGGCATCATCGATCCGCCGCCGGAATATCTGCCGATATTACGGGATATTTGCGACCGTCATAATGTTTTATTGATTTTCGATGAGATCATCACGGGGGCTGGCCGTACCGGACATCTGTTCGCTGCCGAGACGTTCGGCGTGGTGCCGGACATTCTCTGTACGGCCAAGGGACTGAGTGGCGGCTATGCACCGTTGTCAGCCATGATCTGCCGTCAATCGATCGCCGATGCTTTCTGGGGACCGCCCGCAGCGAATCCCGGTTTTGTCGAGGGGCATACTTTCGAGGGGAATCCGCTATCCTGTGCTGCCGGCCTCGCCGTGCTGCGCGAAATTATCGAGCGCGATCTGTGCGGCAATGCTCGCAGACAGGGTGAACGTCTCCGCGCCGGCTTCGAGCGCCTGGCCCGCAAGTACGGTATCATCGGTGACATCCGCGGCAAAGGTCTGTTGCAAGGGATCGAATTTGTCCGCAATCCGAAGACGAAGGAACCGTTTCCGCCGGATGCAGCATTTGGTCTACGTGCGGGACAGCGGGCGCTTGAAAACGGCTTGCTTTGCCGCTTCGATCCGCATTGGCTCGCCTTCGGTCCGCCACTGGTAGCCACGAGTGAACAGATCGAAGAGATGTTAGAATTGTTGGATCGGAGCATTGGTGAAGCACTGGCGACCCTTGCGTGAACGAGGGAACGATGGCAGCCCTTGGGACTGGCGGACAAAACCATAGGGCAAGCTGCTCCCTTGTCATTTTCAGACATACGGCCAGTGTGCCCTACCGTGCTGATCCACCGTTTTTACAGCTGAACTATGAAAAAGCGGGCTGAAAGAAGTGAACTACATACGGTCGTGATTTATACGCTCCTCCACTGTCAGAAACCCCCAGCGTAGGGCCTGATCCTGTACGTAGTTTTTACCCAGCGTCAAGGCTGTCACGGCCTTGGCCATCTCATATCCCAGATAGAACGCATGGGACGGATCGATCTCTGTGCGCTGGCACATTTGCGCGAATAGCGCAAATGGATCGTGGCCTTGCAGAAACATCTGATTGTTGAGGACATATAGCAAACCGCGCTCCGCAAACAAGCGAAAATTGCGATCCGTAAGGCGTGCTGCCAGGTCGGCGAGCATCGCCTCGCCGTGGATGCGGAGTTTCGGATCGCGCAGCAGGACCAGGTTCGGCTCCAGGTGCTTGGGCAGCATACGATGCGAACAGGCATAATGCACCAGACGACGAGCTAGATCCAGCTCGCGGACGCAGCTCCGGCACCAGTTGATGACTTGCGTGGTTAGCACGCTGTGAATGCCAACTTCCTGGCAGAAGCCGAGCAGCAACACGTTGAGGCCGGCTGAATCCACATCAGTCAACTCGGTGAGGTTGCCGACTCCCATCAACATCTCGGCATCGGGATAACGGCGGCGCACCTCGAGATAGCGGCCCAACGATGCGGCGAACCCCAAGCCTATCGGCTCTAGCACCGGATCGATGCGATATTTCACTCCCCACGCTTGGAGTTTTTCGACTGTTTGATCTAAACCCTCCAGCCCCCTTTCTACTCCCCCCAAAGTGGGAGAGGTAGAGGGAGAGTCCGGCAGGACGACGACCTCACACCCCCACGAGCGTGCCGCCGAGACATTGCTGCTGTTGACACTCAGCACCAACTCTGCCCCGGCGGCGACAGCGGCCTCGACTTCATGCGGATCGAAACTATCGATAGACACACGCAGACCGGCCTCACGCAAAGCGCGCACGGTATCGCCGACGCCGCCCCACGTCGAGCCAGGATCGCAGCCCAGGTCGATGATGTCGGCGCCTTCGGCGTGCAGCGCTTGGGCTTGGCGCAAAATCTCTGCGCGGTCCAGGCGCGGAGCATGGTTGATTTCGGCGAGAATAGTGATGTTATAATTTCCATAATCGGGGCGCGGCGCTGCAGACAGGCTGAAGAATTCGGGCAAATCGCAGAGATCGAGAGGACCACGCTCGACAGCGGCGGCCATTGCTCGCAGTGGTCCCAAATCGCCCTGGCACAGACCGGGCAGAATAATCCGATCGATGCCGGGGGGGACCGTCAGGTGCCGGGCGATCCACGGCGTCGTAGCCAGGGCGACGACAGTAATCGGCAGCACAGCGACGCTATACTCAAAACCCGCACGCGGCGCCAGTTCCTCCAACAGGCGCCGCAGCGACGGCTCGGCCAGCTTGCCGGTCACGAACAGCAGATGAGGCGGTTTCACTTGTTTCCTTGCTTGTTCCACCAATCAGACCATTGCCGTGTCGCTTTCAGGCGTTCCTCGCGGCTGGCATGGGCTTTGGGACCGAAATCTTGCCCACTCAGTTCCTTGAGCGCCTGATGGGCCGCCTCGGCCACGCCATCGCGCGTATCGCGTAGCAAAGGAATGAGTTGCGGGACCAACGTTTTGCTGCCCTTAATGGCACAGGCATGGGCGGCAGCAATACGTATCTCCAGGTTTTCATCAGCCAAATATTCTTTCAAGGTCGTGTCCTTCATGCGCGTCAGACGCTTGACCAAGGTTTCGCGTACGCGCCGTTGCCGTTCGCCAGTGAGCTGCGGGATGGCGAGGGCCAATGCCTCAGTGAATTCCGCGCCTTTGCCCAAGCGCAGGTTGTGAAGAAGCGCTTCGAAGCGCGTACCGGTCGATTGGGCCAAGTTCGCAGCCAGCCGTGCTGCGGGGGAATCGGTCGCGTCTGCTGCCGACTTGCTGGGAGAAGAGATGGCTTGCGGATCGATAGAGTGACTGGACGAAACCGTCATGGCCATCACGATCCCGGCTAGCAGTGCCACGGGCGGAAACTTCGACATGATGCATCCTCCCCCAGGACCACAGTCTTTGCTCTTCAGCTATTCCAGCATATCGCTTGGTTGCGCAAAAGTCAGCATCCAGGGATCGGAATTCGGACATTTCTTTATGCTATCGCCGTACCGAAGGCTGGCGGCCATCCTTGGTGGAGATGTACAATAGAGGGGTTGCTGGCTTGTCATGCTCGCCGGGGATACTCTTGCGGGTGCGGCGGGCCGGCAGCCCATCGATCTTCTCACCCTTGGACGAATTATGGCTCTTCCCATTTATCATCTGCCGGTTGTTCAGAACTGGGACTGCCACGTTTGCGGTACCTGCTGCCAGGAATATCGCGTCACCGTTACGGAAGAAGAAAAGCAACGCATCGAGGCACAAGGCTGGGACCGGGAGAAGGATCTCGGCGGGCGTGAGCCGTTTCTTCCGCATGATAAGAAACGTGGGTTGTACATTCTCAATCATCGGGACGACGATAGCTGCGTTTTTCTGAGCGACAAAGGGCGCTGCCGCATCCACGAGCGTTTCGGCTACGCAACCAAGCCGTTGGCGTGCCGGCTGTTTCCGTTCGTGCTGGTGCCGGTTGCCGATGAATGGCGCGTTGGCCTACGTTTCGCTTGCCCATCGGCGGCTGGCAACAAGGGCCGGGCCCTCAGCGCGCACAACTCGTCCCTGGCCGAATTCGCCGCTCGGCTGGCTGAGCGCGAGGGGTTGACGCGCCGGCCTGATGGCTCCCTGACGCCGCCGCCGATCGTGGAGCGGCGGCCCAACGTCGAATGGTCGGACGTGCTGCGTCTGCTCGATATGCTGCTTGCCTTCCTGCATAATCGCCGTGACCCGGTGGAGCGTCGGCTGCGCAAGTGCTTGACGTTGGCCGAGGCCATGCGGCCTTTACGTCTGCATCGGCTAGATGGCAAACAACTTCGCGACCTGCTTGATATATTGGCCGGCACGGCTGAACAAGAGACGCCAGCTAATCCGTTGCTGTTGCCGCGGCCGAGTTGGGTGGGCCGGGTTCTGTTCCGCCAGGCCGCCGCTTTGTTCACACGCAAAGACCACGGTCCCAAGCGCGGCCTACCCGGTCACGGCCGAATAGCCCTGTTCCGCGCCGCTTGCCGCTTCACACGCGGCCGGGGGCGGGTGCCGCGCATGCATCAACATATTCCGCCCGTCACCTTCGAGGAACTGGAGACGCCACGCGGGCCGCTGCCGAGCGAAGCGGAAGAGGTGCTCGAGCGCTACTACATCCTCAAAGTCGGTTCGTTGCAATTCTGTGGGGCAGCCTCATTCGGTCTGCCGTTTTGGGAGGGGTTCGAGTCGCTGGCCCTGACATTGCCCATTGTGCTGTGGCTGGCACGCGCCTTCCGCGACCGTCCGCGCCACGAGGCCATCATCGAGGCCCTGACAATCGTGGACGATCACGTCGGCTTTAATCCTGTCCTGGCTACACGACGACAACGCCTCAGTTTCCGCATCCTCACGCGGCGCGGAGAATTGGCCCGTTTGATTGCTTGGTATAGCCGGTAAGTCCGTTTTCGGTTTTCGGTTTGTCAGTTGCTCTTGCTACCATTATTCCTTCTTGTTCTTATGCCACTGGAAGGCGGAAATGACTTCTGGGAAACGGAAAACGAAAACCGAAAATGGAACACGGAAAATGCAGACTCGCATTCTCGATTTGGATGGCAGTGTCGTTCGGCAAACGCTGCTGCGGCGATCAGGCACTATCATCTTGCGCTTGCAGGAGTGGGGCCGCCGTCTGCGCCTCGCTTGCCGTCATGGGGCGTTGGCACGTTTCGAGAAACAGCTAGCAGAACTCACCGACTCGCGTTTTGACGAGAGTCCATTCCTCACTTTCCTCGGTTCGGGCGACTTTCACCACCTGAGCTTGGCACTGCTGCGGCGTTTGGCCAGCCCATTCAATCTGCTGGTAATCGACAAGCATCCCGACTGGATGCGCGGCATTCCCTTTTTACACTGCGGCACCTGGCTGTACCATGCTGCCGAGTTGCCGAATGTGCAGCGCATTTTCCACCTCGGTGGCGCGGTTGATTTCGATAACGCTTATCGCTGGCTGGCGCCGTGGCCAATGCTTCGCTCCGGCAAAATCGTTGTGGCCCCGGCTCGCCATCGCTTTCAAGGCCGTTGGTGGGACCGCATCGCCCATCAACCGCTGCGCCGTTGTCCTGACCAACCTGCCAGCCGCGACATGCTCGAAAAATGGCTTGCCCCCTATCGGGCGGACCTGGCAGCTTGGCCTCTGTATATTTCTCTGGACAAAGATGTGTTGACCGCAGCCGAAGCAGTGGTGAATTGGGATTCCGGCTGCCTGACTGCGGCGGAAGTATGGGCGATTCTGGAAGGGTTCACGAACGCGGCCGGCGGCGAACTGGCAGGCATGGATGTGGTGGGGGATTGGTCGCCGGTCTATCTGCACGGTTGGGCGCGGCAGCTCCTGCATTGGACCGAGCATCCGGGGCTGGCCATCGACCCCAACGAGGCGATGCGGCGAAATCAGGCATTGAACTTGCGCTTGATCAAGTGTGTATCAGAAGTTTTGACCTGGTGCGTGGGGCGTGTTAACGTTCCGGTTGGATATTCACCGGGGCGTTGACACGCCCTACACACCGGGTGACAACCCCTGATCAGCATTTTCTCAGCACGCCGACCAGCACGCCGAGGATGCACGACTGCGAATGGGGATTCAAATAGATCGGCTGCATCTTGCTGTTGGCCGGCTCCAGACGCACTTGTCCTCTTTCCCGATAGTAACGCTTCAACGTAACCTCGTTATCGATCATCGCTACCACACGCTCACCGTTATTGGCCGTTGCCTGTTTGCGGATGACCACATAATCGCCATCGTCGATATGATCGTCGATCATCGACTGTCCATGCACGCGCAGGGCATAATGATCCTTGCCGCAGAACATGCTGCTGAAATCGAGGCGCTCTTCCTGAGCGACGGCTTCGATGGGCGGCCCGGCAGCCACAGAGCCAACCAGGGGAAGTTCCGCACCTGGTGGCCGGTGATTGACGAGTTGGATAGCCCGCGCCGATTTATCCTTGCGGATAATCAAGCCCTTGTTGACCAGAGCATTCAAATGGCACATCACGCCGTTGGGCGACTTGATGCGAAAAGCATCGCCGATCTCGCGCACGGTCGGCCCGTAGCCGCGCGATTCGATCTTGTCCTTGATGAACTCGTAGATCTCGCGCTGCCGCCGCGTCAACTTGCTGAGGTCCGCCATGTTCCTTCCTCCTTACGAGGTTGTGTGGTGTATGTTCAGGGTCGATAACCCGTTGCCCTCTTGGGTTGCTTGGGGTGCTTACGCAACTCCGCTCGCCGTTCTGCATCGCCCTATCTTCACTATCGGGCTTGCTTTATGTGTACCTTAGTATATTAGACGTTCGTACACAAGGAAAGAGAAATTTTTGGCATTTATCGCATTTTTGTGTATGGTCAAGCGAAGAGGGGGTATGCGGCCTTGGAGGAAGTGATTTATGAAGCCTTTGTCGGCGCCCTGGTGGTTTATGCCGACTTTGGCCGCCCTGTTGGAGCGGCGGGATTTGGCGGCTATGCACATGTGTCAATTGATGCATGGCATTCTCGACGGCGCGTGCGGCGAAGTGGAAACGGCAGCATTGTTAGTGGCCCTGCACGCCAAGGGCGAGACAGCTGACGAACTGGCGGCGGCAGCGGCAGTGCTGCGCGAGCATTGTCTTCCCTTGGCTGCCGGACGTGAGGACGTGCTGGACACCTGCGGTACCGGCGGTGATGGCAGCTGCACTTTCAACATCAGTACGGCAACCGCTCTGGTTGCCGCCGCCGCTGGTGTGCCGGTCGTCAAGCATGGCAATCGTGCCGTGTCTGGCCGCAGCGGCAGTGCCGATGTTCTCGCCGTCCTGGGAGTGCGCGTCGAAGGGGACGCCCAATCGGCGCGACGCTGCCTGCAGCGCGCTGGCATGGCATTTTGTCTGGCGCCGCTGTTCCATCCACGCTTGCAGCATGTCGGCGAAGTGCGGCGCCGGTTGGGCGTGCCGACGCTGTTCAATTGTCTGGGACCGCTGGCCAATCCAGCGGGCGCGGCCTATCAACTTCTCGGTGTGGGCCGGGCAGAATGGCTCGATCGTCTCGCTGCGGCGCTGGCACGTTTGGGCACGCGTCATGCTCTGTTGGTGTGTGGCCGCGATGGACTGGATGAAGTCAGCTTATCGGGGCCGACATTGGTACGCGAAGTGCGCGGCAATACAGTGGCCGCTGCCGAATGGACGCCGGACGATTTTGGTCTCGCTCCCTGCCGTCTCGACGAGTTGCGCGTCGAAGGTCCGCAAGAGAGTGCTGCCGTCATTCGGGCGGTGTTGCAGGGCGAAGAAGGACCGGCGCGCCGCATGGTATTGGCTAATGCGGCGGCGGCGCTCATGGCAGCAGAAAAAGCGGCATCGCTGCCTGAAGGCGTGGCCCAAGCGATGCACGCCATCGATAGCGGCCGGGCTCTTGGGGTGCTGAACGATCTCGTCTCGCTATCGCAACCTAGTGAGCGGGACGTGTAAACGCTCCATGGAGATCAGCGGAGCGTGTAAACACCCTGCTCACCGGGTTTGAAATCGAACAAGGAATCGTGCTATGGCACGTAAGCTCATTATCGTGACGGACCCCGGCATTGATGGTGCGTTTGCGGTGGCACTGGCTCTGCGTGATCCGGAGTTGGATTTGATCGGTCTGGCGGCCACGGCCGGCAACGTATCGGCGGAACAGGCGACGCGCAACGTCCACATTCTCATCGAGCAGTTCGATCCGCCGCGTTGGCCGCGCCTGGGCGCTGCCTTGCCGCTGGAGTTCGACATCGACGCCGTCAAACTGCACGGCAGCGGCGGACTGGGCGGCCTCGATTTCCCTTGCGCCCAGCTGCACCATCCTCATCCCAGCGATAAACTCATTAGCGATCTGGTTCATCTTTATCCCAACGAAGTGGCCGTCGTACTCATGGGGCCGCTCAGCACCTTTGCCCGCGTCCTCGATCGCGATGCGGAGGTGGCCACCTTGGTCGAACGGCTGATTGTGGTGGGCGGCTCCTGGCACGAGCCGGGCGATGCCAGTGCCGTGGCCGAATTTCACTTCTTCTGTGATCCCCCCGCTGCCCGTCAGGTGCTCCGCTGCGGCGCCCCGATTACCCTCTTGCCGTTGGACGTGACCCGTAAGCTGTTGTTCGCACCAACCGAACTGCTGTCTTTGCCAGACTCGGAATCGCCGACCACGCATTTTCTGCGACAAATCGTGCCCCAGGGCATCACGGGCGCGGCGAGCCTCTACGGTATCGAGGGGTTCTATCTGCAAGACGTGCTTGGCCTCATTCCGCTGGTGATGCCGCATGCCCTGACAACCCGGCCCGTAGTTGCTGATGTCGAGCTGCGCGGCGAACTGACGCGCGGCATGAGTGTCTTCGATGTGCGCTGGGGCGTCTCGGCCAAGCCCAACGTCGAACTGGCCACCAGCGTCGATGTTGTCGCAGTACGCCAGTACATTCAACGCATCCTTGGTGCCGATTGATCGAGCGAACCTATCCTGTACTGCTAACCACGACCACTGCTCGCACATCGAAAACATTCTTTACCGGAGAGACGACTTTTGGATTTTTCCTGAGCGCCCCTTGCCTCCCGATGCAGATTTGGTAATACAATTTTTATATTTGTCATAACAATGATGCGGTAGTGACAGAGCATTGTCGAAAGCTTCTTTGCCGGAAAGGCTTTTTCGTAAGGTTTTCTCCAATGGCTCTTGCCTCCAGAAGCAGATTTGGTAATACGATTTTTATATTATTCATACAAAACAGTGCGACAGCGATAGAACGCTGTCGAAACGCGGGTTGAAGATGTGTGACGATTCAGACGGAAAACAACAATTTGTCTCCTTTCGCGTTGACCGTGGGTAGAAAGCGATAAAAAGGAGATTCTATGTAGACTATACCCAAAAGTGCTTCACTACGAACAGGAGTTTCGCCATGTATGTGACCAGCAAGCGGTGTGTTTCCGGGTTCACGCTGATCGAGTTGTTGGTGGTGATCGCCCTCATTGCCATCCTGATCGGTTTGCTGCTGCCGGCTGTACAGAAGGTGCGTGATGCAGCGGCTCGCTCTTCCTGCAGCAACAATCTCAAGCAGATCGGGCTGGCACTTCATAACTATGAAGTCACTTTCAACTATTTCCCTGCCTGCGGCATCGGTCCTTTCAACGACGGCACTGCTTACAACAACGGCTGGATGACGTTTCTTCTGCCTTTCGTCGAGCAGAACAACGTCTTTGCCCAATTCGACCGCAACGCCAACTGGTACGATGCTGTCAATCAGCCGGCGGTCAACGTCCAAATCAAGGTCTATCAGTGCCCTGCTTCGGTGGGCAATCATGTCTCTAGTGGTGTCATCGACGATTTGTTTTATCTCGGCGGCGGTCCGATCTCCGCCGCCACCAGTGATTATGTGAATCTTGGGTACGTTGATAACAAGTTGTACAACGCCAATGGACTCCCCCTGCCCGGCGGCGTCTCCTACCCGCAGGGAATGATTACCCAGCCTCTATTCGGTTCTGCTCCGCCGGGCGGCACTCCCGGCTTTCCGATGGCCGCCATTAGCGACGGCCTGTCAAACACGATCGGTGTCTCTGAATGCTCCAACCGTCCGCAACTCTGGGTCAAGGGCCGCCCCAGTGCTACGCCTGTCGCGGGAAGCTTTATCGGCACCACAGACAGTTCCGGACTCATTGTGTTTGGCGGTCCCTGGGCCAGCGACTTAAAAATGCTGGGTCCTATGGGTTCCACAGCAGATGGCCTGAGCAAACCCGGCTCTTGCATGATCAATTGCAATAACAGCTGGGAGGTCTATAGCAATCACACCGGCGGAGCCAATGCCGTCATGGGCGACGGCTCCGTCCGTTTTCTGTCCCAGAGCATCAGCCCAGTCGTCTTCGCCGCTCTCATCACCCGCGCCGGCGGCGAGGTCATTCCCTCGGATTATTGATCGAACCCTGACGACTAACCCTCTTTGTTCTTTGGAGGACCATCTATGTGTCGTTCCCCGCATGATTCCCCTCGCCCTCGGAACTATCTACTGGCTCTGTTATCGCTGTTGTTGATGACAATCACAGCGGCAGCGGACCAGTCTGGCAAACCTGTATGGGATGTCAAGGCAGCTGGTCATCTGTTAAGCCGTACCAGCTTCAGTGCTTCGCCGGAGGAGGCGGCGCGCCTGGCTGCCTTGCCACTCGATCGCGCCGTGCAACAGCTTCTTGACGAGGCCGCTGCTGCCAAGCCTCCGAAACGGCCCAGCTGGGTGCGTGATCAATGGATCAACGGCGGACGCCGCTGGTCGGACATGAGCGCTGAAGAATACCTCATTATCCTGCGCCGCAACAGTGCGCGCAACCGTGCCGAGTTGGCCGATTTGAAAGCCTGGTGGCTGCAACAGATGATGGACACGAAGGCTCCCTTGCGCGAACAGATGACGCTGTTCTGGCACGGCCATTTCACCAGCGGCACCAACAAAGTGTTCAACCTGTCTCAAGGGTTTTATCAGCAAAACGAGACGTGGCGCAAGTATGCCCTTGGCAATTTCCGCGACTTCCTCGAAGCGGTCACTTTGGATCCAGCCATGATGGCGTATCTCGATCTGGAAAGGAGTAATAAGACTCATCCCAACGAGAACTATGCCCGCGAACTGATGGAGCTATTCACGCTGGGCGTTGGCAATTACACGGAGAAAGACGTCCAAGAAGTGGCCCGCGCCCTGACGGGCTGGACGCTGGACGCTCCTCCAGGCACGGTCATTGTGAAACGGCCCACCGCGCCGGATCGTCTGGTGTTTCCATCCATCACCCGCGAGGGGTTGGTCCCCACGTTTGTACCGCAATGGCACGATGACGGCGTGAAACGGATTTTCGGCAAAAGCGGGCGTTTTGGTTTGAAAGAAGTCCTCGATGTTATTGTCGCCCAGCCTGCTTGCGGCCGTCACCTGGCAGGCAAATTGATCGCCTATTTCGGCGCCCACGATCCCGAAGGCAAACTCCGCGAGCGCATGGCCGAGGCATTCCGTTCCAGCAAATACGAGATTCGCCCTATGTTGGAAGTCTTGTTCACCGCGCCAGAGTTCTATGCGCTGGAAGCACGGGGCAATCAAATTAAAGGCCCGGTGCGTCTGCTTATCGGTGCCTGCCGCGACCTGCGGCTCGAGGTAAAAGCGACACCGACCCTCGCTCAATTCACCGCTCTACTTGGGCAAGAGCTGTTTAACCCGCCGACGGTGAAAGGTTGGCCATCGGGCAAAAGCTGGATAACGGCCAGCACCCTGGCGCTGCGCTGCCGTCTTGGCGAGATGCTCCTCGACGGTAAGGAGATCACTGGTACAGAACCGTTGGGCCGCCAGCGCCTGATGGCCCTCTCGCAAAATCCGCAAGAAGCAGCGGCCACAACGAAGCGACTCCTGGAGATCGATGCCGAGCGTGCCGAGATGGAGAAAAAAGACGGCATCCAGGTGCGCTTTGATGCAGACAGGCTTGTCGCCGCAAAAATGGCGGACAACCCGGAAAAGCTGGTCGATGCCTTGTTGGAACGCATGGTTGTCACCAAGGTTCGCTCGTTGACACGCTTGACCTTGATCGACGCCTGCGCCGGCGTGCCGGCTGCTGACCGACCGGCCTTGGCCATACGCCTGATCTTGGCATCGCCGGAATACCAGTTGGAGTAACGAACTACCGAACGTTTTGTGTCCGAATCATCTTGTTCAAGGAGTTTTTACCATGACATACCTGTTTGATCGTCGTCGTTTCAACCGCGTCCTTGGACTGACCGCCCTGAGCGCCACGGTGCCCACTTTTTTGTACAAGACCGGGGCGATCTTGGCTGGTGACGCACAGCGCGGCATTGCTCCACTGCCTGGACTCAAAGACAACCATGTCCTCGTTCTCGTTCAGCTCGCCGGAGGGAATGATGGACTCAACACGCTAATCCCTTATAGGGACGATGCCTATTACAAAGCGCGGCCGAAAATCAGCATTGCGGCCGACAAAGTCCTCAAGCTCGACGACAGGCTTGGCTTGCATCCGGAAATGGTAGAGCTGCATCGTCTCTATAAAGATGGCGGATTGACCATCGTGACTAATGTCGGCTATCCCAACCCCAATCGTTCCCATTTCGCCTCGATGGACATCTGGGAGACGGCTTCGCCGTCTCACCGCATCGGCCGGACAGGCTGGATCGGTCGCTACTTTGACAATGAGTGTACGGGGGTGCCGGGCGCCATGCTCGGTCTGCGTCTGGGTGAACAGCAAGCGTTGACATTCGTCGGCGAGCGCTCACGCACAGCCACCTTCGCCAATCCTGCCGTGCTCGATGCCAGTGTCTCCAGGGCAGCTGCCAAGGGACTGGAAAAACTCAGCGACATCGAGCCAACTGGCATCAGCGCCCTCGACTTCGTGCAACGGACGAAGAATGAGACACGCACACTGGCCCAGCGTCTTCGTTCGGCCGTGTGCGACAATAAGTCTCCAATAGACTATCCGCCGTTCGCTCTGTGCCAGTCGTTGAAGCTGGTGGCCCAAATGATCGCCGCAGAAATTCCGACGCGCGTTTTCTATGTCACGCATGGCGGCTTCGATACGCACTCGGCTCAGGCCAACCGCCACGCTGGTCTGTTGCAGGAACTGAGCCAAGCGTTGAGTTTGTTTCAGCGTGACCTGAAAGCGCGAGGGCATCTCGATCGTGTGTTGCTGCTGACGTTCTCGGAGTTCGGCCGGCGCATCGAAGAAAATCGCCAGGCCGGCACCGATCACGGCACGGCCAACGTGATGTTCCTGCTCGGCGGCCATGTCAATCCGGGCATCCACGGCACGCCCCCCGACCTCGGCCACCGCGACGAACAGGGCGACTTGATTTTCAAGATCGATTTCCGAGCCGTTTACGCTGGCGTCCTCCGCGACTGGTTGCACGCCGACCCGACTCGCGTACTCAATGGTAAATTCGACCCCGCCCCTGTGGTGAAAATCTGACCGGCTCTTTAGGTAAGGAGGATCTCATGCCAACAATTTTTGCAGTTTATTTCGCCCTCTTTCTGTTCCTCACCTCGCCTCCTGGCAACACCTCCGGCGAACGCGAGCGGATCATCGCCGAGTTCACCAACCGAGGCGGCCGAATAAAACAGGACGATAAACGTCCGGAAAAGCCGATCGTCAACGTAGATCTGCATCGAGCCGCCATCGGCGATAAGGAAATGGTTCTCCTGGAAGGACTGACCGAAGTGCATACGCTCGATCTCAGCTACACGAGGACCACTGATGAAGGGTTAAAACATATAAGGGGTCTAAAAAAGCTGAAGGTATTAGCACTGCACGGTACGGCGGTGACGGACAAAGGCCTTCGTAACCTGGCGGAATTGACCAACCTGGAAACCTTGTTCCTCGCAGAGACAGCCATCACCGACCAGGGGTTAGAGCATTTGCAGAAGTTGACCAGGCTCCAGGCATTGGAACTGGATCATACACGCATTGGCAACGCTGGCTTGGCCAAGCTAGCTGAGCTGAAGGGACTGCGACGGCTGGAGCTGGCCGGTACATCAGTCAGCGACAGCGGACTACACTATTTGTATGGTCTGCGCCAACTTCGTTCTGTCGATCTATTCAAGAGTCTGGTTACTTCCGCTGGCTGTCGGCGCCTACAAGCAGCGTTGCCGGAGACGCGCGTCACGCACTGAACGGAGAAGCATGGTTGACCACTCTATCGAGGCCGCGATCGCAAGGGGGCTGCCTGCTCAACTGCTCCCTTACGATCGCGGCTCGGTTGGTGAATCCGTGGCGTCTCCCCGCCAAAATGCTTACAATAACTCCTATGCACGTACTGCAACTTTGCTCCCGATCGGCCGGCGAGGTACGCCGGCCTTTACTCGAAGTGCCGGCCGAGGAACTGCTCGCGTGGCTGCAAGCGCGCGGGCAAGCGCCGCTGCGCGCTCGCCAAATGCGCCGCTGGCTGTTGGCCGGGCGGGCCACGACGTTCGAGCAGATGAGCGATCTGCCCAGGCACCTGCGCGAGGATTTGGCGACGACGTTTCGACCGCTGGGCAGCGCCATCGCCCGCCATCTGATTGCGCGCGATGGTACGCACAAATTGCTGCTGCGCTTACCGGATGATCAAGTGATCGAATGCGTGCTGCTGCACGAGGCGGATCGGCGGACAGTATGCATCAGTACGCAAGTCGGCTGCGGAATGGGCTGCGTTTTCTGCGCCAGCGGTCTGGGCGGGCTGGTCCGCAATCTGACGGCCGGCGAGATTCTGGAACAGTTGATCCATGCGCGCAACCTGCTACCGGTTGAGGAACGGCTGACGCACATCGTCGTCATGGGGATGGGGGAGCCGTTAGCCAATCTCGATGCCCTGCTGGAGGCACTGGCCGTGGCCACGTCGCCGGAAGGATTGGGCATCGGTGCCCGGCACGTTACCATCTCAACAGTGGGACTGCCGGCCAAGATTCGCCAGCTCGCCGACCTGAGAAAACAGTATCACCTGGCCGTATCGCTGCATGCTCCCAATGACGAGCTGCGCTCGCGCATCGTGCCGACCAACGCTAAGACGGGACTGGCGGCCATCCTGGAAGCAGCCGATTACTTCTACGCCGTGACAGGCCGGCAAGTTACCTATGAATATGTGTTACTGCGCAACATCAACGATCAGCCGGCGCACGCTGTCGAGTTGGCCAAGCTGCTGCGCGGTCGGCAGGTGCACGTCAACCTGATTCCATTCAACGATGTAGAGGGGTTGCCGTATCGTCGGCTCACGCAGCAAGCACTGACGGACTTCGTGGCCATCCTGCGCGGCGCCGGTCTGAGTGTGAAGGTGCGCAAACGCAAAGGCGCCGACATCGACGCTGCTTGCGGCCAGCTTCGTCGCACCGCCCTGGCGGAACCTGCGCTACCGTCTGGGGTTGGATGAAGAAGAACGAATCACAGAGTCGCAGAGAACACGGACAGGAAAAAAAGAGAGAAAGCAAAACGAAAGGCAAATTAACAAATAAAAGACATTTAAATTAAACTATTTCTCTTCTTCTCGGTGTCTCTGTGACTCTGTGGTTAATTTTTGGGGGCTGTCGTGAGTGCGACCGGCAAGAGCAGCACGCAACTGGCCCTCCGCGATCCGGACATCCGGCTTATGCTGCGCGTGCGCGACGATGATGCCGGCGCCTTCGAGGAGCTGGTCGAGCTGTATCAGCAGCGCCTCGTCGCCCTCATGCACCATCTGGTCGGCAATGCCGAAGAGGCGGAGGACCTGGCGCAGGAAGTTTTTCTGCGCGTCTACCGCTCGCGCAAGCAATATCGGCCGCGCTCAAAGTTCTCCACCTGGCTGTTCACTATCGCCAACAATTTGGCCCTCAATGCCTTGCGTTCGCGGCAGCGTAAGCCAATGCTGTCGCTGCCGGCCCAAGATTCGGGACCGCTGGGGCCGCGGCCGGCCGAGCAGTTGGTCCGCGATCGCGGCAGCGGTCCCATGCGGCGCCTGGAGCGGCAAGAGCTGGCCGAGCGCATCCGTCAGGCGCTGGAAGGATTGAATGAACGACAGCGCATGGCCGTGGTACTCAACAAGTTCGAAGACATGAACTATGCCGAGATCGCCGAAGTCATGGGGCTGACCACCAAGGCGGTCAAATCGCTGTTGAGTCGGGCGCGCGAGAACCTCCGCGCCGCGCTGAGCAGCTACATTTATATGGACGGCGAACGTGTCCCGGAAGGTTCGGATTGATCGTTTCGGATATTGAGGAAATGAAAATGGCCAAAGCGTCTCCCCTCAGCGAACAAGAACGGGCTGACCTGGTGGCCTACCTTGACGGCGAATTGACGGGCGAGGCTGCCCGCGCTTTGGAGGCGAAGCTGAGCCTCGATCCGGCAGCTCGTGCCGAGGCCGACGCTTTACGCCGCACCTGGGAATTGCTCGATTTTCTGCCACAACCGCAGCCGTCGCTCCGCTTTACCCATCACACCCTGCAACGCCTGGCACCGCTGCAGGCCGATGAACAACGGCGCCGGCAACGTTGGTGCATACGCTGCCTCGGTCTGGGCTGGGTAGCGGCCCTGCTGTTTTCTGCATGGGTCGGCTACGTGGGTTACAACTGGCTCGTACCCCGCGAACCCGGCGAACGCGAATTGCTTCAAGATTTGCGCATCATCGAAAACAAACGCCTGTACGATCACATCGAGGACCTCGATTTTTGGCGAGCACTCGACGCACCGGATCTGTTCGGCGAGGAGACATCGAATTCCTGAGGGAGGCGCACGTGACCATCTCTCGTTCTAGCTTGCTGTTGTTGCCTGTACTGGTCTTTGGCTTGGCGGCCACGCCCAGCGAAGAGGGAACGTCCGCCGCATCGGACGCCGCCTATCTCGAACGCAATCGCCAATTGCTGAATAAGTGGAAGGCCGATCCGGAGCATTATGCCCGACTCCAGCGCGATCTGCGCGACTTCTGGGCGCTGCCCGAACCCAAGCGCCGGCAGCTCCGCCAGGTCGATCACGCTTTTCATCAGCTGAATGTCAAGATGCAAAAAAGACTGTGGAGGGTTGCGGAGCGCTACGTCGCCTGGCTGGAGCGCTTGCCGGAAGCCGAGCGGCAACAGATCGAAAAGACGAAGGATACTTCAGAAAGATTGCACTTGATTCGGACGATCCGCGAACGGCAATGGATCGAGCACTTGCCGCGGAAAGTACGCGAAGACCTGGAGAAACTGCCACCGGAGGCGCGAGCAGCTCAGATTATCCAGCTACGCAAACAAGAACGACAACAACGCCTGCTGTGGAGCCGGCCTCCGGCAGCGAAACAGCGAGGCAAGTAAGAAATTATCATCCCAGGCGGCGTC
>JAJPHU010000364.1 GCA_021325115.1 Planctomycetota bacterium | reverse complement strand
CTGGAGGAAGCCGGCTGCGAGTTGGTCCGCGTCACCGTGCCCAAGGCCGAGGACGCCGCCGCACTGGGTGAAATCAAGAAGCGGATTCACATTCCGCTCATCTGCGACATCCATTTCGATTACAAGATGGCTCTGGCCGCCCTCGATCAGCCCATCGATAAAATTCGCATCAATCCCGGCAACATTGGCGGCTACGACCGTTATCGCCAGGTCATCCGCAAGGCCAAGGCCAAGGGCATTCCCATGCGCATCGGCGTCAACGCCGGCAGCCTGGAGCGCGAGATGGCCATGAAATACGGCTATCCCTGCCCGCCGGCCATGGTGGACAGCGCCCTGCGCTACATCGAAATCGCCGAATCAGAAGGCTATTATGACCTTATCGTATCGCTAAAGTCCAGTGATGTGATTACCGCCGTCGAAGCATATCGGCTGTACGCCAAGCAGGCCAATTATCCGACGCACATCGGCATCACCGAGGCGGGCAAACCGCCCTATGCCGTCACCAAGTCGGCGTGCGGCCTGGCCCCGCTCTTGCTCGACGGCATCGGCGACACCATTCGCGTTAGTCTGCTCGGCGATCCGGTGCCGGAGATTCAGGCAGCCTTCGACATCTTGCAGGCGACGCAGCGGCGCGTGCGCAAACCGGAACTCATAGCTTGCCCAACCTGCGGTCGGTTGGAAATCGACCTGGAAGGGATCGTCGCGGAAGTCGAAAAGCGTTTGGCCGGACGCAAGACACCGGTGAAGATCAGCATCCTCGGTTGCGTGGTCAATGGTCCCGGCGAGGCGCGTGAGGCCGATCTCGGTATTGCTGCCGGCAAGGGCAAGGGCGTCATCTTCAAGCGCGGCGAGATTATTCGCCACGTGATGGAAAGCGAGATGGTCGATGCCCTGCTCGAAGAGATCGCCAAGTGGGAAGAGGAAGAAATGGCCAAAGGCACACTGCCACGTGAGAAGCGTGTCGAAACGAACGACCGCCGGATGCGGCTGCCCGTGCTGAGTTAAGCAGAGCCTGTCGCTCCCTCCCGGTTGTGGCTCAGTTGGTAATTGCCGCGGCGGCGGCAACTCATCCTTTTTCTCGTCTTTCGAGACAGGGTGGCTGGATAGGGGAGGAGCGTTTTTCGTTTTGGCCCGGTTACGGTAGCAGGTCGGCTATGGGTTGGTGTTATCGGGCATGGCAACCGCGTCTCTATCGGGGGCATCGCGGACGAGACGGACTTGCGAATAGCTAACGAACAAACCAGAAACGTAAACGACGGCACAACGCTCGACGAGCCGGAAAGGTAAGTGACGACCAACGTTGCGTCGCTTACGCTCCTAGCTTGTCGGATTAGCACTTGGCATATCGTATTCCTCCGATTCAGCGCGGCTATAACGCATTTTTTCCGAAATTGTCCAGAGAGATCCACGTTGCCTCATTTACCTTGTCTGCGGGTTTGCTCTCAGCGAAACACTACTTCGTAATAAATGGCTTTATCCTTGGTCCCATCGATTGTGAACCGGTCACCCGTCGCCGACACGGTGCGGCCGGTGCGGCGACCATCGTGATCGAGAATGTTCACAGCTTCGATCGTCCGACCTGAGATGGACACCGTTGCTTTGACCGGCTCCAGTAAGATCGGTGGCCGGCCGTTATTTATCACGCGGTTGTCGGGCGCGAAGTAGGTGAAGCCGGTGTTGCTCTGCCGGGCCAGTACGGTCATCAGCGCGCGTTTGCCGCCGGCCAGGTCCGTGTTGCGATCCAGGGCCGTGAGAAAAAGCGAAGCGAATGGGCAATCGAGTCGGACCTTCACGTCTCCCAAAGTCAGTTCCTTGCCCTGAGCGAAGCCGACGACCGCTTTCGTGCCTGCCGTGTTCACCGTGAAAAAGCCCCGACCGGTCGTGTCCCAGGTCAGTTGCCCCGTCGTTGAATGGATAACTGAGCCGCGGCGGAAGCGGTCCATTTCCGGCAGCAGGGACGGCTGGGGGTTGTCCGTGAACTCCACGACGACGCGACCGGCGGCCAGGGCTTCTGGCGGTACGCTGCCGCCGAACGATTTCACGTCGCCTTGCTGCTCCATTTTGTCAGAGAAGGAGAAGCGGCCCTCGGCCAAGTCCGCTAAACTGACTCGACGCACCGAAATCACGTCGCCTTCCTTGACATCGCGGCGGTAGATCATGCGGGCCAGGGTTGGATACTGGCCGAGTGATGTGGGCACGTCTGCCTCCCAGACCCCCCAGGGGAATTGGCCGGCGATTTCGTTGAAGACCCGGCGCGCGGCCTGCGATTGAAACTCGTAGGAAGCGTCCCATCCTTGTAGTCCCAAGCCGTAGGCAGCGAGGATGGCCGGTCCTTCCGCGCTGTAAACGTTCGGGTACACATGAATCCATTCGGACAAGGCGAAGGGCCGGTCGATTACTTGTTGCAAACCGCTGCTGAAATAGCCGCTGCCCGGTCGAGCGAGCATGGAGGCGAACATACCTCGCCCCTTGCCCTCGAAATAGTTATGACGATCGATGTAGCCGACTTTATAATCGGATAACAGGTTGTAGTAGTGGGGCAACATGCTCGGAGCCTGCCAGGGCGAGCCATTCAGGGGACCGCGGTAGCCGGCGTCGCGGATAGCCTTGACGAAGCGACTGTAGAATCGGTCCTGCACGTGATGCAAGAAAGCGGCTGTATCAAGAAGCCGCTTCCGCGCCCCGCCCTTCTGTCGAGGAAGGTTATCCGAGCCGAAGAACCACGGGTTTAGCTGTGGCACAATGTTGCTGCCTGCTAGCGTCTCGCCTGAGCGCAAGGCTTCTCCCCAGGCTGCTTTCAGCGTCTCCTGCGAACCATAGCGTTCTTTCAGCCAGGCGGCGAAGCGTTCCATAAATCGCTTCTTATACGTCGGACAGGCATTGA
Source organism: Planctomycetota bacterium (assembly GCA_021325115.1). Classification (GTDB taxonomy): domain Bacteria; phylum Planctomycetota; class Planctomycetia; order Gemmatales; family Gemmataceae; genus JAJPHU01. The sequence goes on along the minus strand of JAJPHU010000364.1, from coordinate 3,436 downwards.
AGGCTTTCTCCGACGTGTAAAAAAATATGTCGTCCTCGTTTTGCAACTCAATGAAGCACAAGGCCGGTTCATCGGCATAGGTCCGGCCTGTGTAAGGATTGCGATGTTTGAGCAGATTCACGACCATCTCGATCATCAAGTCTTGCACGTCCTCGGCGAAGTTGATGAAAGCGTAGGTATTGCCCTTGAGTTCCTTGGCGATCTCGTCGTAAGCCAGGAGTCGCTTACGGTCGCCGGGCACGATTCGGAAGCCATAGCTATGCGACCAGCCGAAGTACACACCATGTTCCTTTAGGCGAGACACGAAATAATCGAGCTGATCAAGCCCCTGTGGGTCCATGCGTGTCGAGTCGTTCGGGTCGCCGATGCCCATTTGGCCCTTGGGATACGAGAATTTGTGCATGCGCACCGCGTTGATACCGTATTTGGCGAAGCGTGCGGCCGTCAGCTCTGCTGTCTGGCGATCCGGCGCGCTGGCCGTATAGGACAGGTTTACACCCCAGAACTTGATTGGTGTGCCGTCCTCGAACTCGAATCTGTCCTTGACCATGTGGACGCCGCCATGTTTGCCGGCAGGCCGGTCGAGCCAATCGTCCATGTCGATAACTCCGGGCTTCACTTCTTTCGATGGTCGGAAAGCAAACCAATCGGCACCGGCCAACGTGCGGCTGAATTTTTCCAGGTCGGACGGTTGGACGTAAAAGGCCGTCTCTTCCGGGAAAGTTAGCGTCATAGTCACACGGCGCGTACCCTTGGGAAACAAGTCGGAGGCCAACACCAAACGCATGCCATTGTCGAAGGCGATCGGGCAAGGCGGGTCGATTTGCAAGGCGATCGTGCCTCCTTTATCAAAAGCGAAGGCAGCCTGCGATGTAGCAGGAGCAGTGTGGATGCCGCGGATGGGCAGAGCAAGCTCGGTCTTTTTGTTGCCGGTGTGGGTCAGGGTGAGTTTTCCTTGGCTTCTGTGCGGCTCAAAGTTGATGCCAATCATCAGCATGGTGAGCGGCACATTGCGGGCGGCTTCCAGGTCGTAGTGGAAGGCAACTTTCCGGGAGTCCGGCTGCCAAGCTTCGAAACGAACATCGATTGTCTCCCTTTGGCTCTTATTGACAACGAAGGGGACATTAACCGAGACCCGTTTGCCCTCGGCTTTTTGCCGCGATTGTATCCCGACCCAGGTCCAGCGTGGTCCCCAACCGCCTGGTCCCACGTGGAAGACCGGCTCGCCTTCACGGAGAAAGCTGAAGGAAAGCGAATTATCCGGGTCCATCAGAACGGTCCACGGTTCCGCAGCCCGCACGGCCGATCCGAAAATCAGTAGGGCGGCAAGCACTAACCAATAAAGCCTTCGGAGGACGCCGTCGTGTTGAAGTTTTTTCTTGTTCATTGGTAAAATCTCTCCGTTGCGAGTTGTCTGCTGTCAGTGGAATTCGAGTCTCTGACAACAAACAATTGGAATCATATAATCTCCCCGGGTCATTTCTACCTGGCATCAAGGAGAACTCATGCGTCCGAACTCTGTCAAACAAGCATTGAAGTCCGGCCAGCCGTCGATCGGCACCTGGCTGTCCCTGGGCAGCATCGTGGCCTCGCGCTTCCTGGCTCGCGCCGGCTTTGCCTGGCTTACCGTGGACATTGAACACACGCACGTCGATTGGGAGACGGCCACGCACATGTTCGCGGCCATTGCCGATGCCGGCTGCACCGCCCTGGCGCGCGTGCCGGCCAATCGCCATGATCACATCAAGCGCGCTCTCGACAATGGGGCGCACGGCATCGTTGTACCGATGGTCAACAGTCGGCAGGAAGCGCTCGACGCCGTCAGCGCTGCCCTGTATCCACCCGTAGGTACGCGCAGCGTCGGTGGCAACGTCCATGCCCTGAATTTCGGCACAACTGCCATCGACTATTTCGATAATGCGAATAAGGAAATCTTAATTATCCTGCAATGTGAACACATTCAGGCCGTCGAGAACGCAGACAGCATTTTCTCGGTACCTGGCATCGATGCCATCTTCGTCGGCCCAAACGATTTGGCAGCCAACATGCGGAGCAAAGACGGCAAGCCGCCCAGCGCGGCGGCAACCGCCGAGGCGATGAAACACGTCCTGGCCACCTGCAAGAAATACGGTGTCGCCGCTGGCGTGCATTGCTTCAGTACCGAAGAAGTGAAGGCGCGGATCGAAGAAGGTTGGCAATTCCTCGCCATCAACAGTGAGTTGCGGATGATGCTCGAGGGCGTCGGCAACGTCGTGGAACGCTTGGGACTCAAACCGGCGCGCGCCGAGACAGCAATGGCGCGCTATTAAGAGGATTTGTCAAATTGAACCGCCAAGACGCCAAGGACGCCAAGAAAAGAAGAGAAAAGAAACAATAAAAAGATACAAAAATAATTACCATCCTCTTTTTGTTTTTTCTTTATTTTCTCTTTCTTGGCATCTTGATGGTTCCTTTGGTTAAGGTGAAACGTGGACAAACGCAAGCTTCTTATCCAGCTCGACAGTGATCCACAGCCGAGCGTGTTCGATCAGGTGGTCGCCTACGACGCCGGGGCGGATGTAGTCCTCAGTTACGGCAGTGTGACCCCGGAGACGGTACGTGACAAAGTTCACGGGGCCATCTTCACACGAGGCCCAAAGGATTTGCATCGCACCGCCATCTTCATCGGCGGCAGCAACGTGCCGATGGGAGAGAAACTGCTGGCCGAGGTGTGCAAACACATGTTGCCGCAGTACGGCCTGCGTGTGTCCGTACTGCTCGATTCTAACGGGTCCAACACCACGGCCGCGGCGGCGGTGCGAGCAGCGGCACATCACCTCGATTTGAGATCGACAAAAGCGCTCGTGCTTGCTGGCACCGGCCCAGTGGGACAACGTGCAGCGCTCCTCTTAGCCAGGCAAGGGGCGCAGGTCCGTCTTGGTTCGCGGCAAGCCGGGAAGGCGGCAGCGGCAGTCGAATCGATCCGGGCCAAGGTTCCCGATGCGAAACTGGAGCCGGTCGCCGCCGATCCATCCGGCGATCTGTCGCCGGCCCTGGCCGACTGCACGCTGGTCATCGCCGCCGGAGCGGCCGGCGTCCCGCTGTTGCCCAAAGCCGCTCGTCAGACATGTCGGACGTTGCGGGTGATGATAGATCTCAACGCGGTGCCGCCGGCCGGCATCGAGGGTGTCGGCGTCGCGGATAAGGGTGCCGACCACAATGGCGTCCTCGCCTATGGCGCCATCGGCGTCGGCGACCTGAAAATGAAAATCCACAAGGCGGCCATCGCCCGGCTGTTTGAGCGCAACGATCAAGTGCTGGATGCCGAAGAGGTGTACGCCCTCGGCGAGGGCTTGTGATGGCGCCATTGCTGCATCCCATGATACAATACATCGGTGTCTACGATGTTCTCCAGGAGCTATGTCATGACGATAAGTGAAATGAGCGAACACGAGCG
>JAJPHU010000362.1 GCA_021325115.1 Planctomycetota bacterium | reverse complement strand
GAATTCCCACTTTCCCACCGCTCCGGCGACGGCGGTCCATCCACCGCCGCTGAAGTCAAACGGGCAAACGTCGTATGATCACCCCTGCGAATTTTGGGGGCAGGTCACTTCCAAGCGTGGCTGCAACAACAACCGAGAATTCGTGTGATTAGCCGGGACCGTGGTGGCATTTATGCGGAGGGCGCAGAGCTGGGTTCTCCTGCTGCTCGGCAGGTCGCCGACCGCTTTCATTTGTTTTTGAATCTTTCGGCGACTGTGGAGCACGCTCTGGAAGAACATCGTCACGAGCTGTGGCTTAGCGATCCAGCGCCAGGGCACAGCGATGTCACGGGCACATCCGAGGGGGCATGGAGAACCCGCCAACAGATCTTGCAACAGGAGCGCCGTCAGCGTCGTTTGCAGCGCTACGAAGAAGTGATCGAGCGCTATCGTCAAGGCTACTCGCTAAAGAAGATCAGCACAATCACTCAGATGGACCGCCGAACCGTGCGGCGCTGGATTCGAGCTGATGGGTTTCCCGAGCGCCAGCCTGCCCGACCGCGCCCCACCAAGGTGCGGCGCTTTGAGGAATATCTGCAGCGTCGCTGGGGCGAGGGATGCCACAACGCCACGCGGCTGTTCCAAGAATTGCGGGCCCAGAGCTATGGCGGCGGCCGCAGCATGGTAGCGCGGCACGTGGCCCGTTGGAGGAAGGCGCTCCCGCTCCTTTCCACGCGAGGTGAGCAGAAGATGATCACTCCGAAGCAGGTAGCCATCTTACTTACGAGGCCTGCCGCCCGGTTGACGGCTGAGCAGCAAACGCTACTTGATCGCTTGTCCACGCAGTGCCCGACGCTGCTGCAACTGCGGGAATTGTCGGCGGAGTTCCGCGAGGTATTCCAGAGAGGCGAAGGACAAGCCCTGCGGGTATGGATGATGCGTGCCCGAGACTCGGGAATCGGTTCGCTATCTCGCTTTGCGGCCGGTCTACAGAAAGACTTCTCAGCAGTTGTAGCGGCGGTGGAAACGGATTGGAGCAACGGACAAGTCGAGGGACAGATCAATCGCCTGAAAATGTTGAAGCGGCAGATGTACGGGCGGGCTGGCTTCGCGCTTCTGCGCGCTCGCGTTCTACCCTACATGCCGCTATCGATGGAGGAGTGCATGGTCGCCTAAGCAATAGCTTGGCGCGGGAACGAGCGATGTCGAGATATCCAGCTCTGTTCTCGAACAGCCTTCCTCTGGCCTTTGCACCAAATTTGCGGAAGAACCCTGAATTGGCCCACTTTGCGCTTTTGATTTGGCCCACCCCTGTACATCACGGACGGCCTAACCTGTCGGCGGTAGCGACGGGGGGCCGATGGACAGGAGACGCAAAGTGGAGCTATTCGAGGAGATACGGAGGGAGTATCGGTTTGGGGCGGGAACGATCCAGGGCGTGGCGAAGAAGTTGAAGACGCACCGGAGGATGGTGCGGCAAGCGCTGGTGAGCGCCATTCCACCCGAGCGCAAGATTCCGGCGCGCAGCAGTCCGAAGCTGGGGCCGGTGAAGGAGTTCATCGACCAGATTTTGCAAAGCGATCTTGAGGCTCCGCGCAAGCAGCGGCACACGGCGCACCGGATCTGGGAGCGGATTCGCCAGGAGCATCCCGAAGCGTCGGTCAAGGAAGCGACGGTGCGGCGCTACGTGCAGCGGCGGAAGGAAGAACGGGGGCTGGCGGCGCGCGAGACCTTCGTGCCGCAGAGTTATGACTGGGGCGGCGAAGGCCAGGTGGATTGGTACGAAGCGGCGGTGGAGTTCGACGAGGGCCGCCAGAGCGTGCACTTCTTCACCATGCGCAGCATGGCGGGCGGCGGAGCGTTTCACACCGCGTATTTTCACGCCACGCAGCAGGCCTTTCTGGAAGCGCACGAACGGGCCTTTCACTATTTTGGCGGCGTGTTCCGGCGGCTGCGCTACGACAACCTGAAGAGCGCGGTGCGCAAGATTTTGCGCGGCTACCAGCGCGAGGAGACCGAGCGGCTGATCGCCTTTCGCTCGCACTGGGGATTCGAGGCACAGTTCTGCAACCCGGCGCGCGGGAACGAGAAGGGCGGTGTCGAAGGTGAAGTGGGCTACTTCCGGCGGAACCATCTGGTGCCGGTGCCGAAAGTGAAAGACCTGGCCGAGTTGAACGAGTACTTGCGGGCGTGCTGCCAGCAGGATGAGCAACGACGGATTCAGGGCAAGCCGCACACGGTGGGCGAAGCGATGCGCATTGAGCGCGAGCATCTGCTGCCGCTGGTGAGCGAAGGCTTTGAGCTGGCGGAGGCCAGTTTTCCCAGTGGTCGATGGCCAGGGCTGCGTGAAAGTGCGGACGAATCGCTACTCGGTTCCCCTGCGAGCGGGAAGCCGAACGCAAGTGCGGCTGTTGCCCGCGTACGTGGAGGTGTGGCACGAGCAGAGCTGTGTGGCGCGTCACGAACGCAGCTTCGGTCGTCATCAGGCGGTGCTCGATCTGGAGCATTACCTGGACGTGTTGGAACGGAAGCCGGGGGCGCTGGCGGGCTCCACACCCCTGGAACAGTGGAGACAGCGGGGTCGCTGGCCGGAGAGTTTCGACCGGCTGTGGCAGAGCTTGCGGGAGCGGCACGGGAAGCAAGCGGGCACGCGGGAGATGATCGAGCTGCTCCGTTTGGGTCCGCGGCATGGATGGGAGTCGCTGAAGAAAACGGTCGAGCAAGCACTGACGCTGGGCTGCACGGACGCGGCGGCGGTACGGCACCTGCTGATGGCCGGCGAACTGGCGCATCGGGAGAAGCCGATGGGCGAGATCGGTTCGCTGGAACGCTACGAGCGGCCCTTGCCGGTGCTGAGCGATTACGACGGACTGCTCGGGGCGGTGAGGCCATGAGCCAAGCCGCGCAAGCACTGGAGCATGCTTCGGTGCGGCAGTATTGCAAGGCGGTGAAGGTCCCGGTGATGGCCGCGAATTTCGTGCGCCTGGCCGAGCAGGCCGTGAAGGAGAACCACAGCCACATCGGCTACCTGGAAGCGCTGCTGGCGATGGAGAGCGAGGAAAGGGACCGGCACGCCATCGCGCATCGGCTGCACGATGCCAAGCTGCCCCGGATGAAAACGCTGGAAGAGTTCGAGTTCGCGCGGGCGCCGCAGATTCCCGCGGCGAAAATCCGCGAACTGGCCGAAGGCGGCTACATCACGCGGGCCGAGCCGGTGGTGCTCATCGGTGAGTGCGGCACGGGCAAGACCCATCTGGCCACCGGGCTGTGTGTGGCGGCGTGCCGCCAGAAGCGCAGAGTGCGATTTACCACGGCGGCGAATCTGGTGAACGAGTTGGTGGAAGCGAGCCAGCATCACGGGGTGCGGCGGGTGCTGGCGCGCTGGATGCGTTACGACGTGATTGCGCTCGATGAAGTGGGCTATGTGCCGCTGGCAGAGATCGGAGCGGAGTTTTTGTTCCAGGTGATCGCCGAACGCGCCGAGCGCGCCACGCTGATCGTGACCACCAACTTGCCGTTTTCCGAGTGGACGCAGGTGTTTCCGAATCCGCGGCTGTGCAAGGCGCTGCTGGATCGTATCACCGACCGCGCGCACATCATCGAGACCGGAACGGAATCGTATCGCTTCCGGCGTACGGTGGAGGGAAGGCAGAAGAAAAAAGCCTCGCAACCCCATCCCGGCTTCTGACCGGGAGCGGAGAACTAGGGAATTCACGACCCAGGGGTGGGCCAAATGAAAGTATCAAAGGCAAGCGCCAGAATCTTCAGCAGCAACATGTCCAGCGTGCCCTGGACGAGATCGGAAGGCTTGCTCATGTGTTATAGCCTCGGTAACCGAGTCTAGCGCCTTCTGGCCTCGGTGAGCAAGAGGAAGTTCCAGAGCCTCTGGCAATTTCTAGTCGAGTTTCTGGCGACGCAGGACAGAAAATCGGCCGAGTCGCCTGTAGGAGGAGCAAGAAATGAACGCAACAACGGAAGCAAGATTTGTACAGTCCGGGAATTCCATCATTCAGGAACTTCGGATAGATCGAATCCGCGAGTCCGGCAGCAACCCGCGTAGGACCTTTGGCGAGTCTCAGCTTCGAGAACTGGCCGCCGACATCCAGGTGCATGGTGTGTTGCAGCCGATTGTTGTGCGGCCTGCGCCAGATGGTGCCGAGGGAATGTACGAACTCGTAGCCGGCGCCCGGCGTCTTCGCGCGTCGAAACTGGCTGACAAGAACACCATTCCGGCAACTGTGCGAAACCTGGCGGATGCGGAGGCGAGCGAAGTTCGATTAGTGGAGAACCTCCAGCGCGAAAATATCCACGAACTAGACGAAGGAATCGGCTATAGGTCCTTGATGGCGTTGAGGCCGGATTTTTACACGGTCGAGACAATCGCGGCGCAGGTTGCCAAAAGCCCGGCCTATATCCGAGGTCGCATTTCCCTCACAGAACTGATCCCAGCGGCGCAAACCGCGTTCTATGGTGGCAAGCTCACAGTCGCTCATGCCCTCGAGATTGCGAGGCTCCAATCGCACGATCAAGAGAGATCCCTCATGGAATGCTTTCCGGGGCATCGCAATACCAGTTCAATCTTGAAGGACTCCAAGGCAGAGGCACTAACGATCCGGCAGTTCCGCGAGTGGATCGAACGCGAAATTCACCTGGACCTGAAACATGCCCCGTTCGATACGGAGGACGCGAACCTGCTCCCAGCAGCCGGCGCATGTTCTGCCTGTCCAAAGCGAACCGGGAATAATCCGCTGCTTTTTCCAGAGATCAAGAACGGCTCGCTATGCACGGATCCCACCTGCCACCAAGCGAAAATCCAGGCCTTCGTTCAGATACGCGCAGCGCCCTTGGCGAAAAATGGACAAAAGCCAGTCCAAATTTCGGAGAGCCCTTCCTGGCAGGTCTACACCAAAGCCCCAAACACGCTGTACGAGGGTCAATACCGTCGAGCGGAGCGCGAGGGAGAATGTCCGCGCACGCAAGTCGCAGTCGTCATAGACGGGCGCAAAGCCGGAACGGTCATGCACGTTTGCACCGACGAGAAGTGCAAGACGCATCGCCAATTCTCCCACTACGAAATCTCACCCCAGGAGCGAGAACAGCGTCGAAAGCTTGCACTTGCCGT
>JAJPHU010000301.1 GCA_021325115.1 Planctomycetota bacterium | reverse complement strand
TTCTTTAACTTTTCCTGTGCTATCCTTGCCTCTGCTTTTAATACGGCGTGAGCGAGCTTTTGTGACAGAGACTATAAGGGTTGTAGGGCAAGCTGGCCGCGTGTCGAAAGCTCGACACGCGGCCAGCTTGCCCTACAACCCTTTCCGTTAATTCTAAGGAGGACAGCGCACATTCGCAATCTTATAAGATCGCGAATGTGCGCTGTCCTCCTTTTCGCTCTTCCAATCCAGCTGATTATTCAGTCGTCCTTCGGTAGTACAGCTACCAAGCCGAGCGAAGACGGCGCTCCGTCGTTGCCCAGGTGCCCGGTCACGCCAACGAACAATTGCCCATTACCACCGATCATTGCAGGTCGGCCGCCCGTGCCGCCGATCGGCTTGCTCTCGTAGGTGTCGCTCATGTCCAGGCCGTCTTTGCCAAGTTTGGCGAAAGTGATCGTGATAGCATTGATCGACAAGGCCGTTTGCACCGACAGGCCGCTGACCACATAGCCGGGCTTGGCTTTGACGGTGACGATCGGGGCCGGCGGGACCGGCCCTATCCATTTGCCGAACTTCGCTCCGCTTTTCGTCTGGTAGATGGGGCGGAACGATTTCACGATGTCATTATTGGCAAATTTTCCAAAACCAAGCTGGAAGCCGATGAGGACTCCTTTGTCACAGACGTCTCGATAGATCTGCCTGTTCAGAGTGAAGCCGCGAATATCGACATCGGCGAGTCTCTTAGCTTTGACGGCCTCTCCGATGAAAGTGTAAACGTCGCCCTCGATCTTTAGCGCGGCTGCTGCCGCGGCAATGCCGCTAGCCGCTTCCGCAGGCCGAGCACGAGCCGGATTGGCCGGGTTGTCAGGAGCAGGATTGTCGGCAACGGCTTGTTCCGGCTCCTTCGAGATCTGCTGGAAGGAGACGTTTTGCAGTTTGTAGGCCACGCGGATGGAAGCAAGCACTCCGCTGAGGACCAACCGACCGCCATCCAGACGGTAGACGAAAATCATGCCTCGGCCTCGCCGACCTAGGTTGTTGGTGACCAAGAGTCGTTGGCCCTTCTCCTGCTGCAACGTGAAGCCATACGAGGATTTCGAGGAAGTGGTCCGGCCACCTTTTTTGGTGGCAATTTCCACTTGGATCCGTCCGCCCTGACCACCCGCGTTGGGGCTGATGCTCAGCTTGACCGTTGCCTCTCCCTCGCCCCCTTCACCGGACACCGTGCCGGACTGCCAGGTGCCCTTCAACGCCGCAAGATCCTCCGCCAGATTGGTAGTTGGGACCGGATCTGCGGGCAGGTCGTTGCGGGCCATCGGGCCGGGGGGTGCCGTCAGATCGAGAGGGTTACTCTTGCTCCGCTCAACGAGAGGCCGGATGAAATCGGCAGGGACGGCGAAGTTGATTTGGGTACCTTGGATGCCGGCGACGGAGACGCCGATAACCACGCCGCGGGCATCCGTGACAGGTCCACCCGAATTGCCGGGGTTCATGCCGCCGTTGACTTGCACCTGCTTAAGGATCCCGTCATCACCGCGTCGCAGGGCGCTAATAGAGGACGTGCTGACGGTGATGTTCTTGCCCAACTGCGCGCCGAAGGGAAAACCGAAAATGTAGACTTTTTGCGTTTCTACCAACTCGGTGGCGCTGGCAAGCGGCAAGGGTGGAGGCAGGCGGGACAAGTCTCCCTGCACGCGCAGGACGGCCAAATCGTTCTGGCGATCCAGTCCAATAAGGATGCCGGGCAGCTTCTTCTCATTGTCTTCGCCGCTGTGGATGACGACCTCGATACGGCGAGGCGGGATGTTGCCTTGCTTCATCCCCACAACGTGGGCGTTGGTGATGACCAGGTCTCGATCCATGACGAAGAAGCCGCTCCCCTGGGCAACCTCGCCGCTGGCCAAGGTGACGCGGAGGTAGGCGGTGGATTGTTTCACCTTTTGCACGACATCGGCTGCCATTTCGTTGAGGACCGGGCCAGCGGGAGCGGCCGTCTCCACCTTCTTGGGCGACTCCGCAGCTGGGACGGCCGCTCCGGTCCCCTTGGGCAGATCGGCGGGCGGGCCGGCCACAGGTCGGGCAACCGGTCCAGGCGCCGCGTCCGCCTTGCCTTCAGTCGGGATAAGAGCTGCCTGGTTAGCGACCGCCGTTGCCGAGGTGCTGTTTTTGTCCGTACCGCGTAAGGCGAAGACCACGCCTCCGATGACAAGTCCACCCAGGGCGACGACCACCGCACCGGCGCCGAGGAGGATCGGGAGCAATTTTTTTTTGCTATTTGGCGACTTCTTGTCCTTACGAGGCGACCGGCGTTCCACTGGCCGGTGCTGGAGCTTATCATCGTCGCGACTGACTCGCCCTCCTGCATTGGCCGGACGAGAAGACAGAGTGATGTGCTCAGCGGACGGCCGGCTGCCGTCATCGCGGCGGCCCTGGCGCGATAGGGCTGGGACGGCGAAAGGCGACTGACATTCGCGGCAACGAACAATCTTGCCCTGCATGGATTCGTCGAGATTGTACACCTTGCGGCAAGACGGACAAACAGCGCGGATGCTCATTGGCGTGCCCTCTAGGAACCTTGAAGCAAAGCCTGAATGCTTCGGATGCAGTTCTCTCGGCACGGTCCCGGATGGCGAGAGAAAAGAAAATGATTGTAAACGATAATAACGTCTCACCTTGGGCATGACAAGTAGCAACCAGAAAAAGCTTGATCCGGGGAATAGATTGCCAACACTGGCCCCGCCTCCGTTTCAGCTGGAGGGTTTGCCCGATGAGGATTGGTTTTTCCGAACCATGCGGGAAGCTGCCATCGCACGTTCGATCACCTACGACCTGTTGGTTACACGTTTATTGCCGGTGTGGCGCCGTTTTAGCCTCCTCTCTTCAAGATTTCGCGGGCGATCATCAATTCTTCCTGAGTGCGAATGACGAGAATGCGGCCGGGCGAGTCGGGACAGGCAATGTCGGCGTCCGGTGTGCAAGCAGCATTGCGGCTCACATCGAGGCGGAGGCCGAGGATTTGCAGTCCCTCGCAAACGGCGGCGCGCAAGTCGGCAGCATGTTCGCCGATACCGGCTGTGAAGACCACCGCATCAACTCCCCCCAGAGCAACGGCATAGGCACCGATCGTCGCCCGTATCCGGTCGGCGAAGATCGTCAGGGCCAGACGGGCGCGCTCGTCGCCTTCGTCGGCAGCGGCTTTCACCTGGCGATAGTCCGAGGAAACGCCGGAAATGCCAAGCAGTCCCGATTCATGGTTCAAGGCATGGTCTACCTGATCGACGCTCAGTTTTTTTTGGCGTTGGACATAAAGCAGAATGCCGGGATCGAGCGAACCGACGCGTGTGCCCATCATAAGACCTTCCAGAGGCGTAAATCCCATGCTGGTCTGCACCGCCCGACCACTGCGAATGGCGCTGACCGAGCAGCCGTTGCCGAGATGGCACACGATCAATCGCAATTCGGGCGGTTGGCGGTTCATCAATTCGGCGGCGCGGCCGGCACAGTACGCATGGCTGATGCCGTGGAAGCCGAAGCGGCGGATGCCCCAAGCGTGGAACCAGGTATAGGGTGCCGGATAGACGTAGGCGCGCGGCTCCAGGGAGGCGAAGAACGAAGTATCAAAAGCCGCCACGTGCGGCACGTGCGGCAAGACCGACTCAGCAGCCTCAATTGCTTCCAGTGCCGCCGGATTGTGCAAAGGGGCCAGCTCAACCAATTGGGCGATCTCTTTTTTTACATTTGCGTCAATGCGCACTGGTTCATGAAAGCGCGTGCCGCCGTGGACCACGCGATGTCCCACCATGGTGACAGCAGGGGCCGCTTCACGCTCCCCTTTGTCCCCCCCGGAATGGGAAGGATAAAAAGAAGAAAGGCTGGAGAGTTTGTTCACGGCATGAAGTACTGCCGTGCGATGATCTGTGATAGATTCACGCGAACAGATGGGTTCGCCTCCGCTGGGATGAATGGCCAACTCCGCTTGCTGTGGATTAACGCGCCAATCGATCAGGCCCGTCGCCAACGTCTGCTGTGCCTCGGCATCGAATAGCCCAAATTTCAGACTGCTTGACCCGGCATTTATCACCAGAATGCTCATACATCATCCCCAGACATGCGAACAGACAAAACCGCCAAGATGCCAAGGCCGTCACGAGAAGAAAGAGATAAAAAGACAAAGCAAACTTCGTTGGTCACTTGTAATTCACTCTACATACCGTTCGTGTTTTCTCGCTGTCTTTCTTGGCGTTCTTGGCATTATGGCAATTCGCTTTGGTCCTTAAAAACCAGGCCAGCGCCAATTGACAATTTCAGGACGATCTGTGCCGTTTTCGTGGGCGTAATTGATGTTGTCGATGATCTGGTCTTTCAACCATTCCTTAACGTGAGCACCGATCATTTGCAAGCGTGGCACACGATCGATGACATCGATGGCCAAATTAAAGCGATCGGTATGGTTCTTAATCGACAATTCGAGCGGCGTGTTGATGTTGCCTTTCTCCTTGTAACCGCGCACGTGCAAATTGACGTGATTGGTGTGGCGGTATGTCAATTGATGGATCAGCCACGGATAGCCGTGGAAATTGAAGATAATCGGTTTGTTAGTGGTGAACAAGCTATCGAAATCACGCGACGTCAAGCCGTGCGGATGTTCCGTGGACGGCTGCAAGCGGAATAGATCGACGACGTTGACGAAGCGGATTTTCAGATCAGGGAAGTGTTGCCGCAAGAGTGCCGTGGCGGCCAAAGCTTCCATAGTAGCCACGTCGCCGGCGCTGGCCATCACCACGTCTGGCTCGGCGCCTCCATCATTGCTGGCCCATTCCCAGATGCCGATGCCTTTAGTGCAGTGGCGAATCGCCGATTCCATGTCCAGATATTGCAAGTGAGGCTGCTTGTCGGCGACGATGACATTGATGTAATCGACGCTGCGCAGGCAGTGATCGGCCACACTGAGCAGACAATTGGCATCAGGGGGCAGATAGATCCGCGTCACCTCCGGACTTTTGGTTACAACCAGATCGAGGAAACCGGGATCTTGATGTGTAAAACCATTATGGTCTTGGCGCCATACGGTTGATGTGATGAGTAAGTTCAAAGACGATATGGGAGCGCGCCAGGCCAATTCGTTCTTGGCTTTTTCCAACCATTTGACGTGTTGGTTAATCATCGAATCGATGACGTGGACAAACGCCTCATAGGTGGAGAAAAAGCCGTGGCGTCCCGTCAGGAGATAGCCTTCCAACCAACCTTCCAAAGTGTGCTCGCTGAGCATCTCCATGACTCGACCATCACGGGCCAATTCACTGCCGTCTTGATCTTCGGGTTTCAATTCGGCCATCCATGCCTTTTTGCTGGCTTCATATAGGGCCGTCAGTCGATTGGAGGCCGTCTCGTCTGGGCCGAAAACCCGAAAATTGTTGGGATTGCGACGCATGATGTCGCGGAGGAAAGTGCCGAGAATACGTGTCGGTTCCGCTTCACTTCCTCCCGGTTTGGGGACTTCGACGGCATAATCGCGGAAATCCGGCATGAGGAGCGCTTTTCTGAGCAAACCGCCGTTGGCGTGCGGATTGGCGCTCATGCGCCGTGTGCCTTTAGGGGCTAATTGTCGCAATTCAGCGATCAATTTACCGTCCGCATCAAAGAGTTTTTCTGGCTCATAACTCCGCATCCAGTCTTCGAGCTGTTTCAGATGAGCGCGATTCTGCACTACATTGGGAATGGGCACTTGATGGGCGCGCCAAAATCCCTCAACCTTATGGCCATCCACTTCTTTGGGACCTGTCCATCCTTTGGGCGAACGCAGGACGATCATTGGCCAGCGCGGCATTTCGTCGCTGCCGTTGACACGAGCCTCCTTCTGAATCGCCTGGATTGTCTGAATGCAATATTCCAGCGCTCGTGCCATGGCCAAATGCATTGTAGTGGGATCGTCGCCTTCCACGAAGCATGGCTCCCAACCGTAGCCGCGGAAGAGATTTTCCAAGTCCTCATGCGGAATGCGCGCCAAAATCGTCGGATTGGCGATCTTATAGCCGTTTAAATGCAATAGGGGTAAGACGGCACCGTCGCGTCTGGGATTGAGAAACTTGTTGGAATGCCAGGCCGTTGCCAAGGGGCCAGTCTCCGCTTCGCCGTCGCCAATGACACAAGCCACGATCAGGTCTGGATTGTCGAAGGCAGCCCCGAAAGCGTGCGAGAGACTGTAACCCAACTCGCCGCCCTCGTGAATCGAACCCGGTGTCTCCGGCGTGCAATGGCTGCCGATACCGCCGGGAAAAGAGAATTGCTTGAAAAAACGACGCAGACCATCCACATTCTCGCTTTTGTCCGGGTAAATTTCCGAATAGGTACCTTCCAGATAGGCGTTAGCAAGCATGGCCGGCGCTCCATGTCCCGGCCCGGAAATGTAGATCATATCCAGGTCGTATTTCTTGATGAGTCGATTCAGATGGACCCAGATGAAGGTCTGCCCGGGATCGGAACCCCAATGTCCCAGCAAACGATGCTTGATGTGTTCGGGACGCAGCGGTTCGCGCAACAACGGATTGTCGCGCAGATACAACATGCCGACGCAAAGATAATTGGCCGCCTGCCAGTAGGAGTTAAGCAGCCGCAGTTCTTCTTTGCTCAAAACTGCTTTGTCCGGTTTTTCCAGAATCGTTGTTGGAGATGGCATAATATCAAGACTCCTGTCGTTGTTGCCGAATGGGAAGATGCTCGCAAGTCACATGCCGATTTTGGAATTTTCGCAAAAGAATGGCGAGGAC
>JAJPHU010000044.1 GCA_021325115.1 Planctomycetota bacterium | reverse complement strand
TACAGGTCGCTGAGAAGATTGGCTTCCAGCGCCTTGAGGTTCCCGTTGAGCATCAGGAAGAAGGCAGCCAGTTGTGGATTGCTCGCGCTGAGGTTCGATTCCAGCGACGAAAGGATCGCCTCGAACTCTTGGAAGATCGCATCGATCTGTTGCACGAATGGATTGCTGGGCGAAGACGTTGTCGAAGCAACCTCCTGGGGACTGTGGGCGTGGATCGGGGGCGGGCCGGGCGGAAAGGGCGGGATCGGCAGAGGCAGATGCCGAGGGTGCGTCGGCAGCGGTTCGATCTCGCCGAACAGGCCATCTTTCTCGTCGTTGATGCCTGCCGTGAAGTAGAGCGAGTCCGTATCGCCGCCTTGGCCGCCGTTGCCGAAGGCCAACGCCCACAAGCCAGGATTAAGGAGCGGCTTGCCATCGGGGCCAGTAAGTGTGCCCAGGAACTTGCCGGTCACCGGATCGAAGGCGTTGATGGAGCTATGGTTGTAGGCGAAGTTGCCGACCAGCAAAGCGCCGCCAAACGGGCCGAAAGTCGGCGGCGCCAGGACGATTCCCCACGGCGAAGCCAACGGGCCACCGACGATCAGCTGGCGAATGAAGTGGCCACTGGTGTCGAAAATCGCCACCGCTCCTTCTCCCGGCGTGGCCGAGGTCTGGGCAAGATGCCCAACGGGGGCGTAGGTCACATACAACTCGCCATTGATGTTCTGCACGTTGAACGGAACCAGTTTCAGGTCGCTGGGCAGTAGCGGATCCGTGAACGTCCCGAAGCCGTCCGTGCCTGGAGTGACCGGCTTGAACGAGCTGTCGAAAACGTCGATAGTCCCTTTGGAATTGTCGGCGGCGTAGAGGAAATTGCCCTGGGCATTGCTGCCAATGGCCAATCCGGTGTAGACAGCCCCAGATGTCGTCGCTTCCACTTGGGCCGTCGTACCGGCGCCGCTGTTCCAGGCGGAGATGGTGCCGTTGAGGTTGGCGAAAAGGAACCGAGCCGGCTGGCCATCGGCCATGACGAAGGACTGCGTGGGATTGTAAACCTCGCCAGTCGGTCCTTGAGGACCGCTTGAGGTTGTCGGAATCGATACCGTCAACGGGAGTTTACTGATGCCTGCGGACGTATCGGAATAGACAGTGGCGACGTTGCTTGCCTGGTCCGCGATCCACCAGGGACCGGTAGTGCTTTCGGCAAGGCCCCAGGAGTTCTTGAGATTGGGGTCGGTGACGTCGGCCGGAACCGCGCCGTCGGAAATCAAGTTGTCCTGACTGTAGGCGTTGCGTTCGGGTTTGCTCAACCCCAGGGCGACGATGCCACCGGGGCTGTTCATGCCGTGAGATAGGATCTCGCCTTGGCCGAGGAAGATCTGGCCGCGGGAGATGGCGGGACCGCTGTCGCCGCCGCCGGTGAAGAGTTGGGTCAATATCTTCCCGGTGTCCGCGTCCACGGCATAAAAAGTGCCCCCGGTATCCTCGAAATAGACCACGCCGTTGGCCAGGGCCACGCCGGATTGATCGGCCGACGGAGTGGGAACGGTCCAAAGCACGCTCAAGCCATCGCCGGAGATCGCTGCCAGCTCGCCCGTGGCGGGGAAGGGGTTGCTGTCATTGGTAGGAACGCGTGCATTGGCATAGACCACATCGGTTTTCGGATCGACCGCCGCCGTGGCGAACAGGCCGCCAAGGGTCGAACCGGGCACAACCTGGATGCCTTGCTTCCCGTTGGCCTGGATGTTGACGATGTTCCCCGTGGCGGCGTCGAAGACCCAGTAAAAGCCGCTCTTCTGGCCGGAGCCGACCACGGTTTCGCCGTTGGAGAGGGTGTAGATGTGGGGCGAATCGCCGAAATCGAAGTCCGGCGCCGACGAGTTGAAATGGAAGTCCCAGTCGTCCCCGGAGGTGCGTTGATTGACCCAGACGATGGCCCCGGTCTTGGCATTGAAGGCGATCATGGCATCGCTGGTGTTGGTGGTCGGCGTGCTGTAGTTGTTACCGGTGCCCGCGTAAATGAGGCCGAGCTTCGGATCGTAGGCCGGCGTGGACCAGATGGCCGCGCCCGTAGCCCCGGCTTTATAGTCGGCGTCGCTGATGGTATAGGTCTGCCAGATAATGTGGCCGTTATGGGGATCGAGCAGGACCAGCGAGCCGCGCGACGAAGGCGGAGGTTGGGGAGAGACCGTCTCGTCGCCGGAAGCCACGCCGAGGGCGACGTTGCTGCCCACCAACGTTGCCGAGCCCCAGATCTGAGACAGCGGATCGTTGGGCTGGGGCTGAGTCGCCCACAATACGTGGCCTGTTTTTGCGTCCAGGCCGTAAATGGTGCCCGGTATGTCTGCGGCATAATTTCCCAAGGTGCCGAAAATCACGGTATTGTCCACGACCAGCGGGCTGTCCGTGACCGGGCCGTTGACCTTGGTCTGCCACAGGAGTTGGCCGCTGCGGCTGACGGCGTAAAAATTGCCCATCGTATCGCCGGCGTAAACAGTGTTGCCGACCACGGCCGGCGTGCCGGCCACCACGCCCTGAGTGGGGAACTCCCACTGTACTTGCAGATTACTCACATTGTTGGGATTGAGGATGTGCTCCGCAGTGTTGTCTCGCGTGCCGGCGGCGTTGTAGTTGTACTCTGTCCAGTTGCTGCCTGAAGGGACGATACGATTTTCCAAAGTTTCCAAGCACGGACGGACGCGCCGTACTGGCGAGATTTTGCTGCGTCGTTGCAGCTTCTTTTCTCGTAAGAAAGATATCTGAAAGCGTTTTCCAAAGAAGCGATACATGAGAGAACTCCTTTCCGTGGGAGAAAAGAGAGCTAGCAAAGTTATTCTTGGACTGTCAACGCGGTGTCAGAAGGGCAGAGGGGAGCACAGTTGGATAGCTGAGGATGCGGAGGGCTTCTCCCCCTTGCTTGGCGCGCACTGCAGGGGTTGCCAACGGACGAATTGCTATTGCCGGAGAGAGCCAGGAAATGGGCGAATGGTTTATGTGCCATGGGCGAATCCCTCCTGTCTGAGAAGATACGTCCGTTTTATGTATGCTGCCGCGACTCCGTTCGGCAAATGAAAAAAAACAAAGATTTTTGAGAAATTTGTGGATTAGCAATCCGTGTGCCAAAGCGAATGATGATCCGTGAGGGTCACCATGCCGGCGGATCGAACATTCATCCCCTTGCCCTCTGAGCGCCGGCACAGTATCGTCAGTATCACGACTTGATTGGTATCTTCTGTAGGAGCAAGGACGGTGGCGAATGAAAAAATTACGACGTTTCGTGGCGATGATGTTCCTTGTTTGGGCACTCTGCCTCGCCGTGATCACCTTGTCGGCGGCGCAGTATGCTCCGCCTCCCTCGGTCAAGCCGAGCGAGGAAGTCCTCAAGAAAATCGAAGAACGCATGGACAAGCTCGATGCGGCGCTGCGGCTGTTCCGCCGCGAGAAAATTCAAGATCCCATTCTGGCCGACATTGAGGTGTACCTAAAAGCAGCGACATGGATCACTCAGCATAATGAGTTTTACGACAAAAACGCTGGCGCCTGGACTGTTGAAGCACTGGAGCGTGGACTGCTCCGCGCCGGTCTTGTGAGCCAGGGTCAATGGCCGTGGTTCCAGCGAACAGGCTCGGCCGTCGTTCATGGCTATCGCTCGGCCATCGATGGCTCGGTGCAGCCTTATGCCGTCACCTTGCCAGTCGACTACGGCAAGGAGGTCAAGAAGTGGCGCCTGGAAGTGGTATTGCACGGCCGCAATGCCAGCTTGACCGAAGTGAGTTTTCTGCATCAGTTCAATGGCGACAAACCGGCTCCCAAAGATCTGGATTACATTCGCCTGGACGTATACGGCCGGGGCAACAACGGCTATCGCTGGGCTGGGGAACGCGATGTCGTCGAAGCGGTGCAGCACTTCTTCCTCGTGGAACAGCGAATGAATCGGGCCGCCCTGTTCGATAACAAGCGTAGCGTACTGCGTGGCTTTTCGATGGGCGGAGCCGGTACCTGGCACCTGGGCCTGCACTATCCTGATCAATGGTGCGTCCTCAGCCCTGGCGCCGGCTTCACGACCACGCATGGCTACCTCAAGGATTTGCCGGCCCAACTGGAGCCGTATCAGGAAGCCTGTCTGCACATCTACGATGCGGTCGATTATGCCGAGAACGCCTTCAATGTGCCGATCGTCGCCTACGGCGGTGAAAAGGATCCCCAACTGCAGGCGGCACGCAATATTGAGGAGCAACTGCGTTCCCATGCTCCCCAAGGGAGCGAGAAAGGGGGCACCATGAAATTGTTGGTAGCGCCGGGTCTAGGGCATCAATTTCCGCCGGAGTGGCAGAAGAAGATGGCCGAAGCACGCCGCGAATATATCGAGAAAGGACGCGAGGATTATCCACCACGCGTTCACTTTGTGACCTACACCTTGAAATACCCCGGCTGCTACTGGGTGTACATTTGGGGCCTGGAACGCCATTACGAAAAGGCGTCGGTCGATGCCGAGCGCGTCGAAGACGGCTTCAAAGTGACAACCCGCAACGTGCGTGCTCTTCGCCTTCAGATGCCGGAGGGAGCTATCCGCAAGGCGCTTACGGTGCAGATCGACGGCCAAAGCGTCACCGCTCAGCCGTATGAGCGGATGCCTAATGCGCCCGCGCTGATCGTCGATCTGGAGCGCCGCAATGGCCATTGGCGGGCCGTGCTACCGCAGAGAATTGAGGTCGGCCAACTCCGCCAACCCCAGAAAACCAATAATTTCCAAGGTCCTATCGATGACGCTTTCATGGCGCCCTTCCTGTGTGTGCGCGGTACCGGCAGCCCCTGGCACCCAGCTACCGAAGAGTATGCCCGGGCCAATCTCGAACGCTTTCGCAAGGAATGGTCGAAGTATTTCCGCGGCGAGCTGCCGATCAAGGACGATGTGGAAGTGGAAGCCCAAGATATCGCCTCCCGGCACCTCATTCTTTTCGGCGATCCCGCGTCCAACAGCTTGATCGCTCAGGTGCTTGACAACTTGCCGTTCACGTGGACAAAAGACAAGATCACCTGGAACGGCCAAGACTACTCAGCCGATAAGCATGTGCCGGTGTTGATCTATCCCAGCCCATTATCACCGAATCATTACGTCGTGCTGAATTCGGGCCATACCTTTCACGCCGCCGATTTTCAGGGTAGCAATGCCCGGCTTTATCCCCGTCTGGGCGATTACGCCATCCTGGAATTGATGAGCGATCAAAAAGATCCTCTGAATGTTAAAGTACAGATTGCCGGCTTGTTCGATGATTTCTGGCGTCTGCCGAAATAGGCGAACGGTTCGCTTGCCCTCTCTGGGTCTGAAGTGTAGGGCACGCAGCCAGTGTGCCCGGCACGCACGCTGGCTGTGTCCCCCCCAGGACATCGCTAACCACTAGAGTGTGCCGCTCGATTTTGGTCAGCGGGGTTGTGCCAGCTCCCGAACAGGTTTTCCCACTCCCTCCCCATCAGGGGGGGAGGAAAAGAACAGACCGATTCAATCGTCCCTCGTATAATCCCAAGCGAACTTCGGTCCCACGGATACCCTCTTGGTAAGTATGAGCAATGCTATGCTGGAACTGGATGGATCATTCGGCGAGGGCGGGGGACAGATTTTGCGCACCAGCCTTGCCCTGTCGCTCTTGACTGGACGGGCGTTTCATCTGCGCAACATCCGCGCCGGCCGGAAAAAGCCGGGGCTACAACCGCAACACCTGATGAGCGTCCGCGCCGCCGCAACCATCGGCCAGGCGCAGATTCGCGGCGCTTCCTTGGGCAGCAGCGATCTCATCTTCGAGCCGGGCGAGGTGTGGGCGGGCAAGTATCGCTTCGATGTGGGCACCGCCGGGTCGACCGGCTTGGTGCTGCACACGCTGTATCTGCCGCTGGCCCTGCGCGGTGCCACTCCCAGTGAATTGACTCTCATCGGCGGCACGCATGTTTTGGCCAGTCCGTGCTATCACTTCCTCGAAACAACCTGGCGGCGCTACCTGCAATTGTGCGGTCTGCGCGTGAGTCTGCGCATGAATCGGCCTGGATTCTACCCACGCGGCGGCGGCGAGATCGTGGCGTTCATCCAACCGTGTGCCCAATTGCATAGCGTTCATTTGAGATCGCGATCGGCTGTGAAAGCCAGCGGCTTCAGTGCCGTGGCCGGACTCGATGTCTCGATTGCGCGGCGGCAGGCGCGGCGGGCGCTGTTTCGCTTGCAGCAATATGGGTTGACAGCCCAGCTGCGTGAAGAGACGTGGCCGGACGGGCCGGGCACCGTGCTGGCCGTGGAGCTGGACACGGCTCCGGTGCCGACGTTATTCTTTGCCTTGGGGGCGCGCGGCAAGCCGGCCGAGCGCGTCGCCGATGAG
>JAJPHU010000223.1 GCA_021325115.1 Planctomycetota bacterium | reverse complement strand
CGTTGATCATGTCTCCTTCGCCGTTATGCGCCGCCTGGGCTTAATAACAGGCGCATTCACCAACGATGCCACTTCCGCGCTGTTGGATTTCAAACGCTTTTCTGAGGCTTACTTCGAGACATCGAGGCCGGCCAAACGTAGCCGTTCAACCAAGCTCTCCAGCGGCAAGCCGATGACGTTGGTGAGGCTGCCGCATACCACGCGTACATAGGGATCATCTTTCTCCTGAATGGCATAAGCTCCGGAAAGGCCGCGCCAGGGGCGCGTGGCAAGGTAAATATCTAGTTCGGCATCGCTCAAAGGGGCTACAGCGACGCGCGTTTGCTCTTGCCAAACGATTTGCACATCATCTGGGCGGCGCCACAGGACAACGCCGGTCCACAATTCATGTTCGCGTCCGGCCATCTCGCGGAGAATGCGGCGAGCGTCGGCCTCGTCGCTGGGCTTGAGGATGGGATGATCGTTGATCCAGCCGATCGTGTCAGCGGCGATAAGGATTCCCTCTTCGACCCGCGCCGCCACAGCGGCAGCCTTGAGCCAGGACACGGTATGAACAAAGGTGCGCGGATCATGGAAACCGCTTTGTGGCTCGTCGATGTCGGCGGGCACGACCTCGAAGGGATAGCCCAGGCGGGCCAACAACTCACGCCGCGCCGGTGAAGCGCTGGCGAGAATCAGACGCATCGACTTTGGTTCAACCACGAACGCAACACCCCAGCATGAGAAAGCCCAGGCCACGCCTTCTGGCAGGCTAGCCTGCCAGGGCCGCGAACAAGGCGCGCGGCGCTCCCATGTCGATCAAATGGACTTGCCCCAGCCAGGCCGCTGCGGATGGCTCCAGAAAGCCTTTCTTCAGCGCGGCGACAGTGCCGGTATGGTGCGCGCGGATGGCGATACCCAGCGGCTGGCCGGTATCGCAATCGAGTCCGCTAGGAATATCAACGGCGAAGATGCGTGCCGAAGCGGCGTTGATAGCGGCAATGATGCGATCGAACGGCGGCTGGATGGCGCCGCGCAGACCGCTGCCGAATAAGGCATCCACAATCCAGTCGGCATCCGCCAGCTGACGGCGCAAGCGCTCCTCATCAAGCACTGAGCCGGCAAATGTTTCCTGTGGGATAGCGCTGGCAGTGATAATGCGATGATTGATCGCCGCATCGCCAGACAGTTGAGCTGGATCGCCGAACAGCAAAACACGAACGCGGATGCCGATATTATCGAGGTGCCGCGCCATGACAAAACCGTCGCCGCCGTTGTTGCCCTTGCCGCAGCAGATCACCACCAAGCCATTGATGCCAAGCGAACGCAGCAACTCGGCCATGCCGCGCCCGGCGTTCTCCATGAGCACGATACCGGGAACGCCGTATTCCTCGATGGCACGGCGATCCAGTTCGCGCACTTGTTCTCGTGTCAGGATCATAACGGATCTCCGAACCTGAGCGGGAAGACGTCCGGTTATCGGCTGATGCGCAATCCTGGTCCTTTCAACAGCGACTCGACCTCGGCGTGGGTGATCCAGGCAAAGTCGCCGGGCAGCGTGTGTTTGAGGGCGCTGGCAGCAACGCCGTAATCCAGTCCTCTCTGCAAATCGCCATCGAGCAAACCGTGAATCAGGCCAGCCGCGAAGGAATCGCCGGCGCCGAGACGATCAACAATTTCTACCTCATATGTGCGTGTGCGCAAGACACGGCGATCCTGGTAGGCGATGGCTGTCCAACTGTTCTTCCAGACCAGAGGGTTGTCGCGCAGAGTGATGGCCACAACTTGAAGCGGGAAACGCTCGGCGACGCGGATAGCAGCCTCTTCGTAATTTTTACCTGTGATGCCGAAAACACGCTCGATGTCTTCTTCGGTGGTGACAAGCACATCGCAGAACTGCATCAGGTCGGTCATGCAGCGGCCAGCTTCGGCCGGGCTCCATAGCTTAACGCGATAATTGAGATCCATGCTCGTCTTGACCCCGGCGGCGCGAGCGGCCTGCATGGCCTCGCGCGTTGTTTCGGCGGCGCCGGCGCTGAGGGCCGGTGTGATGCCAGTGACGTGAAACCACCGGACGCCGGCAAACACCTTGGCCCACGGCACCATGCCCGGACGGATGGCAGCAATGGCCGAGCCTTTGCGATCGTACCACACGCTGCTGGCGCGCGGGGCGGCGCCGAATTCGAGATAATAAACACCGACACGATCCTCCGGCGTCCACACAATATGCTCGGTGGACACGCCGGCCTCGCGGGCATGGTTGGCAATAAGCCGGCCTAGCGGATTATCCGTCAACCGCGACACCCAGGCGGCCGTACGTCCCAGCCGTGCCAAACCGACGGCTGTATTTAGCTCAGCACCGCCGACCTGAACATCGAGTGTGCACGCCTGCTCCAGGCGGCGGAAGTTCGGTGGACTGAGGCGAATCATTGCCTCGCCGAAAGTAATCACGTCGTAAGTCCTAGTCATAGTTGCTTGCGCCTGACTTGTTGCACAATGGCGATATATTGATGAGCAAGATCACGAATGCGCTCGAAATTGCGCTCGGCGATTGCACGCGGTTCGACAAGCTGGCTGCCCAGACCGAGGCAGCATGCCCCCGCCCTCAAGAAATCGGCGGCTGTACTCAGATCGACGCCGCCGGTCGGCATCAGCCGCACCTGCGGCAATGGACCACGCATCGCCTTAAAGAAAGCCGGTCCCACTACCTCGGCGGGAAACACCTTGACGATGTCGGCCCCTGCCTCCCACGCCGTCAAGATCTCCGTCGGCGTAAACGCGCCCGGCATGACCAGCCTGCTGTAGCGCTGACAGAGACGAATCACGTCAAGATTAAGTGTTGGGGCAACGAGGTATTCTGCGCCGGCGAGGAGAGCGGCGCGGGCCGTCTCAACATCGAGAATGGTGCCGGCTCCCAGCAATACGCGCTCGCCCAACGTCTGTCGCACCTGTCGCAGTACATCCAGGGCATCGGGTACCGTCATGGTGATTTCGACCACCGTGACGCCGCCGTCGGCCAGCGCCCGCACCACGTCGACTAATTGCTGGCTATCCGGCGAGCGAACGACAGCGACGATGCCGCAATCGAGAATGTGACGAAGCTGTGTTTCCTTGCTCATGTGGTCGCTCTCCTACACGCGCTTCTCGATCAGCGATTGCGTTTTGACGACCGTATTCTCTGTGGGAAATGTATGGAAAGAAGAAAGGAACAAACGGCCGCGGCCAGCTTCGGCTGTGATGAAGCCGAGCGGGGCCACCGACAAACGATTGTGCGAGGGAAAATTGTGCAGCAGGCCGCGCTTGCTGCCGTCGGCGAGAATCTCCTCGTGAATGTGCAGGAAGATTTCCGGCGGCAGCACCTCCACTTGAAAACTCATTTCGTAATGAATGCCGTGCGCGCACATCAGTCGGCCGGAATGCTCGTTGCGCAGTTTGTAATGCAGCAAGCGGCGACGTTCGGGCAACTCCTGCTCGGCGGCGGCGGTCACTTCCGTCAGATGAACATCGGCATTTTCCCACGAGATCACGTGGCCAGTGCGGGTGATGCGGACGGTCAACTCGTAATCCTCGCGCTGGATTTTGCGCACCGCAAGGATATCGAACAACTCCGGGTGCAAAGGACGCCCATAGAGTTGAAAGACGAGATCACCCACAGCAGGTCGAAGAAAATCAACGCCCATGACTGGTTGCTCTGCTTGTGCTGAATCAATACCTTCTCGATTATAACCACTCCTTGCGGACTCTCAATCCCGAAGTAGGCTACGGGCTAGCGTCAGCCAGCTGACGCTAGCCCGTAGCCAGGGATTTGTCTGTTTGCCTGCGACGGCTATTGACTCCTTAGCCCATTCGGCGCATTATTGCTTTTCTCCAAGTTGGGCGGTAACTGCGTCGGGTCGCACCGCCCCTGATCGTCTTATGGATTCTTGGCGACCCGCGGCCCTACTGGAGTAGCCGATGGCGCAGCGTGTTCTCGTCACCGGAGGTCTCGGTTACATCGGAAGTATCCTCTGCGAGCACTTGCTCGACGCCGGTTTTCAGGTGAAAGCCCTGGATAATCTCATGTATGGGACCGGCCAGCAGGGACTTTTCCACCTCTGCGCCCGGCCGGCCTTCGATTTCATCCGAGGCGATGTACGCGATGAAACGGTCATGCAATCAGCTCTCCGCGATGTCGATGTCATCATTCACCTGGCAGCCATCGTCGGGGCGCCGGCTTGTGACCGTGATCCGCACCTGGCTGCTACCGTTAATCTTGACTCCGTCCGCCTGCTCAATCGCCTCCGCAGCCCGCGCCAACTGGTAATTTATCCCAACACCAACAGCGGTTACGGCGTCACCGACGGCGCCTCATTCTGCACGGAAGACACCCCGCTGCAACCGATCTCTCTCTACGGCCGTACCAAGGTCGAAGCTGAGAAACATTTGCTTGATAGTCCCAACGTCATCACCTTCCGCTTGGCGACGGTCTTCGGCATGTCTCCGCGCATGCGTTTGGACCTCCTCGTCAATCATTTCGTGTACACTGCATTGACCGAAGGCTACATCGTCCTTTTTGAAAAGGATTTCAAACGAAACTATGTTCACGTACGCGACGTGGCCGATTGTATGCTCTACGCCATTGCCCACGCGTCGCACATGATCGGCAAGCCTTACAACCTCGGCCTGGACAGTGCCAATCTGTCCAAGGAAGAGCTGGCCTTGAAGGTCAAGCATTACGTGCCCAATTTCTACATCCACTTCGCGGCGATCGGGCAGGATCCCGACAAGCGAAACTACGTCGTCTCCAACCAACGGCTGCGTGAGGCCGGTTTTGAGGCTCAGCGCAGTCTCGACCAGGGAATTCAAGAGCTGCTTAAGGGCTACCGCATGATGGGGCGCGGTTTGTTCAAAAACGCCGCCTAAGGAGATGACAAGAGATGACAAGGTGACTGGGTGACGGGGTGACAAAGTGAAGAGGCATGGTATGTATGCAGAAACGGAGGAAGGGTCCGAGGTTTTGTCACCTTGTCGTCTTGTCGCCTTGTCGCCTTGTCATGGCAAGACAGCCGAACAGTTCGCGCGCGGAGATTATGCCACCGTTGCCAGGACAGGAGGCAAGCAAGAATGGCAAACCTACGCCGCCCTGGGGTTGATCGGCAAGACGCGCGAGGCTGTGGAAGGGCTGGCTCGCTTTGACCACCCCGAGGCAGCTTTCTACTCCGCCGTGGCTCACTGGATCGGCGGCGAAGACGAAGTGGCAGCCCGCCTCCTGGAGCCGATCCACACTGCTCATGCACAAAACCTGCTCGCTCTTCTCCGCAAACCCCACATCAATGTCCTGGCACAATGGTCCTGGATACGCTGCGGTTGCGCGGACCTGCTCGCCGGCGCCGTGGCAGATCCGCGCTTCCGGGTTGCCAACATCAGCTTTCACCCCGACGATTTGCCTAACAAACCCTACGCCAACATCCACGACTATTACCCACCTACCGAGCCGCCTGATTTCTACATCTGCACCATGGTTGAATGGCACCTCGTGCCGCCGAACCTCCAAGAGCTTGGCTGCCCTGTGTTCGGACAGACTGCCGATTACGACCTGCACATCCAAACGGTGTACCCTTGGCTGGGACTTTTCGATGCCCTCCTCGTTACCGACCCCAGTGAATGGTGGGACGTCACTCGCCTGGTCCACGCTCCTGTCTACACGTTTCCGAAATCGTTCGGCGTGCCGCACGATATAGCGCCGCTACGGCAGGGAGAACGGGAGATCGATGTGTACCTTTCGGGCACCGTGCTACATCCCTACCACCCAGACAAGGCCCAACTGCTCCACCAACTCCTGGAAATCCCCGGACTCCGCATCAAGATCCTCAACGGCTTCCAGGCACCGGCAGAATACTACAACGACCTGAACTGCTCCAAAATCTGCATCACCTACGTGCGTCATCCCACGGCCCTACCCACCCGCGGGTTAGAGGCGTTGGCCATGGGCTGCACCTTGATCGTCCAAGAGGACAACGTGTTGACACTCTTCGCCGGCCGAGAACAGGGCATCTTGACCTATCAACTGGAACGGAACAACTTGCCCGCAGCAGTTCGCACTATCCTTGAACATTGGCCGGACTTCGCCCGGCGGGCCGAAGCCGGCGCACGGATCGTCCGCGAAGAATTCTCCTTGGCGCGGGTAGCGTCCCAATACTTGCGGTTCTTGACGTTCTTGGCTGCCGGGCCACGCAGGCCGCGCTCGCGGTGCCGCAGTGACAAGCTCTATCAAAAACGTTCTATTCTGCTCAAAGGCTGGCTGCCTAGCCAAGATCATCACCACAGTCCGGTCCTGAGGAGTATCGCTGTCCACAACTACCGGCGCTTGCAAACGGCCCTCACACCCGAGCCGGTTTCTCCTCATGCTTACATCGATCTCGCTCGTGAGGCTGTTCTCGGCAACTGCTTTCGGGCCGAAGCCGATTTGGTTCCCCTCCATCAGTGGTTGGCGTTCCTGCGTAGTGTGTACCGCACGGCGCGCGAACGCTTCCCGCGCTCTCTCGTTACGCGCTTTAATGAAATTCGCATCTTGCTACATTTCGGGACGCCGGAACTTGTGTCCGAAGCTCTTATCCTGCTGGATGAGACGCTCCGCCTTCCGCCCAACCACTGGCAGATTGACGTGATGGAGGATGTGTTCCCGTGGGATTTCTTCCCGCAGTTCTTCAACTACCGCGGCTACTTCGATCGCGTCACCCAACACTTGATCCAGGGCACCGAAGCCGAGGCGGATCTATGCCGGCTGATTTTGGCCTCGCTATATGCCTATCGCGGTTTCTATCCCGCTCACCACGGCTTTTACTCGCAGGCACTCGACGATTACGGGGCGGCCGTTGCCCTCGATCCGGACTTCCCGTTCTTTCGATTGTGGTACGCCGAGCAACTACTCCAACGGGCGCTCCCCGAAGACCAACAGGCGGCTTGCCGCCTCTTGCAGGAGTTGGCCACCGGTTCACTCGTCTTCCGGGAAGCGCTGGAGATGTTGGAAAAGACCGGCGCTGGCGGGGAAGAAATGACACGCCGTGCCTCCCGCGCCCGCGAGATCCTCAAGATGCACGAAAACCTGGCCATCCCAAAACTGCGGCCGGATTTGCGGTCGATTGAGGCCGAACGAGACAAAGCCTGGCGAGAATGGCGAGCTTGGAAGGTTGAACGAAAGCACCTGTACTGCCACATCCGGGCCATGGAGAGCAGTAAATTCTGGAAACTCCGACAAGCGTGGGTTGGCCTGAAGCGCCGTCTCGGGAAATTGGTGAACGTCCGACACACCGGCTAGTTAGGGAGGCAACCAGCTGGCTTATGCCGGGCGTTCGCTGAGGAGTTCGCATGGCGGAAAGACTCGAGGATGTGACTGCTGCCATCTTGGCTGGCGGCTTGGGCACGCGGCTGCGGTCCCGCATTGCCGACCGGCCCAAGGTGTTGGCTCTTGTCCATGGTCGGCCTTATCTGACCTACCTGTTGGACCAACTGGCCGGCGCGGGTGTCCGTACTGTCGTCCTTCTGACCGGCTACCGTGCTGAGCAGGTTCGCTCGACCTTGGGCAACAACTATGCCGGCCTGAGCCTGACCTACTCCTGTGAGCCATCGCCCCTGGGAACTGCGGGAGCCATACGGCGAGCACTACCCTATCTATCTTCCTCGACTATTCTCCTCCTGAACGGCGATTCTTACTGTGCCGTTTCTTTACCCGATTTCTGGGAGTTCCATCATCGCCAAATCGCCGATCTTAGTCTCGTCCTCACCCCTGTGGAGGATTGTTCTCGCTACGGTCGAGCCTTCATTGGACCGGACGGGCGAGTCCTGCGTTTTGAGGAAAAGGGCCAAGCCGGCGGCGCGGGTTGGGTGAACGCGGGGATCTACCTGATCAACCGTACTTTAATCCAGGAAGTCCCTTCCGACGTTGTGGTCTCCCTGGAACGTGAGATGTGTCCCTTATGGGCATCCAGCAAACGCTGTTTCGGTTTCCCATGCCAGGGCCGCTTCCTCGACATCGGCACCCCAGAGTCGTATGCCCAGGCGGAAGCGTTTTTCGCATGTTCTAGCGGTTAGCGATACTGTAGGGCCACAGCTTGCGTGCCGGACACTGCCAGCAGGTCCTGCGGGTTTGTCCGCCAGCACTACTTCGGCGAACCTGTACAAGGAGGAAGTTGTTTGCATGAATGCCTCCCCTGTCCTCTCACCCTTCGCCCACACTCCCGAGACGCCCGTAAGAACGGACACTTCACAGACCGTCACGCTCTTGATTCCCACCTTGAACGAAGTCGTCGGCATGAAAGCCATCATGCCACGCATCAAACGGGAGTGGGTCGATCAGATCATCATCCTCGATGGCGGCTCCACCGACGGCACCATCGAATGGGCTCGGGATAATGGCTATTTCGTCTACGTCCAGTCGCAACCGGGCATTCGCCAGGCGTACAATGAAGTATTGCCGCTCATCACCGGTGACATCCTGCTGACCTTCAGCCCGGACGGCAATAGCA
The DNA here is from genome assembly GCA_021325115.1 of Planctomycetota bacterium. GTDB lineage: Bacteria > Planctomycetota > Planctomycetia > Gemmatales > Gemmataceae > JAJPHU01. The sequence goes on along the minus strand of JAJPHU010000223.1, from coordinate 21,804 downwards.
TCCCGGAGTTAATCCCCCAGCTCATCGCCAAGATGCACGAGGGCTACGACATGGTCATCGCCTCGCGTTACCTCGGCTCAGCTCGGAGTCAAGACGACGACTGGCTGACCGCCTTTGGCAATTGGCTATTCACACGCACAGTCAACTTGTTGCACGGCGGGTGCTACACTGATGCTATGGTCATCTATCGCGCTTATCGCAAACAGTTGATCTACGATCTGGAACTGGATCAGGACCGTTGGCACAGGACTCCGGAGCGCTTATTCGGATGTCGTATTAGCTGGGAGCCGTTGCTCTCGGCGCGAGCTGCCCGCCGCTGTCTGCGCATCACGGAAATACCGGGTGATGAACCCGCCCGCATCGGCGGTGAACGCAAGCTGCGCATCTGGCGTTGGGGGGCCTCCTACTACTTTCAGTTCTGGCGCGACGCTCTCCTGTGGCGCTAAGGTATTGTCATAGATCTATGACTAAGGAGTTGTCCGTATGCACGAGGCAGGGATGCCGATCCGTCGGTTCTGGCTCCTGGGGTTGTTCCTCTTGATAGTACTGGGGTTTGCCGCCTATCGCTCCTCCCCCTTTGTGGTTTGGGACGACAGTGATCGGGTGTTCCATCCTTACGGCAAAGACGAGAGACACGAGCTGAGAGAACGCCTCGCGCAAGAGCCGTTGAGCACGTTCGGACCTTACTGCGTCCGCTTAGTTTTCTCACTTGTCGATAGTAGCGGATATCGTCCTCTCTCGACGTTGTGGACTGTCTTTGTAGCTCTATTTTTTTACACACCGAGCTATGTACCGCTGCCGGTGATTCTCGCCGTGGGGGCTGCACTCGGTGCGTTTGCCGTCAGTCTGTTTTATGTCGCCCGCCGCTTCGTCCGCTACGACCTGACGGCCTTCGGTGTCGTACTGCTGGTGCTGGCCTCCCCACCGTTGATCGGTAGTGCTTGGGTCTGCGCGGCCGGCGTGCAAGTCCTCGTACCGCTACTCTACTGCCTGTCCTTGTTGTGTTATTGGAACCTGATCGAGGGCAGACGCCGTATCCTATGCGCGACGGTCTTGCTGCTGCTTTTACTGCTCGGCCCATGGGTACGTGAGTTTTTCGGCCTGAACGCCTTGCTGCTGTTGTTCCTGGAATTGCGGCGGACGCGACGGCCGACATGGATTGCGGGAGCGGCCTTTTTGGGCTTTCTACACGCCCTGTTTCCCACAGCATTGGTCCATTTCCTGTTCTTGCCTCAGCTGCCACTGCGGCCTGTCTACCGACTCGGATTGCTCTCCGCCCAGATGAATGGAGAAGGTATTCGCTGGCACGCACCCTGGCATTTTCTGCCCCTGTTCCCACCTTCGCTCTGGTTGTGCGCCGGCGTGGAATTGCTGATGCGCATGCGGGCCGGCTATGAGAGTGCAAGTCAACCGCGTTCGGATTGGATCGGCCGTCTTGAAACAGCTATGCAGCGATCGGTTACTCCCTATTGGCTGTCAGCGGTGCTCGCTGTGTCGGTGTTGCAAGCCGTAACAGAGGAATCGCGCTATCACGACTACCTTGGGCTGACGTTGGGGCTGGGGGTTGCTGTCCTGGGGATACATCGCGACCTCTTTTTGGGCTGTTGGTTCCTGTTGATGTACCTGCCGATCGTGCGCGTCTTCGCCGAGCATGTCCACTTCCTGTACGCCATGCCGCCAGCGGCAATCATTTTCGCCGAGAGCATGGAATCGTTGTGGCTGCGACTGCGAGGTCAACCACTTCTCCTCTGGGCTCGCTATGCCCTGGCTGGCGTCCTGGTCGTTATTGGCCTCGATCAGGCATTGAACATTTACGGCGCGTACAAGGTCAACCACGCGATCTATGGCGGCATCGACGTTGTTGCTGCCTGGTTTAAACGTAACGTGCCCGTAGATGCCGCTGTCGTGACTAATGTCCTTCACGGCGAAGAAATCAAATGGCACAGCGGCAATCACATGGAGATATACTGGACACTGACTGCCGGGGTCCCCAACCTGCATCGTGCCGTGGACCACCCGGCCCAACTGGAGCAACTGTTGGTGCAGCGCGACACCCACCCGGTGTATTTTCTCGACGTCGATTTCGACTACACACCGGACAAGGCTTTTTACCATCGTCACAAATATGTCCACCAGGCTGAGATCGCCCGGCGCGATCTGGGGATTGTCCACTTCACGCATGTCCGGTATCCCTTCACCGATCCGCTGCGTTACCTGGTCCCGCGCATGTACCAACCGTTCCTGGGAGCACCGGACCTGGAGAACGACTTCGCGCGCAAACGCTCCGTAGATCACCTATTTCGCCATGAGATTTACGCGGTTTATCATGTGTACGAAGTGACCGGTAGTCGGCTAACTCCCAAATTGGAAGGACCCGTACAGCTCGTGCAGGAGGACGTGAGCGGCTTCAACATCGTCCGTGTTGGGCTCGGCTATCACGCGATTCCTCGGAGCGAAAGTAGTTTCGACATCGAAAAATTCCGTTATCACGGTTACAGCGCCCAGTTTAGCGGTCTGACGCTGGAATCCGTGCGCGAGCAAATCTGGGCTTCCCGGCGGCGCGGCGGCCAGGAAGAAGCGGAACGAACTACAGAAGCACCAAAGGCACAGAGAAGAAAAGAAGAGAAAAGAGAGGAATAGCCCAATTATTTTGCTGTGCTCTGTGCTCTTTGTGTCTTTGTGGCTAATCGTCTTTATGCTATCTGGAGCTGGATCAAGTTCTCGGAGTCGGCCGGTTCGGTCCTCTCTGCAGGCAAGAGGACCAGAGGCACGTTCAACCGGCCATCCAAAAGGTACCGCTCCAACTTGTGTCCTGTCATCTCGCGCAGGTGCGCTACCGTTTCACAACCGAAGCGACGCTCGATCATTTCAAGATAACAAGGATCTGTATAATACCTAAGAAACGCTTCATCGCGGAAGCGCAGGACTTCACACGCCGGCAGATAACGGGTCGGCAACGGCAGGCAATCGCGCGAATGCTGGGAGTAGCCCGTCCACTTCCGCGGTAGCGGCACACCCTGACGAACAGCTCGTGCATAGAGCGCCGAGCCAGGATAGGCCATCGCCGAGTAGAAGTTGGCAAACTCACAGCGGAGATCGAGAGCCAAGTCCAGGGTCGCCTGCATCGTCTCCAGGTCGTCTTCCGGTAAACCAAATATGTAGTTGCCGATCACGTTAATACCGGCATCGTGTACCCGACGAATCACGTCATAAACCTCTCCTTGATCGAAGCTCTTATCAACATTATCGCGCACCCGGTCGGCGCCTGCCTCGATACCGAAGGCTAACCAGTTGACGCCAGCCGCTTTCAGCTTGTCCAACATGCCGTCCTTGATGGTATCAACGCGCGTGTAAGCCCAGATGTTCAGGTCGTAACCGCGGTCAATGATCCGATCACAGATACCAACAACGTGCTTGCGATTGAGGACGAACATCTCATCGGCAATCTTGATGTTGCGGACGCCATAGTCGTTGACCAACATGTCAATCTGCCGAATCACATTATCGGGACTCCAGTAGCGGTAGCTGTTAGTTGTTTCCTTGATACCACCAGCCCGCTCGCCACTTTTAAACGGTGCCTGGATGCAGCAGAACGAGCAGTGGTAGGGACAGCCCAGGGTCGTATACAGGGCAGCGTAGGGCTGGCGCGGCAGTCCACCCAGGCAGTGCCAGTTATGCGCCCGGTAACGGGACATCGGCAACAGGTCCCAGGCCACCCCGGACATTTCTTCATCGAGGCTGCCAACGAGCGGTGAATCCGGCGTGCTGCGAATGGTGTTTCCGTCGCGGTAATAAAGTCCAGGAACGCCGGAGAAAGCTGGGACCGGCGAACGGAGAGCACCGACCAACTGCACCATCGTATGTAGCCCTTCGCCAGCGGCAACGAAGTCGGCATCCTCTTCGCGGAGTGTCTGCGCCGGCAGGGCAGCAACATGGCCGCCAACCAACAGTACTTTTTGTTCGGGAGTCAATTGTTTGATCGCAGTGCAGACTTGGCCGCTGGCAGTCATGATCTGCGTCGAAGCCGATGGTTGGTGGCCGTAGACAACAACAACGGCCAATACTGGGTTGAGATAATGGATCCTCTCAGCCACCTGGTCTGCTGTTAACTCCTCTGCTTCAGCATCGATCAATTCGACCGACAGTCCACGAGTGCGACAGAAGGTAGCCATCAGACCTGCCCACACCGGATTCTCGATGGCCGTCAGAGATTTCCCCAGCGACTGATAGACATGAGTGCGGCTACTGGGGTTGATAAGGACCAGATCCAGTTTTTTCGTATTCACCATGATTTTCCTCTGTCCATCTGAGCCATGGCCGTAACAATCAGTTTCAATCGGAGTAGGGGTATAAGCCCCTGAGCAAAATCTCAGGAGATTTACGCCTCCCATTCAGAGATTGTTGAAACTACGGATAAGAGAGTGGTTTTGGATCGCCACTCCCTTACGGTCGCGACTTGGTTCAAGCCGCACGCCGGCCACGGCTTCTGGCCAAGCCATTCAATAAGTCGCACAACTGCAGGATCTTCTCCTGGGGCAACGTTGGATAGTTGCCGATGTAGCAACCGTAGAAATGCACATGGTCCACTCGTGGGTACTTCTTATATTCGTCCGGGGGAAGCAAGCGGCGCAAGTAGGGTTGACGTAGTTGGTTGCCGCCGCCGGAAAGACCACGGCGAAACTCTACTCTGTTGTTTCGCAAAACGGCCGCGACCTGATGCCAGAGGCCGTCATCTGGTTCTTGGAGGATCAGAGTTAAAGCATAATTGCTGCTCCCTTCGATGGCAAAGTTGGTTTGGTAGATGGATGAGTCCAGATTGTTGAGGAACAGCAACAGGTTCTGGGTTCGCTGCTGAATGTTGTCCTCCAGTCGCGGTAGCTGCGAGCGGCCGATGATAGCATTGATCTCGGTGCTGCGGACGTTCCAGGCCGGATAGGCGAAAATGAAATCCGGATTCAAATCAGGGTAGGTCTCCCAGTATTCTTCTTTGCGCTCCGAAGAATCCAGCTCGCGCACCATGCCGTGTGAGCGCATCATGCGGATAGTCTCGTAGAACTCCTCATCATTGGTGCAGATCATTCCCCCTTCAATGGTGCTAAGATGGTGAGCGTAATAGAAGGAGAAGTTGGAGGCCAGACCGAAAGAGCCGAGCCGGCGGCCCTGGAAAGTTGCTCCATGCGACTCGCACACGTCTTCGATCAGTGGCACACGGCGCCGCTCCAGTTCTTCGAGTAGTTCTTGGGTGAGGGCATTGTAACCCAACACGTGAGTTAGGAAGACAGCCCGTGTCCGTGGAGTCAGTCGGGCAATCACCTGTACGGGATCCATACCGAGTGTGCGTGGGTCGATATCGACGAAGACCGGCTCGAAACCGCAGTGCAACACGGCGGCGATGTCCGAGACCCAGGTGAGGGGGGGAACGATGACCTCACCGCCTCCCATAAGTGCCTTCAGTGCCGCCAGTGTCAACAGATTAGCAGATGAGCCGGAGCTGACAAAGATGCTGTATTTCACTCCCAACCACTCAGACCACTCGCGCTCGAAGGCACGGACCTGAGCTGCATGAGTGAGGATCGGCTCATCTTGCTTCAGATAGTCAATGACGGCATCGAGATCGGCTCGTGTAACGTTGTCTCGCATCAGGGGCCAGTCGAGTCCTTCGCGTTTGCTTTGTATGGCTTCCATTAGAAAGGCCCCTTGAAAATAAAGGAATTCAGCTCCGATCGTTCGCGCGGCATCCAGCCGGTCTTGGTTCCTTCTACCAAGTCGCGTGCAGCCGCGGCGATAGTGCGACTGTCGGGGTAGTAGAGTCGCTCCAAGCTCGGAGCTGTCGGACACGTGACCGGGGCAAAACCCATTCGCCGCATACGGAAAGAACAGTGCCCTTGCAAACGCTCGGCCACTTGAGCGATGATCTCCGCGGCGGCGCCGCAGCAGACCCAACCGTTGTCGACTACCAAGAGCCGGCCGGTCTTCTCTACTGATCGAACGATGGTATCAATATCGAGCGGACTAAGCCAGATCGGATCGATCACCTCAGCCTGAATGCCGATCTCTTCGAGGTAGAGCCGAGCCTTCAAACACTCGCTCTGCATCTGTGAGATGCCCACCAGCGTCACGTCTTGACCGACCGCAGTGATCCGTGCTCGGCCAGGAGTGACGGTGTAGGTGTGGGCCGGAACTGGTCCGTTCTGGAAGTGCAGGATACGGTGCTCAACATAGAGGACCGGGTTATCATCACGGATAGCTGCGATCAAGCATCCTTTGGCGTCATAGGGCGTGGTCGGGGCGACGACCTGGAGTCCCGGAACGTGCATGAAAAAGCTGTATAAACCCTGGGAGTGCTGCGCTCCCTGGCCCCAGCTCTTGCCGATCATGGAGCGCACGACCAACGGTATGGAGACTTTGCCGCCGTACATATAGCGACTCTTGGCAGCCACGTTGATAAGTTGGTTCATGGCCAACATCAGGAAATCCATGCGGATGTGCACGTGGATGGGCCGCAAGCCGGCCAAGGCCATACCGATGGCCGTTCCCGTCATGGCATCCTCAGATAAGGGTGTGCCGAAGACGCGGCTGGGGCCGTACTTCTCCAAGAGGCCGCGGGTAGTACCCTGGATGGCCTTGGGATCATCCACGTCCAGACCGAATACCAGCACGGAGGGATCGCGCGCCATCTCTTGATCCGTGGCTTCACGGATGGCATCGACGTAGGACAGCGTGCGCTCGCTAGGAGTTGCTCGTGTGGGGCGTTTCGCGGAGGCACGAATAACGGACGGTGGCATAGGGGTATTCCTCTCACAGGACATCGGTATAGAGTTCCGCCGGTTCTGGCTCCGGGCTTTCCTCGGCAAAAACCAGTGCCGCCTCCACCTCGGCTTCCACTTCCTCTTGGATCTGCTCACGCCGCTCCGGCAGGAGCATCGCTCCCAAGCGCGTTACTTGATCGGCTTCGATCCAGGGAGTAGCCTCATCTTCTGTCCGGTAGCCGAGGTGGAAATCGTTATTGGGTCCGACGTGCTCGCGCCAACGGTAGGTCATGACCTCGAAAAAGTGAGGGCCGCCTCCCGCACGGATTTTGGCCGCTACGGTCCGCGTTCGCTCGAACAGGTAAAGGACATCGTTGTGTTCGATTCGCTCCGCCGGAATACCATAGGCTCGCGCGCGAGCGCAGATATCCGGCCTGCCCTGGCGTCGCTCCTGGCTCGTGTGAATGGCATAGCCATTATTTTCGCATATAAAGAGGATAGGTAGACACTTGAGAGCGGCAAAGTTGAGACTTTCGGCAAACACTCCCTCTTCACTGCCGCCGTCGCCGAAGAAACTGGCAACCAGTGCATCCCGCCCTTGATACTGCAGGGCATAGGCATAGCCCACAGCGTTGGCGATGGTAGTGCCAACCACGGCGGAGGCACCCATCATACCGACTTCGGTACTGATGAGGTGCATGGAGCCGCCTTTGCCTCGGGTGCAGCCAGTGGCCTTGCCGTACAACTCAGCAGCCATCGCCTTCATGTCACCGCCTTTGGCCAGGTAGAGAGCATGGCCGCGGTAGGTGCCGAAAACCACATCATCCAACCGCAGCGCTGCACAAACACCAACCGAGACGGCCTCCTGACCGATCGACAGGTGGATGGGACTTTTGATCTTGTCGGTTGGGTAGACGCGAGCAAAGGCTTCTTCCAGCCGGCGGATGCGGTACAGCGATCTATACAGCCTTTCGAGCATTCCTGTTCTCCTGGGAGGCAATGTGGCGGAGGAACCAGTCGTAAGTTTCGGCCAGAGCAGTATGGAAATCGGTGGATGGAGACCAGCCCAGTTTCATCAGAGGCTGCGAATCCAGGCACTTGAGGGGCATGCCGTCGGGGCGGCTGGTATCGAAACTCAACCGGCCGCGGTAGCCGACAACGTTGACGATAGCGTTGGCCACTTCAGCAATCGATAGTTCTGGACCGCCACCGAGATTGATTGGCTCATCAGCGTCGTAGTTGCGCATGACATACAGACAAGCATCGGCCAGATCGCGGGAGTAGAGGAACTCGCGGCGAGGACGTCCACTGCCCCAGATGCGGACCTCGGCCTGGCCCCGGCAGCGCGCCTCGTGAATCCTGCGGAGCAGTCCAGGAATGACATGGGAGTCCTCGGCTCTGAAATCATCATGCGGGCCAAAGGTGTTGGTGGGGATAGCCGTGATGAACGACGCCTCATATTGGCGACGGTAGGCTTGGCATAGCACCACTCCGGCCAACTTGGCCATAGCGTAGGCCTCGTTGGTTGGTTCCAGCGGCCCGGTCATCAGCGACTCAACACGCATCGGCTGGGGGGCCAGACGCGGATAGCTGCATGAACTGGCCAGGTAAAGAAGCTTGGCAACGTCGTAGCGATAAGCATTGTGGATGACGTGGACAGTTGTCAAGAGATTGTCGCGCATGAGTTGGGCGGGATAGCTCTGGTTGGCGTGGATGCCTCCGGTTGGTCCCGCGGCCACAAAAACGTATTCCGGACGCTCGGCGGAGAAGAAATCCTCTACCTGCCAGGGACAGGTCAGGTCCGGCTCGTCGGGCGGCTCGCCGACCAGGTTGGTGTAGCCGCCGGCCCGTAGCCGTTCGCGCAACGCCGTCCCGATGAGCGTATCGCCTCCGGCGATGTAGATGCGTGATGTCTCGTTCACCCGCTCCTCCCCTTAAGCGGCGCTCGCCCAAGCCTTGCGGCGGGCCGCCTTCTGGCCTTGGCGGACCTTTTCCACCTGTTGGTAATCGATACCTGGTTCGTAGAAGATAACTTGACTCCCTCCCGACTCAAATGCGAAGGGCACGTGAATCAGCTGCTTGAGCGCTTCTACAATATCCTGATGCTGCTCTGGCGGCGCGAATAGCAGCAAAAAGCCGCCGCCCCCGGCCCCGGTCAGCTTACCACCGATCGCTCCCGCAGCACGCGCGCGCTCATAGAGAGCATCCACCTTGGTAGTGGACACCTTGTCACTGAGGCTGCGTTTGGCCTCCCAGGCCTCGTGGAGCAACTCGCCAAACACGCGGATGTCTTTGCCGCTCGTCAGGATGTCAATACTCTCTTCGACCAACTCCTGTAACAGCCGCAGCTGCCGGCGCCGCGAATCGATTCCCTCCACGTAGGTCTTGGCCACTTCCGCTGCCGTGCGCGCAATGCCAGTGTAAAAGAGCATGAGGTGCGCCTGAAGCTCGGCCCGGCGTTCCGGGGACAGCACAACTGGAGCGGCGACAATCTCGCCGTTGCTCTCGAAGCGCACATGCCGTAGTCCGCCATAGGCGGCCATGACTTGGTCCTGAGAACCGACCGTCTCGCCTAGCACTTCCTGTTCGAGGTAGATGCTTTCGGTGGCCAGTTGTTTCTTGGACGGCATTCGGCCGTTGAGGGCGTGCAAGGCGTGGAGTAAGCCGACGGTGAAGGCCGAGCTGGAACCCATGCCGCTGCGCGCCGGTAAATCGCCGTCGTGGTGCAACTCGATGCCGCGATCGATCCCCAAGAACTTCAGTCCCTCCCGCACAGCGGGATGGCGGATCTGAGAGATAGTCTGACAGGTTTCGATCTCGCGGTAAACCAGGCGGATGCGGTGCTCAAAGAAAGGCGGCAAATAACGACAAGTAAGATAGCAATACTTGTCTATAGTTGCCGCCAGCACGGCCCCGCCATGCTGACGATACCAGGCCGGATAATCCGTTCCGCCTCCGAAAAACGAGATACGGAAAGGCGTTCGGGAGATAATCATGCCCCAACTCCTCCCTGTTGCGGCGCTGTCCGTCTCCAGGGCGGACTTCGCCTGCGGATGCGAGTGTATAACGGAACAAGATCTGAGTGTCAAGGTTGCCGGAGTCCTCTCGTCCGCGTTCCTCGATTCGACTTGATTCAGCACAGACGGCAGTGCTACAGTATGTTTCCCCGCTCGTTCGCCGCGCCGACAAGGGATGCCCTTGTTGGCACGGCGAACGGGTATCTTGCGTGAGGACGATTATGCCCTTTATCTCCTGCATCCTCCTCAGTCACAACAAGGCAGATCATGTGGGCGACGCGATCGACAGCTTGCTTGCTCAGACGTTTCTCGATTGGGAAGCCGTGATCTTTGATAGCGGCATCTTGTACGATCAAGGTTTCTTTTCGACCCTGCCGGCGCTCAAAGACCCGCGCTTTCGTCTGATCCGCTCCTGGGAAACGGAGGAATTGCGGCAGACGAAAACGATCGCTTCCTGGTGTTTCAACGAGTGCTTTCGTAGGAAATTGCTTAATGGTTCATTCATTACTTATCTCTGCGACGACGACCTGTTTTACCCCAATGCCTTTCAGGCGTTCCACGATTTCGCCCAGACCCATCCGGAAGCGAAGGCCATGTATGCCTCCATCGATATGTCGGCCGTCACTCCGGAAGGAGAGAAGTTGATCTATCAGGAGCTGCTCGCCAAGGAGGTGAAGGGAAGCTGTTGCGGCGGCGGGCCGCTGGATTGTCAGGTGGATTATTTGCAAGTGTGCCACAAGGCCGAGTTGTTCGATCTCTTCCCGGATGGGGAATTTTGGCCGGAGGACCGCGACGTCATCACCCACGCCGACGGTGTTTTTCTGGAGAAAATCGGCAGTCGAGTGCCGATTTGCCCTATTCCGGTCAAGATCGGGGAAAACCGCAAGGTCCCGCTCAGCATCAATAGCGGCGGAGAACGGCTGGAGGTGCTTCTGGAAAGTTATCGGCGAGACCGTATGTGTAAATTAGCGAACGATGAAGAGGAGGCGTTGTTGCGCTACCGGATCGCCGACAAGTTGAACGAAGCGTTTCAGTGCGTGCCTCTCCTTCACGGAACTGCGAAGAAGCTCATCCTCGCCAGCTGGCGTGTCTGGAAGCGTGCCACGCGGAGGAGCGCCTGACGCCAACAAATTCGTCTGTTTAACCGCGAGCCGCAGGCAAGCACAGTCGCGCTCGCCCACAGCTCACGACTAAGCAAAGGCATTCGGGGACAATTCCTTAGCTCGACTGATGCCAAAAATGGAGTCGATGTGCGAAAATCGGCTTGTTTTCAAGCGTTTTTCGCAATCGGCTTCTATTATAAGATATTTAGGGCATTTATTATAATATATTGCGGTTGAAGCAGTTACGGTCCAGTCAAACATTTGGCACAAGTCGAGCTTCAGCCGCCTTTTGGTAGTGGAGACGTAACAAAACAGGAGGAAGTTTACTCGCCATCTTCCTGTTCCTGTTACTGGAGAATGAGGACACCGCCAGGGACGCTTATAAAGAGAAAACGGCAAGACAGACTTGCCGCCCGCCCCGCTGCGCTGCAACATGGCACGGACGCCCCTGTTTATCTCCAAGTAAATTCACGAGGATATTATGCGATTGGCAACCATTCAAACTCCAGCCGGCCCGCGAGCAGCCGTGCTTCAGGGTGAAGATTACATCGATCTACATGCCACGCGGTCCGACCTGGCTCCCCGTGTAAGAGAATTGCTGGCCGCTGGCCCCGACATGCTTCGCAATGTGGCCGAAGTGGCGGCGCGGCCGGATGCGGTGCGTTATCCCGCTGCTTCTGTAAAGCTGCTCGCTCCCATTCCTGATCCGCCAAAGGTCATTTGCATCGGCCTCAACTACCGCGATCACGCCACCGAAAGCGGTGCGCCTATCCCCAGAGAGCCGGTCCTCTTCAGCAAGTTTGCTACAGCCATCATCGGTCCCGGCCAAGCCATCCGCCTGCCGGCCGTCAGCCGGGAAGTTGATTATGAGGCGGAATTGGTGCTGGTCGTTGGCAAGAAGGGACGTCGGTTGAGCGCAGCCGCTGCCCTGGATCATCTGGCTGGCTGCACCATCGGCCATGATGTCTCGGCCCGCGACTGGCAGCTCAAAAAAGACGGTAGACAATGGCTGGCTGGCAAGACCTTCGACACCTTCGCGCCGATCGGCCCTGTCTTGGTAACAATGGACGAGTTAAACGACCCGCATAGTCTTTCCATCCGCCTTCGGCTAAATGGCCAGACGATGCAGGACAGCAACACGCGGCAGATGATTTTTCGGGCGGGCGATTTGCTCGCTTATATCTCGCAGGTCGTGACACTGGAGCCGGGCGACCTGATTTTCACTGGCACACCATCAGGTGTCGGCTTCACGCGCAAACCGCCAGTCTTCCTTAAGGACGGCGACGTGGTCGAAATCGAAATCGAAAAGATCGGCATCCTACGCAATCCCGTCGTACAGGAATGAACCGCTCACGGAATGATGGCGAACGGCACGCGCTGAACACTGGACTTTGCAGGGGGTTGCGCCAGTGGTGGGGGTGGCGGTTCTTTGACAGCGCTGCGTGAGTTGAGGAAGCTCCATTCCGACGGTAACTCGGATGATATCTGCCGAAGCTGGTCTGATGCCAGACGACGCGGCCGGGGTATTTCTTCTTCTAGCTCCGGCGGCAGTGGTGGCACTTTCTCGCTATAGGGCACACGTGTGGCTACCACGGCCAACTCGCGAGCCAGCAGCTCGCGCGTTTGCGGATGCGTCGGCGAACCAAAATGCCAGACGTTACGATAATGAAGGTTTTCCGCGCGGTCTATCTTGGCGTCCCAGAAGCAGCCCGCCGCCAGGATGTTGACCACGCGGACCACGTTCTCCGGCTGTGATTGTGGCGAATTGTCCAGAGTGTAACCGCCCAGGTAAACTAACAAATCAATGACGATGCCGTCCTCCTTGACGGCGTTGACCAATTCACGCGCCACGTTGGCCCCGAAGCTGAAACCAATCACTACGAAGCGCGTCTGCGGTTCTTCTTTGTGGAGGCGGCGCATCTCTTTTTTGAACGACCATAAGTGATACAGTTGGCCGTAATGCGTTTTGATGTAGCCGAGTTGCTGGATGTATTCCGTCAAGCCACTGAGGTTGGCTAGGTCGAGGGGATCCAGGCCGTGGATGAGAAAGACATGGACGTGGTTGCGGCTGGGGGCGGGGATCTTCTCGCTCAGAACGACTTGCTCCTTGGGTGGCATATCCAGCGAATGGACAAAGCTGAGGCAGCCTTGTTCGCTGAGCAAACACAATCCAGCCCACAAAGCAACGCTGAGCCGCCGCCAACATCCCTGTTGCGTCATGTCTGCGTCCTTCCCAGATGTTTCTCGCCGATCCGAGCTGTGCCCTGGAGAGCGGTAATTGCCTTCGCTCTCCAGGGCACAGCCCTGCGCCGGTTGACTGTCCTGCCGATTTTCCTCTTTTTTCGGATTCTCTCGTATCTTCCCTCCATGCGAAGCAAAACAACTGGTGCCAATCTGGCCTGGACACTGCGGGTAATTCCGAGAATAAGCATAAATCCGGCGTAACGTTTCTCCGTGGAGCCTGGAAATGCGGAGGGAAGAAAATGGAAGAGATAAAATCTGCCTCAACCGAACTTCCTGTCTTTTCTTCTTCTCTTCTCTTTTGTGTTCTTCTCTGTGCTTCTGGGGTTGGCTTTTCCGCTTCACCGCCGGCGCCGGTCAAGACGCTCGATGCCGGGAACATCTTGGCTACCTTGGGCGGCGGTTCGGTAGATGCCTTGGCCGGTTCGCTGCGTGGCTTTCTGGTCAAGGCTATGCCATCGCCGCTCTACGAAGACACGCAGCACTGGGGGCTGCAAAAGCCCGTGTCGGAGATCAAGTGGCGCGGCCAAGGCTTTCATGTCTATCCGGAAAAAATCATCGTGATGAAGAACGACGGGCGCTGGTGGAAAGTGCGTGTGACGGCTGAGCGTTTGCCGGATACGCTCATCTTCGACCTGCGCGATGCCCACGTTATTGAACCGGGTCGCATGACTTTCACCGCCTTCATTTCATTTGATGCCCATATCACTTACGACAAGCAGAACTGGCATACGGGTCGGCGCATCTATTCGGGAAGCGTTCGGGCACGATTGCGCATCAAGCTAACGCTGCACTGCGAGGCCACAGCACAGCTGGACAGCAGCGGCGGTTTGTTGCCGGATGCCGTGTTTCGCCTGCGTGTGCTGCAAGCAGAGTCGGACTACGATAATGTGGTGGTCGAACATATTGCCGGTTTGGGCGGTGAAGCGGCCAAGCTGCTCGGCGACGCGGCACGCGGCAGCATCAAACAATGGCGGCCCTCGATGGAGCGCCAACTGCTTGCCAAAGCCAATGCTGCCATCGTGAAAGCCGGCGATACCAAGGAAGTACGCATCAGCCTGTCGAAACTGCTGAGTAAAAAGAACTAATCCACCGTGACGACCTTGCCCGATAGCACCGATTGACATTCCTTGTGGCACAGCACCAGGGCATCGCGGGCCAGCTGAGCGCGGAGGAGATCCGGTTCGCAGCCGCTTTGGACGCCTTCGACCGCCATCTGCATCTCATTCGTGAATGCTGCCGTTGCCTCGGTTGATCCCTTCAGCTTCGGTTGCTTGGCCTTACCGTCTTCGGTCAACACGGTCAACGGCTGCGTGCCGGATTCATAAAGCAGCGTCGCTTTTTCCAGGTAAATCTCGTAACCATGCACGAATTCCCGGCCTTTTTTCGCCAGTGCGCCGCTGCTACACGAGAGAACAGGAGTACCGGAATCGTAGAGATATTGAGTCGTCAGATAAGTGACGGTGCTGCCGTCGGGCACCAAGCCGGTAGAGAAGACCTTACGCGGCGCACCGGCAATCAGGCGGATGAAGTGGGTATCGTGGATGTGCAGATCGACGGCAGGTCCGCCGGTTTTGCCGGCGTCGGCGATGTCTGTGGACCAGTCCGGCTGAGCGATAATGCGTTTGAAGTGTCCGGCGAGCAACCGGCCGTAGACGCCGGAGCGAATCGTCTCGGTGGCGAAGGCGAATTCCGGGACAAACGGCAGCACATGGGCGACCAGGAGCAGTTTACCGGCCTTGGCCGCCGTTTGCAGCATGGCATCAGCGTCCTTGCGCATCAGGGCGATGGCTTTTTCGACCAAGACATGCTTGCCGGCGCGGAGGGCAGCCCGTGCCATGTCGGCATGCAAATGGGTTGGCGTGCAGATGTCGATGAGATCGAGGTTGGGATCGGCGCACATCTCCTCGAAGTGGGCGTAGCGTTTGATGTTGCCCAGATCCATCCAGGTGCCAGCCGGCCCGAAGTTGCCGCGGATACCGCGCCAATCGCCAGCGCGTTTTTTGGCATCGCGCGTGCAAATGGCTGCCACCCGTGCGCCGCGCAGCTTGGCTGCCGCCAGGTAATGGATCATGCCCATGAAACCAATGCCTACGATCCCGATCCGCACCATTGCTGGAACTACCTTTTTTTCAAGTCATTGTGTCTTTTCGCGGTTTCCATGAATCCCATCGTCTTCGCCTGTTTTTCCACGTTTTCCGCGAATTCTTTATGCCATTCTTTGTGCCTGCGGCCGGTGGAAAAGCCGTGTTTCATCGAGCATTCTAGAGCGCATTGCAAGCGGGTGTAGCGTCTTCCTCCCTATCCCCTTATAGGGGAGGGCTGGGGCGGGGGTGAGAGCGTCCTAACCCCTACCCCAGCCCTCCCCCACAAGGGAGGAGGGAGGAAGGCCTATAGCCGCTACACCTGCTTGCAATGCGCTCTGGCGATCTGGGACATCTGGGCGACGAGAAATTAATCACGGGGTGTGCCGCTAGATCGTTGGTAAACGGAGTCGCGTCCTTGGGGCGAGCGGGGTTGCGTCAGCCCGCCGAACAGGCTTTCCCATTTGGCCACCCTTGCCCTACGGTTCTGTCCGCTAGACACTTAAGTTGTATAGCAACTCATATCTCATGGCGTTGATCCATGAGCCGTTGCAGTCGTTTCACTTCCTGGCGGAGCCGCATCTGCACCCGCTGGCGGGCGACGTAGACATGCATGACTGGCATGGTGAGCTGGCGAGCTGCCTCGGCGCCACTCTGGTGCAGCAGGGCTGTCAGCCGGAATGCCTCCCACGTGTGTGGCGCAACTGAGCCGCGAACCGTTTGCATCGCTTGTTCAAGCAACTCTTTGTCGAAAGCCTCCTCAAGCCGACGCGCCAGTTCTTGGCGGGCCGGCGCCTCGTCGAGCAGCCGAAGCGACGAGAGATCCTTCCGCCCGGCGGCGCGGTGTTCTTTGATGACAAAACGATTGCAGGCACGTACTGTCACCGTTCGCAGCCAGGCGCGGAAACTCCGGGTTGGATCGTAGCGAAACTCGCGCATGGTTGTCAGCAGCTGCTCGAGAACGATCTGGGTGACATCTTCGGCGTCGGCCTGCTGGAGGCCTCGCTCCAAGCACCAAGCCTGTATGTACGGCTGATAGCGTTGGATGAACTCCTTCCAGGCATGTTCATCGCGGACCTCCTGCGAAAGACGCATGAGAAGAGAGTAAGGCGTGTCCCGATCCGTAAGCGGCATTGGCGTCCTCCCAAGAACGGCAAGAACGGCGCCCCACCAGATTCCGTGTTAGATCGGTAAGGTCCGCTGGTAATATGGTAACAGACGAGTTTTCCTGAATACAAGGTGCGATCATGAAGGATTGCCCCGCGCCTGCGTTATTGGTACGTGCTTTCACGGTCCAACTGCTTGAGGACGTCGAGGATCCTGTCATCATCGCTCATGTCGAGGTCTGCGCGAACTGTCAGTCTCGGCTGGAAGCCCTGCTGGCTGACGATGCCGGTACCCTGGTCAGCGGGGAGCCGTCCGATGTCTGTGCGGAGGAGTGTCCTGCTCATCAGGAAAAGACCATCGATTTTCCCCAGAGCCATTCGGCCGTGCTCCGCCAGGCCGAGAATCCACGCGCCGAAGAAATATCGCTGCCCGACGTGCCCGGCTACGAAATCCTCGGCCGGCTCAGCCGAGGAGGGATGGGCATTGTCTACAAGGCCCGGCACCAAAAACTAAATCGCATCGTGGCCCTGAAGATGATCCTGGCCGGCGAGCACGCAGATGAAGACCAGGTTGCTCGTTTCTACCGAGAGGCGGAAGCGGTTGCTCGCTTGAGTCATCCCAACATCGTGGCGATCTATGACATCGGCCTGGCCAACGACAGACCGTATCTTGCGCTGGAATACCTGCCGGGCGGCAGCCTGGAACAGTTGTTCCGCCAAGGTCCTCTGCCACCTCGACAAAGCGCTCAACTCCTCGCTACATTGGCCCAGGCAGTCCACACGGCCCACCTGGCCGGCATCGTCCATCGGGACCTGAAACCAGCCAATGTACTGCTGGCCGAGGATGGCACGGCCAAAATCACGGATTTCGGGGTGGCCAAGCGGTGCGAAGCACCGGAGCAGACGCAGATCGGTCAGATCATCGGCACGCCAGCGTACATGGCCCCCGAACAAGCCAAGGGAGAATCCAGGAGCGTCGGCCCGGCAGCGGATGTTTACGCCCTGGGCGCCATCCTTTATGAGGCGTTGACCGGCCGGCCCCTCTTCCAGGGCGATACCGCGCTGGTGATCCTGGACAAGATCCTGAGCGATGACCCAACACCGCCCCGCCAACTGATTCCGGGAGTGCCAGCTGATCTCGAGACCGTTTGCCTCAAAGCGCTGCACAAGGAACCGAAAGACCGTTACGCCACGGCTCAGGAGTTCGCCGACGAGCTGGACCGCTTCCTGCACGATGAGCCGGTACGGGCCCGGCCGCTGTCCCGCGTGGAAAAAATCTACCGCTGGTGCCGTCGCAATCCCACCCGGGGCGGGCTGCTAGTTGCCTTAACCGGCCTGATGCTGATGGCGGCCCTGGCAATTGTTCTTGTCTTCGACCAGATGCAGCTGCGGCAGGAACACGAACGAACCGAAAAAGCCCTGGCTGCCGAGCAAGAGGCCGACCGCAAGGAGAAGCGCTGCCTGTATGTCAATGACATTTACATGACAGATCGGCTTTATCATGACAATCAGCTCTTCCGCGCCCGGCAATTACTGGAAGGCTGTGCTGCGGACCAGCGCGGCTGGGAGTGGCACTATCTTGACCGCATCACCCACGCCGACCTGCTCAGCCTGACCGGCCATACGCAACCTGTGCATACCTTGGCGTTCGCGCCGCAGCGGCGGTGGCTGGTCAGCGGCTCGGGCGACGGTTCCCTCGTCTTCTGGGAGACGGGCACTGCCCAAAGGCTGCTCACCCTGCCGGTGAAGGCAGGGCCTGTCTGGGGGGCGGCTTTCTCTCCCGATGGAATGCGGCTGGCAAGCGTGGCGGGGTCCAGCCGCGATTCAGGAGAGTTGATCGTCTGGGAGCTAGGGACTGGGGCGGAGCCGAAGCCTCGCGAAGCAATCCGCACTCGGTTGGCGGATCAATTGGGAGAGCGGGCGGCGGTTGGCTACCATCCCAGCAAACCGCTGCTTGCCGTGGCGACCGGCGTGCGGGCCGGTCAGCCGGGCTGCTTGCTCTTGCTGGATGCCTGCGGCAACGAGGTTCGGCGCTGGTTGGCCAGCGCCGATCAAGGCTGCGTGGCCCTGGCCTGGTCTCCCGACGGTCGCCGGCTGGCTGCTTCCTTCATTCCTGCATTCCACCAGCCCACTGCATCAGCAAGGGACGTTCTCGCTGACGCGACGAGCGAGCAAGGAAAGGTTTTGTCCGGCGAGGTCGTCATTCTCGATCCAGACCAACCGGAGCCGATCTGCCGATTTGAGGCGAACGATGGTCAGACTGTAGCGCTGGCGTTCAGCCCGGATAGCCGCATCTTGGCAAGCGGCGGTTCCGACCGATCGATCGAGCTGCGGGACACCGAAACTTTCACGTTGCAAAAGATGTGCGGCGGACATTCCGGGGCTATCACCAGTCTGGCTTTCACTCCCGATGGTCAACTGGTCAGCAGCGGGATGGATACGACTGTCCGCATCTGGGATCGGCACCGGGGGCAGGAACTGTTCATCCGCCGCGGACATTACGGGCCGGTGCGCTGCCTGGCTATCCAACCGGAGACCGGGTTGATCTTTTCGGGGAGTGATGACATCACCATCAAAGCCTGGCGGGCCGAGAAATCTCAGGAAGCCGAGGTTTACCGGCTACATCAGTCTGCCGCATCCGCCCTTGCCTTCAGCCCAGATGGGACTGCGCTCATCAGTGTTGGGCTAGATGGAGCTGTCTGGCGGATCGATCCAACAGGCAGACAACGGCCACGGCGGCTGCTTCAAGAGCAGCGGCCGTTGCGGCAGGTCCGTTTTCTCCCCCAAAGCCAGACCATCCTAGTAGCAGGCGGCGACGAGGAACCGGGCCTCGATGATGGGGTTGTCCGTTTTCTCGATGCGCGCGACGGCAGTCTATCGGATAAGCTGGATACCCAGCTGGTGCTGATCTCCTCGCTGTCCGTCAGTCGCGACGGCCGGCGGTTATCCATTGTGGGCCGGACACGGCAACACACCAGTGTCGTTCAGATCTGGGACCTGACCTGCCACCCGCCCCAGGGCCGTGTGGTCCCTGCCGAGTTGTTGTCCGGTACTCCTGTCGCCGCACAACTGTATGCAGGCGGAGACAAATTAATTGTTTTACTATCTCACATAGACAATTTCCGTAACCCCAGCTATGTCTTGCTCGATCTGTCCGAGGACCCTCATCTGTTGCCGAGCACGCGCTACGCGATCGGCGGCCCTTGCTTCGCCGTTTTCAACAAGGAGGAATCATTGATGTTCCTGGGAGGACAAGATCAGGGCTTCAACAAATTTAAAGTCAGTCCGAGCGGCCTGTTCAAGCTCGCGCGCTACAGCGGGCATGCAGGGATCATTCGCAGCGCGGCCCTGAGTCCGGATGAGATGTTGTTCGCCACAGCCAGCGATGACGAAACCATTCGTCTCTGGGACCGGCAGACGGATCGCGAGTTGCTGATTCTGCGGGGGGATGTCGGTCCGATGAATGATGTCGCTTTCAGCCCAACGGGAGATTTCCTGGCTGCCGTCCAGGCTAGTGGTGCTATTTGGGTATGGGATGGCCGGCCACGGCCTGGAATGAGGAGTAATTCTTCGGTTCCAAAGTAGGCGAACGGCCGGCGGACGCCGGCCGTTCGCCAGCATATAGAGGATCTTCGATGCCTTTTCGCATGACACGGACGGCCTTCACACTGATCGAACTCTTGGTAGTAATCGCTATCATCGCCATTCTAATTGCTTTACTTCTCCCTGCCATTCAGAGAGCGCGCGCAACTGCGGCACGTGTTCGATGTGCCGATAATCTCAAGCAATTAGGGGCAGCCTTACACAATTATCATGATACTCAGGGAACCTTTCCTCCGGGATGTTGCATCGGTGGACCTTGGCCGCCGGATCGAAGGCTGGGCTATTACACTCCGCCCTTTAATGCCCCCCCGAACCCGAACCTGAACTACCGCTATGGCCAGCAGTTCTTTACCTTCATCACACGCATCTTGCCCCAACTCGAACAGGACAACATCTATGTCCGCATCGATTGGAATGCCTGGCCCTGGTTTCAGGGAGGGCCGGGTAATTGTCTCAACGCCATTCCGTTGAAAGTGGTTCAATGTCCGGCCGACCCACGCGCCAGCCAGATCTGGACGAGCAGGCCGGAGAATGTCACGACATTGTCTACTCCCGAAAGTCCAAGCGAGACGAACAGCGGCTACGCTGCGGCCCTCACGTCTTATCTGGCCGTTAACGGCACCAATCAGCTGCTTTACGACGGCATCTTGCACGTTAATGGCCGCGTCCGCTTGACCGACATTACAGACGGCACGAGCAATACCGTTATGGTAGGCGAACGGCCTTCTTCCCCCGACCTGTTATGGGGTTGGTGGTTTGCAGGAATTGGCGAATGGCCCTGGTTCGGGGTGCCCGACATCGTGCTTGGCGTCGAGGAAATCGATGTCAACGATCCGCCCCAAACCGAATACGCGGACCACGAGTTTTATCGTCCCGGACACTTGAACGACCCGAATTACTACCATCGTTGGCACCACTGGAGCACGCACCTCAGCGGCAGCAACTGGCTGATGGGCGACGGCTCCGTGCGTTTCCTCACCTACGCTGCGGGCAAGACCACCCTGCCTGCCCTGGCCACCCGCTCTGGGGGCGAAGTCGTTCCCCTGGATTGATGGCCCCTCGAACCCAAGAGATTGCTCATGCGTTGCTTCCTCTCTCTTATCCTTCTCTGGCTCCTGGCCGCGAGCATGACAGGCTGCGGCTCGCAGTCCTCCGCCGATCCCAATCCACCGCCCGGTGTGACTAAGAACCCCGTCTGTCCCGATCCCGAAGCGATCCAGAAGCGCAAACTAAGGCTGATCAATCCACAGAAAGGAAAGATCCCTCCTCGATTGGGGAGCAAGCGATAAAAATGGCTGGGCCAAGGGTCCGTCGAGCATTACGGGCAAGCGATCGGAACCCCCTACAGACAGGCGGCACAGATTTCGGCACCGTCAGGGATGGATGGGAGTTGTCAGCAAGAGTATAGTAGTTCCGGTCGAAATGCCGAATGTCCTTCGTGACAAGGCTTTGTACCTAAAGTCAATTCCTGACAAGGCTTACGACTACCCCCAAGGGGACTCGAACCCCTGTTTTAGCCGTGAGAGGGCTACGTCCTAGGCCGCTAGACGATGGGGGCCTCGCTCTTTTCTTTTATGCAGTTCTCGACCAACTGTCAAGGAGAGCTTGGGTGCTTTGCGTGCCTGCGCCTATTCGCCCATCTTCCGGCGAACGTCGGTCGTTCGCCGGAAAAAAGGTCTCGCGCAAAATTCGTGGGAAAATGCTCTTGACATTGTTCGAACACGTGTTATATTCCGCCACCCTTCAATTCTTGTCGCGAGATAGGAGTCCGCCACGGATGCTCGTGGGGGACAGTCTGTCCGACAACGGGGCTGCGGCTGGGGGAAACAGGCCGCAGGGGGACGGGCCACGCGCCTGGTCACGGAGGAGATGGGGCTTATGCGAATCAAGAGCGTCTGGGG
>JAJPHU010000040.1 GCA_021325115.1 Planctomycetota bacterium | reverse complement strand
GTCTGCGAATCTCGCAACCACCTGTTCTTTCACAACTTGCAGCATCACCCCAACGCCAAGGCAACCCTACGCTTTGGCACTCAAGCCAGGTTCAGGACCTGGTGCCCTTAACGGGCGTGGAGGTTCGAGTCCTCTCTTCGGCACCTTGAGGCATAAGGGGTTACGGCTAATTGCCGTAACCCCTTTGCCTTGCGCCAAACCACTTTGGGGGGCACTTGGGGGGCAGCATTGAGGTCGCGTTGGAGTCGCGTCGCTGGTCTGGAGCTAGGGCCGGCACGTAGAATTTCCTGGAGGCAACCTCATGGCTTGGCTCGAAGAACACCCAACGTCGGGGCATTTCAAAATCTGTTTCCGCTGGGGCGGAAAGAAGATCAAGAAGACCGTCAAGACCCGCAAGCGTTCCGACGCGGAAGCTGCTCTGACACGGTTCCAAGAGAATCTTCACCTCCTGGAGCGGGGCCGGCTGGAGTTACCGCCAGACGCTGACATCGGCACCTTCCTGCTCTCCGACGGCAAGCTGACCGGCCAACCGGCAGACACTCCGTCGGCCCATATCTTGACCGTGGGCGAGCTGCGCGACGAATACCTCGCCGTCCACTCCAACGGGGCAATGGAGGAAAACTCGCTCGCCACCGTCCGCCTGCACTTGCGACAGGTCATCGCTACGCTGGGTAAATCCTTCCGCATCGTGTCGCTGACTCCCGGTGATCTCCAGAAACACATCGACCGGCGGGCACGCAAGCGTTACCGAGGACGGCCACTCAGTGCCGTCACCTTGCGGAAGGAAATGGCCAGCTTCCGAGCCTGCTGGAATTGGGGCGTGCAAGCGGGCCGGCTGAAGAACCCCTTTCCGGGCCGGGGACTCAAGTATCCCAAGACGAACGAGAAACCGCCTTTCCAAACGCGGGCGGAAATTGAACGCCAGATCGCTCGCGGCGGACTAGCGGACGCTGAGATACGCCAGCTTTGGGACTCGTTGTTTTTGACGCGGCCGGAGATCGAGCAATTGCTCCAGCATGTCCACGACTCTCAGGCCCAGCCGTTCCTCTATCCAATGGCTTGCTTGGCAGCTCACACCGGAGCACGGCGGAGCGAGTTGCTTCGGGTAAGGGTGGATGACGTGGATTTCACTTCGGGGACGGTGCTTTTGCATGAAAAGAAGCGTGCTCGCGGACGGCGGACAACGCGGCGTGTGCCTCTGTCGGCATTCGTGCAAACGGTCTTGCGCAATTGGTTGGCGGTTCACCCTGGCGGGCAACACCTGTTCTGTCAGGGGGAAGTGATCCGCAGCAAGACGCATCGAGAAGAACCCATCGCTGTGACGCGCGACGAAGCCCATGACCATTTTCGGCGTGCTTTCGAGGGGAGTAGCTGGGCCGTGCTGCGTGGCTGGCATGTCCTGCGGCACAGTTTTGCCTCGAACTGCGCGGCGGCAGGCATTGACCAGCGGGTAATTAATGAATGGATGGGGCACCAAACGGAGGAAATGGTTCGCCGCTACCGGCATCTGTGCCCCGATCAGCAGCGGCAGGCTATCGACCTTGTCTTTGGATAAGGATCAATCAAGGCCAGTGCTGCTCTGGAGTGCGAATGTTTTCCGTTGGTGAGCAGAAAATATCCTGACGGTCGCTCCGGTTGCGGGTTCGAATCCCGTCGCCCTCGCGCAACACACGTAGCCGCAAGTCGTTAGCTTGCGGCTACTGTCGTTTCAGGGATATGGCGAGCAGCAAATCAGTTTAGGGATAATTTAGGGGCAACACAAGAGTGGCGTTGCGGTCGTATTGCTGGGGACATTTGGGGACAGAGGCGAGGCGATCAAAGCAAGTCGATGAACTGGCGGAGTCGGGCAACTGCCTGGGTAAGGCCCTGGCTTTCGAGAGTAGTCAGTAGCTCCTCGGCGGTCTTGGGCGGGTTTTGCAGGCTCTCCCGTTGCCGCTTGACCGCGGCGCAGACCACGCCGGGGGCCAGGTCGAGAAGGCCAACCAGAAAGTCATCGGGATGCTGCGCCTCGATGTCGAAGCGGGTCAACGTCTCGGCCGGAAAGTCCGCGAGGTTGTAGGTCACGATAACGTCGGCGCTGGTACGGATGGCAGCTGCCAGGACATGGCGGTCGTCCGGATCGGGCAAGGAAAGGGAGGGGATCAAGTCCTCGTAGCCGGTCACCAGGCAATCGCGCACGGCCTCGTTCATCAGGGTCCGCGTTCGTGCCAGCCGCTCGGCCGACAGGTGCGGATTGTCCTTGAGGACATTGCGAATCCACTCGTCATGGATCGTCTCCGTCCACCTGGCCCGCACCAGCCCTGCCTGCGCGACGCGGATGAACAGGTCGCGGAGGGGAGCGGGGTACAGGATGTTCGCGTCATAGACGGCGGTGACGGGTTGCTCCATCAGTAGCCCATCCCCAGCTCCTGGGCCTCGGCGGTCAGTTGGTCGAGTATCTTGGCCCTGGCCTCGTCATCCTTCCGCTTATAGGCCATCAGGTCGTCGAAGCGAACCCGGCGATACTTGCCGACAGTGCGGCAGGGAATTTTTCCCTCGTCCAGCAGCTTGACCAGGTAGGGCCGGGAGACGTTGAGCAGGTCGGCGGCCTGCTGGGTGGTCAGCTAGGCGTGGGTCGGAATCAGAGTGACGGCGTTGCCCTGGGACATCTCGGTCAGCAGGTGCAGGAATAAGCGCAGCGCCGACGCCGGCACGGCCACGGTTTCGGGTTCCGTGCTGTCGTCGAGGAGCTGGATGCGGACGCTGGACCGCCTGCCCAGCTTATGAGTGGCCAGTCGGCGACTGGACTCGCGGGCGAGTTGGGCATCGGCTTCGGTCGGGGCTACTGTCTCGAAGTTCTCGGAAATCGGCGAAGTCATGGTCGTCTCCTAGTCTTCTGTTAGGAGTATTCTACTACCTAGTCGAAACGCACGCAATACTCGAAACACTCAAAAGAGATTTTCTGGACTTGTCTGCTTGCTTCTTCCCGGCAACAGAGAGAGGCTAACGGGTTACGCGACATGCGCCGCGAGACAGCGCCAAGGAACGGGACAGACGTCATACCGAGGGGCGCGCGGTTCTGCTCACCTCCATCCTATCGCTTAAGATGACGACTCCGGGCCGCGGGTCGCGGTGGCCGGCCCTTCCGTGGTGCTTGGTGCCCGTCGGCTAGCTTGGTCCCGGGAGTTTGCGATGACATCACTGGTGGCGCGCCTTGGCGTGTCCCCGTTTGGGAGACTGCTCTGGTCCCTCGCACTCCCGCGCCCGCGGCCTCCTCGTTTATCCTCTGGAGGCTGTCATGACCCCCCGCAGGCAGAAGAATGGTCGAGTCGTCCCGTCGCCGGAGCCGCTGCGCGTGGCCAACCCGCATGCGGCGGGCATCGACGTGCATGCCCAAGTGCATTGGGTGGCCGTGCCGCCCGATCACGCGCCGCCGAAGTTCGGGGACGCGGACCCCGGCGGCGCGTCGAACCTGCCGCCCCACGTCCGCAAGTTTGGCGCGTGCACCGCGGACCTGGAGCTGCTGGCCGACTGGTTGCGGCAGTGCGGCATCACCAGCGTGGCGATGGAATCGACCGGCGTCTACTGGATCCCCTTGTTCGAGCTGCTGGAGCGGCGCGGCTTCCAGGTCTACCTGGTCGATCCGCGGCAGACCAAACACGCCCCAGGCCGGCCCAAGAGCGACGTACTCGATTGCCAGTGGATCCAGCGGCTACACAGCTACGGCCTGCTGACGGCATCCTTCCGACCCGAAGACCAGGTGGTGGTGCTGCGCGGCTATCTGCGGCAGCGGCACATGCTGATCGGCTACGCCGGGCAGCACGTCCAGCACATGCAGAAGGCGCTGGAGCAGATGAACGTCAAGCTACCGGAGGTGGTCAGCGACATCACCGGCGTGACGGGCCTGGCCATCATCGAGGCGATCCTGGCCGGCCAGCGCGACCCGCGGAAGCTGGCCAAGCTGCGCCACGAGCGCTGCAAGCGGACCGAGGCCGAGATCGCCCGCGCCCTGCACGGCAACTGGCGGGAGGAGCACCTGTTCGCCCTCCGGCAGGCCCTCCAGTTGTACCAGGAGTATCGGCGCCTGCTGCGCGACTGCGACCTGAAGCTGGAGGCGCACCTGGCGACCTTCGCGGACAAGAGCGGCGGCCAGAAGCTGCCGCCCAAGCCGCGGCGCTGTGGGCGTCGCCACAACGAGCCGGCCTTCGGCGTGCGCTCGGCCCTGTACCGCCTGAGCGGCCACGACCTCACGGTGCTCGAAGGCATCGACGACAACACGGCTTTGGTGATCCTGAGTGAGATCGGCACCGACATGAGCAAGTGGCCCACGGAGAAGCACTTCACCAGCTGGCTGGGCTTGTGCCCCCAGCACCAAGGCTCCGCAGGGAAGATCAAAAGCCGTCGGGTGCGGCGGGGCGGCAACCTGGCGGCGCGGGCCTTCCGCTTGGCGGCTCAGGGCTGCCACCATGCCAAGCACGCCCTGGGCGCGTTCTACCGGCGCATCCAGGCACGCTGCGGCGGCATTAAGGCGGTCTTCGCGACGGCCCGCAAGATCGCCGAGCGGGTCTATCGCCTGTTGAAGTACGGCGCCGAGTATGTACGCCAGGGGATAGACGCTTACGAGGCGGCCTACCGGGAGCGGCTCGTGAAGGGTTTGGCGTCCCGCGCGCAGGCGCTGGGCTATAGCTTGGTGGCGTTGCCCGAGCCGGGGGCGGCCACGCCGCCGCCGTAGGCTGGCACGCTATCGCTCAGAGAGTTCCTTGGGAGCCGGGGGTCCGGGGGACGGCAATGAGTGCCCCCGGTCGCCGGCACGGACGCGGCGAAATCTTGCACGGATGCGGGGCAGTAGCGCTCAAAACGCACTACCCTCGTGCGTTTCTACAGAGGAGGCGGGAGGGCAGCAATTGAGATTTTCAAGGTTAGGGTGCAGAACTGGGAAGCCAGGTTACGGCGGCTGGGGACAGAAAGCATGACCCAGAATAAGATTGCACTGGGGACCGAAGGAGTGGAGCCAAAACGGAAATTATTTCCGTTTTGCGGATTGACCCGACGGGCCGGCTACCTTCTCGCCATTCCGTCCGCGTTGCGAGCCGCCAGCGAGATTGCGTTTCAGCGAAAGAGCGTAAAGAAGCATCGGACAGCGCTAGCGGCCAGGTTTCAGAGAAGTAGAATAAATCTTATCATGCTGGAAAGGCTCAACTACTTCGAGAACAAGCGAATGATGTGGGAGAATTCGGCCATCTTCCGCCTCGCGGTATTCTTTCTTCTGGCGGTTCACGCGCTGCTTTTACTGTATGGCATCCACTGTCATTTCGCGACCCGCAATGAAGTTGCCCACGTGCCCGCCGGACTGGCCGTCTGGAAGACGGGGACGTTCACCCTGTATCGCGTCAATCCGCCGGCGTGGCGCATGTTGGCCGTGCTGCCCGTCCTTGCTGCTCAGCCTAATACCGACTTTGAGGATCTGAGCGATGCGCCGGCATTGCGGCGAGAGTGGGAGGCGGCCCACCGTTTTGCCGATCTCAACAAGACGAACTACATGGATTTGATCCGCCTCGCGCGTTTGGCCGGCATCGCTTGGTCGCTCTTGGGCGGCTGGCTGGTGTATCGCTGGGGCGGCGAGCTTTACGGAAAACGTGCCGGCTTGTTCGCGCTCGCCCTTTGGTGTTTTGGCCCCAACATCATCGCCCACGCTCAGCTCGTAACGCCCGACATCCCGGCCGCGGTCAGCGGTTTGGCCGCCACCTACGTGTTTTGGCGCTACCTGCGATGCGGTGATTGGGATTATGCCATCTGGGCCGGACTGCTGCTCGGCGTCGCTCAGCTCACAAAATTCACCCTGTTGGCCCTTTATCCCGTCTGGGGATTGCTCGGTCTGGTCTTCGCCTTGGACCCGAACAATCCCACATTCCGGGCCGTACCCCTGCGAACGCGAATCGCGCAGGGAGGGTGTATCATCCTGTTGAGCCTGTTGGTGCTCAACGCCGGCTACGCCTTCGACGGCACCGGCACCCCGCTGGGCGAATACCAGTTCGTCAGCAGTTTGTTCAACGGCCTTCCCGCGGAGCAACCGGGCGAAACTCCGGCATTGGGCAATCGCTTCCGTGATAGCTGGCTGGCCTCTGTCCCTGTCCCGTTGCCGGTAGACTACATCAGCGGCATCGATGTGCAGCGTCGCGATTTGGAGGGTCACATGCCGCCATCCTTTCTGGCCGGCGAATGGCGGCAAGGGGGATGGTGGTATTATTACCTCTATGCTCTAGCCGTGAAAGTTCCGGTAGGCACCCTCGCATTCGCCATCTGGAGCTTGCTCCTCTTTCTCCTGCGGCGTCTCACCTACACGCGTTTCCGAGACGAGCTAACGTTGTGGCTGCCGGCGCTGGCCGTGCTGGCGGTAGTTAGCTCGCAGACCGGCTTCAATCATCATATGCGTTACGTGCTGCCGATGTTCCCCTTCGTCCTCATCGCCGCGGCCAAGCCGGCCTGTTATCTCCAATCAATACATTGGAAGCGCGGTCTGCTTGCCCTGGTGGTGGTGTTGTGGTCTATCGGCAGCAGCTTACACGTTTATCCGCATTCGTTGTCGTACTTCAACGAGTTGGCGGGCGGTCCTGATAACGGCCACCTCCACTTGCTGGACACCAACATCGACTGGGGGCAGGATTTGCTGTTTCTCAAGGAGTGGGTCGAGTCCCATCCGGAGGCTGCTTCCCTCGGCCTCGCCTATGACAATTACATTGATTACCGCGTCTGTGGCGACGAATACGCTGCTGCGCCGCCTGACCTGCCGCCTTGGCTCTCACCTGATGACACAAGGAGTACACAGTACGGTCCCCATCCAGGATACTTCGCTGTCGATCTTGAGAGCCTCAAAAGGCATCCGTACAAGCATTTCGAGCGTTTCCAGCCCATTACCAAGGTTGGATACTCGATCCTTATTTACCACATCACGCCCGAGCAAGCGAACCAGGCCCGCCGCGAGATGGGACTGGCACCCCTATCCGCAACGCCCGCAAAGAGTTGCGCCCCGATCCGCGACGTAACAAAAAAGAAATAGGAGAGAGAGCTGGAAAACTCCTCGCAGGTATCGTAGAATCATGGGTTGTGCGGAAATAGAGCAGAAGAGGCGGTGATCGCTCATAAGGCATCGTCCAAAAAACTCCATCAGAGCGTGCCGCGCAACGGAGCGCGAGTTTTCGTGTTCCGTTGCGCGGCACGGCTTTTTTTGATGTCGCTCTAGGCTGCTTTACGATCAAAGCGCTCAAGGATCGTACCTATGTTCACTGTATCACAGGCGCAGACACCTAAGTGAGGGATAATCAGGCAAACTGACTTTCTGCATAGTCCGATGTCCGTGTGCCAGGGAAGAAAGCAAGGTAACGTTATGTTGAATTCACAGATGAAACGTTGTTTGCCCATTCTGGCCGGCGCGGCGTGCGCCGGTGCTTCCCTTGCCTGCGCGGTGTTAGCTTGGCAAGGAACGGAGACGATTAAGGCATTTCGAGCGGATGCGGAAGTCAAAGACGTGGGCATTCTCAAGCAGCAAGAAGAGAAAGACGTTGTCTTCCGGCTCTTCAATGCCACGTCGGCACCGGTGGAGATCGTTCAGATCTCCACAAGTTGCACTTGTACGCGGGCGGAAGCCGCTGTGCGAAACCTGCTGCCAGGAGAATCGACGGAGTTGACGGCCCGTCTGCATATCGGCAGTCGTCGCGGCCAAGTAGCAGCCCTTGTAAACGTGCTCTATCGCGTCGGGGGTACGCAACTGGAGCGCTTATCGCTGACGATAACGGCGACGGTTGAACCGCATTATACGTTGATTCCAGAGGAAGTTGTGTTCGACCGAGTTGAAGACAACAACACGGACTTGAGCCTCGAGGCCAGTTTCATTATCGCTCCCAGCAACGGACCGGCAATGCGGGTACTCAAGGCATATTCGACACATCCGGCGATTGAGGTGAAGTCGATCAGCCAAGATACGGAGACGGGTAACACTACGATCCACCTCGTCTTCGACCCGACTCGTTGCATCGCCCCCTCTGTGAAAGCAGAGGTCATCGTGCATACAGACAGCAAACTGGAACCGATACATCGCGTGCCGGTTCGTGTTGTATCGAAAAGAGTTGATTGACCGGAGGGTCGTCAGACCAAGGAGATTGTACCATGCGTAGCTGGAGTTCACTTCTTCATGTGTGTGCTGGCATGACCTTGACGCTGGCATTATTCGTCTTACTAAATAATGTACACGGCGATCTGCCACCGTGCGATGGCACATTGCCAAGCGACCTGGTAGCCTGTCCTAACAGTAATGGGTCAAGTTGTCCTAACGTTGGCCAGGCCGACTGTATCCAGCCGGGTTCCCAATGTGGGGTAATACAGTCAATATCAACTAGTTGTAAGGGAGGCGGCAGTAAGACATCGCAACTCTGTCAGGTGGGCACGAACAATGTACCATGTGTGATTAATTATTATTGTTACTTTGGTATCCCCAAAGGTGGTACCAAAGCCCAATGCCTCTGTGGCACGAGCAAAGCCTCGACAGCCTATGCGAACGGAGCGACGCCAGTGGATTGCGCGACACCAAAAGGCTAACGGACTACGACCGAGCCATGATGGAAGGTGGGGGTGAGCGCCTGCTCCCCCTACCCGAACCCTCCCCCAGAAGGGGGAGGGAGAATCAGACAGAATCAATTGGCAGTTACTGACGGGAGAATCGCAAATGGCAGCGCCATTTCTGATTGTCATCCTCTGCGCTGAACAAGCATTGATGAGCAGTAATCTCTTTTTCGACGCACCAGTTCCCAGCGTGGAGGAGTTGGAAAGAAGTGCGATTGCGTACCGCTTGAAGAATATCAGGAAAGGTTATGTAAAGATGCATGTCATCAATGAGAAGCCTTATCCACGGAATATGGAATTGCTCTACGAAATCACCTTTGATGAAAAGCGTGTCCGGCAGATCGTTCGGAAACGAATTCCTGGTAATGCTGAGTGGGGAAACCCAGAAAAAATCATTGTAACTCAGGATAAATGTATTACAGATTTTGAGGATGGAGCAGTTCCCACAGCTGTCCAAATCGTTAAGGCAAAGGAATACAAGACGCCAAGGGAACACTTTAGGATGCTGAACGTGCAAGCCCTTGGCATGGACATAAACGGCGCTGACGGGCTACATGAGTCTGATGTTGAATCACTGATGAATCGTTCCGATCGCACTATCCCTGTCGTTCATGCTGATGTCCGTAAGGGTGTCGAAACTTGGAGAATCGACTATGTGCGGAAGAACAAGCAAGAAGAGACAGGACTCCACGTCAGCTTGTGGATTGCCCCACGTCAAGGATACAGCGTCGTCGGTATTGAGGTCCGATCCGATCAAGATGGCAAGCGCTACACTTTCGTCATCGACTCTGAGATGATGCAATATCCAGTAGGTGAAATCTGGTATCCTTCTAAGGTTGTCAAAACTGTAAAGACTGACAATGAAGTTGTTGATCGTCAGATCATGACTATCGAGGAGGCGCGGTTTGGAGATCAAATTGATGAAGCAGCGTTTACACCCGCCGGACTTAATTTGAAGCCAGGGAAGGAAGTGGTGGATTACAGTTCAGCACAAGCGCATTTGAATGTCTGGAACGGCAAGGAATTGGTCAAACCATCGCAGGTGAATGTCCCTCCTCGCAATCCTGCCCTTCACAGGCGGCCTCGCTGGCTTCTATTGGCACTCGCTGCTGGTTTAGGGCTGCTGTCCGTGGTCTATTTCTGGCGAGTCTTCAGGAAACGACGATCCGCCTCCCGTTCCGGAGCTTGAGCGGATAGCCATAGAAAAGGAACATTGCCGACCTCCTTTTCCTTGGCTTAGACTGATTCGCTTTGTTCTCGGGCAGTCTCCAAAGTCCAAGAACGACTATGAAGAAACTCCTTGGAATGTTTGGCCTCGCGCTGCTGGCAGGTTTTCTGGGATACTATGTATTGCCCTGGACGCGCATCGGTTTCGTCCAACGCATCTATGAGGACACGGAGGAGATCGAGTGTAAGTATACGCTTTTCGTACCGGCAGAGTATAGTAAAGATCGGACCTATCCGCTTCTAGTGTATTTGCACGGTTACGGTGCTCGTGGCGTAGATGGTGTTAAGCCAACGACCGATGGGCTAGGGCCGTTTATCCAAGAAAAGGAAAAGACGTTTGATATGCTCGTCCTCTTCCCACAATCCGAAACGGGTTTCTGGGAAGCTGATACGGCCGACGGCCAGCGTGCTATGGCCATCCTGGAGGAGGTCGTCCGGGAATATGCGGTGGACCAACAACGCATTTACCTGAGCGGCACATCGCGGGGAGGCTTCGGCGTATGGAGCTTGGCGGCACGCTATCCTCATAAGTGGGCGGCTATCGTGCCCATTTGCGGTGGTGGCGATCCTGATAGCGTCGCTGCCATCAAGCACCTGCCATGTTGGTGCTTTCATGGTGCCTGCGACAATGTCATTGATGTTGAACAATCGCGGCGCATGATCTCGGCGTTGCGCGACGCCGGGGCCAATCCACACTACACAGAATATCCAGACGTTGGCCACGGCAGTTGGGGCCTTGCCTACGCCACGCCCGAACTGTGGGACTGGCTGCGCCGCCAACGCTTGGGAGAACCATCCCATGACGAACCAACCTCTCCATAATCTGCACGCCCAAGAACCGATTGCTCGACAAGCAGAAGGGGCTTCTCTCTACACGGCTTTGTGCCCGTTGAGTGAACTGCAACAGGCTTATGTACAAGTCAAGGAGCACGCCTGCGAGTTGAGTATCGATCCACTCACTATCGAGGCTATCGAAGCGGAAGGTATCGCGCCATTCCTGAAGTTGCTGAGCGATGACCTGCAAGCGCGGTCTTATCATCCGTCGCAAGCGACGGGATGTGACAGACGAACTGCTCTGCGCGATACTGTGATGCTGGCCGCGCTACAGCGCATCCTGGAATCCACTTTTCCAACCGCGTTTTCTAGCAATCAGGACGCCGAGAAAACCATAAAGTGGGTGGCGGGCAACATTGACAGGGGGCTAACACGAGTCCACGCCGTAAACTTCGCCGAAAGCCGGGACGACGAGGCTTACGAACGACTCGTGGAGCGTTCCGGCCAGCGGATCGGCGACCCGCCGCTAATCACTTTGCTCAAGGAAATCCTGGCCTTGCCGACGCCACGGGGGGATGCCGCGCGGAAGCTCCTCACGCCGTTGCTCGCCGGCATCGCTTATGAAGGCATCGACCACATCTTGCAGCAGGCCAAGGCGCTGGGTCGCGAGGATCATTTCCTCCATCTCCAATGTATGCGCGCTGGCAATGAGTTGGTGGTGCTCTCGGATCGAGATCCGCGTTACGATTGGATTTTGCCCGCCGTGCAAAAACGGCTGCGTGAGGAATTGGCCAGCCTCAACTTCGAACCGGAGGCTGTCGAGACTCAATCCTTTGATATTACCTGCGGCGAGCCGCTGCGCTTTCTGGATTATGAGTTGCGCTGTACGCAGGGCAAGCACGGCGATTTTCGAGTGCGGTATAAACTTGCTCCGGGAGCCGTTCCGCAACAAACTGGAAATGTGCTCGAGAACCGGAGTCTGTTCGGGCGTTTCCAGCTCGTTCGCTTTCTGCAACCTTGTTTGAAGTGGCTAGAGCGCTGGCGAGCCTGGCGCTTCGTCCACCGGGGTTATCGCAAAGCCAATTCGATCCAGGCGAGCTGGCGTCACTTGCCCATTACTCTGTATCCGGTGGTCGCGTATCTCTTCGGCTTGCGCTCGCCCGCCGCCTGGCTCTGCTTGGCCTTGATCTTCGTCTGCAATTGGCGCCGAATTTTGTACTACGTTCAGACGGCGTGGGTTGGGTCTGAGCAGCATAAATTCGGCGGCGCTTACTCTAAGCTGCGCTCGATTCAGGTGGGTTGGCGTCATTTGCCCATCACGCTATTTCCTGTGCTGCTGCTTTTGTTCGGCTGGCGCTCGCCGGTGCCGTGGCTCGATCTCGCTTTGATTTTCGTGTGCAACTGGCGCTTAACCGTGGGCTTCGTGAAATCGCATAAGCTGGATGTTGCGATGGGCGGGTGCGCCATCGCGGCCCTGATCTACCTCTATCCCTTCCTGAGCGACATCTACGCACATCGTCCACGCGAGGTTGCGGCGTCCTCTTCGGTGCCGCCGGGCTTTTTTCTGGGCGAATATTATGGCCCCTCGTGGTGGAGCGGCGAGCCGATTCCCATCGTGAATTATGTGCTTTACCTGCCGCCGCAGCTGCAGGGACAAAAGGGACCATTTCCGCTGATCGTCTTCCTGCATGGTTACGGCGAACGGACCAAGACGCGCATTTTCAAGGGTGGGCTTCCCACGGCCATCGCCCAGCGTTTCGGCACCAACAAGCCCAACGGCCATTTTCCCTTCGTCGCCTTCTTCCCCATCGATCCGACGGGAAATTGGCAAGCCGGCAGTGCCGAAGTCGAACGCGTCATGGCGGCTCTGGATTACGTCATTTCGCGGCATCGAATTGATCCGTCCCGCGTCTACCTGACCGGGCACTCGGCCGGCGGCAGCGGCGTGTGGAGCTTGGCCGAGGCTTACCCGGATAAATGGGCGGCGGTGGCTCCCCTTTGTTCCTTCATCAGTCCGGACGTATCCAAGGTGAAGCACCTCCCCGCCTGGATCTTCCACGGTGCGAAGGACCAAGCGGCTCCCGTTAATCGCGAGCGCTACTTAGTGCGGGAGCTAGAGGAGGCCGGGGCCGACGTGCACTACACGGAGATTCCAAATAAAGGACATTTTATTTGGGACGTGGCGTACAACCCCAAAGACCTCTACAAGTGGTTCGCGAGCAAGAAGAAAGACTAAAAGAACGCTTCTTCCCAGAGGGCATGACCATGCACCTACATCATAAGCTCCACCGTCGCGGCATGTCGCTGATTGAGCTATTGGTAGTGACTGCCATTATCGGCATCCTCCTAGCCCTAATCCTCCCCGCCGTGCAGAAAGCCCGCGAGGCGGCTGCCCGCGCCGCCTGCATGAACAACCTTCGACAGATCGGTCTGGCCACGCAACACCTCCACGATGCCTGCGGCAAACTACCGCCTACCGAGGGCGTTCTTCCCGGCTTGAGCGAGAAAAACTTCGCCCCAATCACCTTTTGGCTCCTACCCTACTTGGAGCAGGGCAATATCTACAACATCGCGGTCGATAAAAACGGCGTGTATAATTCTGCCAACAACGGGGTCCATACCGCAGTGGTCAAGACTTACCTTTGCCCTTCCGATCCCAGCTTGGGAATGAATCAAGCCCCCAACGGTTGGGCATTGTGCAGCTATGCGGCCAATGCCCTGGCCTTCAGTCAGGCGACCTACGACAAGCAGGGGGATCTCCTGACTTGTTACGTCCACGGTCCTCTCGTCGATGGAGGCAACTTCAGCAAGAAGCTCTATCCCTTAACCACTGGCGGCAAGAAGCTTCCCGCCTCCTTCCCCGATGGTCTGAGCAACACGATCTTCTGGACGGAAAAGTACGGCATTTGTAGTCCCAATGGCAACGGTGATGACGGCGGCAACCAATGGGCGTCACGTTTTGAGCCACAGACCAATCCTTTGATCGGCTATGGTGTCGGGAAGCCGGACCTCGCCTACGGCAGTAACCAACCGGATGAGCAAGCGCCCGTCTATGGCCTGGCAGGCTATTTCCAGGTCCAGCCCGTACCCTGGCTCGGTGCCGGGGGGTGCAAACCAGGGATCGCCAGCACTGGGCATACCGGCGGCATCCTGGCTGCTTTGGGCGACGGCAGTGTGCGTCTCTGTGCCCAGGGCATGAGTCCCACCACTTGGTGGATGGCTCTCGTGCCTGATGATCGCAATCCGCTCCCCTCCGATTGGTGACGACGGCGAGAATGAAAGAGGGGGAAGGAACGCAGCTCTTTTTCCAGCGTCGGTCGGCCGCGTTGCATGGGGCGGCCGCCGCGTCCCCATCGCCCACGAATTGCCGGCGCGGGTTCCAAGAGGCGGTCATGGACGCCGCCACTTGGGCAGCCGGGAATTCGGCAAGGCGGCCCCTCGTGCAAAGCTGTTGGCTGCGACGTGCGGCTCTGAGGATGGCCATTCCGCATACGGAGGCGTAGGAATGCCGGAAACGGTCTTCCCGCTGCCTCTGGGTAGCCCGAAGCTGCTTTCGCGTCTCCTGACCCCGTTTGCGGGCGATTTCAGCCCTTGTAGCTGGGGGAGGTTTCCGAACCTTCCCTGAATGCCAGGCTCGGAGGCGACTCCGGGAACGATTCACGCTCTGAGAGGACATCCTTCGAAACGCTGGCGGACTACCGACAGATTCCGCTCTGGTTTTTGTCGGTCGGATGCCAGCCTCGTGACGGTCTACCGACAAGGGCCGCCTCGAAACGGGCGGCAGGTCGCTCGATGCGTGCTGATCCTCGCGGAGTACGGTTGGGGTTGTGGTCGCGTCTCGGGGCACATTGGCCGACGACTTATCCACAGGCTCCGTGCGTTAAAGAAGTTATATATATACTTAAAGTTAAACAGTTAGCCCCTCGGCAAGTCCTTGACGTGTCTATCTATTCGCGGGCTTGGTGCGCCGGATAGGCCGAATGGTTGCGCCGGATAGGCCGTGCCAACTTGCGCCGGATAGGCCATGCGTCATCCGCCGGATAGGCCGTGCCTATCCACAACTCGGGTCGGGGTAACAACGGTTGTCGTTTAGGCCTATGCGGTTGTTGAGGCGGTCAGCAGCCATGCTGCGCCGGATAGGCCGTGCCCGCCATTTCGCTGCCAAGAAATGCTGGTCTGGCGATCCGAAGGCTCAGGAGTGCCGGTAATGGAGTCACTTAGCGGGCATCGATAAGACCCCCAGGCTGCGACGGACTACCGACCGCTGGACTGCTTGCGCCTGATAGGCCCTATCGCTAGGGGGCTACCGCGTTGAAGTGCAACGATTTCGCGGTGATGCCGCGAGCCATGCGACGACGCGGATGGCGGGGAGTTTCATACCGGGGGTCGTCAATAGACAGCTGGTCACGCTTGAGGAAGTGGACAATTTCAGCGCCTTCCTCGTTGCGATGCAGCAGGACCGTGTACTCCGGCAGGGAGTCCAGGGCGACAATCTTGCGGACATCCAGGGCGAAGTCGGAAAAGCGCGACGAAGAACCGGATTTCTCATAAAGCTGACGCATGGTGAACTGCCAGCCGCCCTCCTGTTGGCCGGCATGTTTGCGAGCGACGCGGTAAAGCCAGCGTTCGATGCCTCCGGACAGCAGGAAGTAATCCTCGTGGATGGTCAGCACTCCGCCTTTCATGACAATGCCCTCAAAGAGCCAGTCTGGCAGCGTTAGGGTCATGGCCGTGGTTGCTCCGGTTTTCTCGTCGGTTACTTCGGTCCAGCTTTCCAGCCAGTGAAACGAGGCGGTCTTCTTTTTGCCGTGAACGCGGATGTTGGTGCGGACAGCCGTGTGGGTGAGCCGGTCCAGGGCGGCCCGCAGCCGCCGGTAATGCTCTCCTCCGGTGGGTCGGCGGATGGATTTGAGCACGTTGTGGGGATGGAAGTGAAGGACGCGGTTGGGCGGCAGGCCCCGGTCGCGGGCCTCGGTAACTTGGGTGGCGGCCCAAATGAGGATGTCGGCGTCCCAGATGGTGGCCATGCCGAATTTCGGATTGGCACTGACTTCTACCCGCACGTCGCCGACGTGGTACTCGATGGGTGTCAAACGCGGCGTCTTGGCCAGGCTGAAGAAGGGGCGTTCCATCGTGTCGCGTTGGTCGCGGATGGGTATGTCGGCGAAGTTGGCCGCGAAGAGGTCGGGTTGGTGATCGCCCTTGGGCGGGGAGCGTCTGGTCATGACGGTATCCGGTTGTTTTTCGGAGCTTTCGCCGGGTACGCACACTGGTGAGCGTGAGCATGACGGCGACACGCGCCGTGACCTTAGACCAAGACGAGCGAGGACGCAAACGAATTCGCTCAGGGGAGATAGCCGTTGGCGCGCAGCCAGGGCTGCAATGCTTCTTCCAGGATGTCCTGAAGCGTGTTGGGTTGGACGCCGTGGAGCTGCCGTTCGAGCGATGCTCGCTTCAGCGCTGCGGCGTAGTCGCTGCGGATGCGGGTGGTCAGCGGAACGCGGCTGACCGTGCTTGCGGTCCGTGCCTTTGCCGGCCGTGCTTCGGAAACGACGGCTGTCTCAGCGGGCTTTGCCTTGGGCGAATCGCCGTAGACAAAGGCTTTTTCGCGGGAGGGGTCCACGGTGCCGGCCGTTTTCAGTCCTTCTACCAGTGACTTACGCTCGGCCATATCCCCCTCATCTGGCGTCACGCGGAGACCCTATCGCTGCTTTGGCGAAGCGTCTTGGGCACGCAGGCATGGGGCAACACTTCCCGAAAAAGCGCCGTCATTTCGTCTGCGGCCTCGCGGCCACGGACGCCGAGCTGCCAGACGACGGCACCTTGGCCGGGGGCATCGGCGTAGATTTGCCGGAGGGTCAGGGCAGTTTGGGCCAGGGGCAGCTCTAGTGCCTCGACAGCAGCCTTCATATCCTGCGTGAGCCGGTAGTTCTTGCCGACCATGCTCAGGACGATCAGAGCCTTGGGCTGTCCGCCGCGGATGTCCTGGGCCTGCCGGAGCACATTGGTGGCCTGGGCCAGTGCCCGGACCTCCAGCATGCTGGCCTTGCACGGAACCAGAGCCAGATCGCCCCGCAGGAGCAAGGCCCGGCTGGTTTCGGTGTTGCTGCCGGGTCCGTCGGCGATGACGAAATCCGCTTGCTGTCCGAGGCTGGGCAGATGGTCGAGAATCGCATCGGGGTCGGCCAAGCGCACGGCCTTCACGTCGGGGGCAGCTTCCTGGAGCCATTGGGAGGAAGACTGCTGCGTGTCGCAGTCGGCCAGCGTGACGCGGCGCCCCTGCTGGTGCAGCCAGGCGGCCAGGTGAACAGCCAGGGTGGATTTGCCCACTCCGCCCTTGGAATTTGCGACGACGATAATCATGGTCAGACGTTACACCATGTGCTGGCCTGCTGGCAAGCATTCGGTGCAGCCAGCCGGACGGAAAGCATGTCAGCAAGCCAGCAAGAAAGCAGGCTGGCAGGACAGCCAGACAACAAGCAAGTAAGCTGGCCAGCAGGAAAGCCTGTAAGCAAGCAAGCGTGCTGGCCATTGTGCCCGGCGTCTGACCGCTGGAACCGTTCCATTCTGCCTATGCCGTGCATAGGGAAGACGCCTGTCCACGTAGAACGTATTCTGATGCTTGTAAAACTGGCCCGGTTGCCATGTCCGGGAAACGGGCGTTTGTGCTGGTTCCTGAGGGCCGTGGAGGTGTCGGTTAGGGCTGCGGGAGGGGGGTGCCAGCCCGTCCGAGGACTCGGCCAGCCGTCGGGCCGTCGTCGGACGCAAGGAGCCTTTACGACGCCTTGAGGAAACGGGCCGACGAAACGCATTGTGTTCTTATAATGCCATGCTAACCCTTTGCCTACCCACACGGCGAGTCGATTCACAACCATGACATCCCTCGCCGTGCGGGCTGGTTGCTTGGACGCTCTCTCCGCTCAGGAAAGGGGGCCGAGATCAAGGCGATGGGCGACGGCAGGAGCGTGCCCGCTGAGGACCGCACGGAGGAGAGGATGACACCGACGCACGACGACCTGAGCAGGCTCCTGGAGCAGATGGGCGCGAATGCCGAAGAAGTCGCAGCCACGCTCCGGGCGGCGGGTGTGCAGGGTGTCCGCAACACGGTGCGGGTTCTGAATCCCATCGTCCGCTACGTTCAGAGCATGCTCCGCCACGATCATCTCGACGCCGACGTGATGACCGGAAAGACCTTTCGCGTTCACGGCCTGGCAGGCCAGGACATCGCCCTGCCCCAAGCCGTCCGGGATTTCCTCGATGCCTTCAACCGGGGAGCGCACCCGGACCTGGAGCTGCCGCCACGCTGAGGCGGGCCGCACCGCTCTCCCTACTGTGAGCCAGTGGTCCAGGTAGGCAGCGCTCCTTTGACGCCTTGGCGGACAGGGGCCTTACGGGCAGGAAGGTCACGGGCCGAGCCGATGCCACGGAAGGAGCGAAGTAAGCTTGCCGGAATCCGCAGGCAAGCGCGAGCCGCGCGGACAAGGCGATGGAGAGCGAGGCCAGCGAAGGCTCCGGGGATGGCGTGCGCCGCCGCATGTTGTTTATCGGGCGAGTCGCGGGCGCACTGCCTAGCCGCCTTAACCGCTGGTTAACGGCTGGTAGCTTACCATAGCCAAAAGCACACAGCCCAGCCGCCATGTCGTCACGGCCCTCCTCCGGGTTCACGCTCCTGGAGCGGTCTCTCGTGCTGGTGGTGATCGTCCTGCTCGTCGATGGTATTCTGGCCGGCCGCGACTTGATTCACACCGCCAAGTTTCGCGCTACCCTCAGCCCAATCGACAAGTACAACGCCGCATGAACACCTTCCGCACAATGTACAACGTTCTGCCCGGCGACCTGAGCGCCGCCGATGCCGCGGCCTTTGGCTTTACGCTCCGGGCGGGTGTTCTCGGACGCGGCGACGGCAACGGCTTGATCGAGGGCAGCGGCACGACCGAAGCGTGACCAGCGGTTGGGCCTCCCTTCTTTTACAGGTTCCGACGCGGGCGTGGTGCCAGTTGGAGCGCGTTGTCGAGTGCATCAATGATCGTTGCTGTGTCGCCTTTCAGCACCGCCCTATCGCTCGGCACAATACCGATGTCCTTCAGCATTCGGTTGAAGCGTTCTTCGCGGAGGGCGTTGCCCCGCGCCGGCACTTCAAACTCCAAAACGTGCGTGATCCGCCCGCCGTCCTCTTCAACCTTGGATGTGGCTACGAAATCGTAGGGCTTCAGACCGTGCCGCTCGGCAAGCTCGTTGACGCGGCTTAGCACGGCGACATCCTGGTTATCGAGCATGGGTTTCCTCGGCGGCTGGTTCTGGATGCCTCCGAGTCTATACGGCATTGCTTTCGATCTCGTTAATGCTCGCACTGCGGAAACGCCACGACAGTTTTTAGCGTTCCAGCGTTCCTTTGACGATGCCCTCGCGGATGAGGGCGCGGAGAAGCAGGTTGCGAGCATGCGGACCCAGATTGCTGCCCTCGACAGGCCGGTCTACCTTGGCTACCGGCGCGTCGGCGTGGGAATGCCCCAGAGCCTCGGTCAGCTCCGACTCGACCCGGCGGCGAGGAACGGCTAGCAAACCGGCACCGCTGGGCTGTTGTCCCGTAACATGGGCCGAGATTTCGCGGAGGGTAAAGTTATCATCGGCGAGGGTTAAGTACATCGGATTCTGGACCAGAAAAGCAAACAGCGGACGCAGGCGCTGGTGAGGCGGTGCCGACTCCTCGCCGGGAAAGCGCAGCATGCCCTGCCGGTGCAAGTCGATTATCAGATTGATGTGACCGATGATCGTAGCGGGCGTTTGGTAGAAGAGTTGAGGCTGTTTCAACGCCGCCCGGAGATAATCGCGCGTTGTCAAACCATCGGCTGCGAAATGCTCGGCTACCCCGGTGATGTTACGGGTAATGGTCGCCGGGGATTGGTAGAAGAGCTGCGGTTTTTTCTTGGTGGCCCGGAGGTAGTCGCGCGTGGTCAAGCCATCGGCGGCGAAACGCTCCACGACGCCGGTGACATTGCCGGCGACGGTCGCCGCCGTTACCCCGAAAAGCGAAGGCTTTTCCAAGGCAGCGTGGAGGTACTCGGCGGCAGTCAGGCCGTCCGGTGCCAAACGCTCGGCGACCCCGGCAATGTTCTTGGCGACGGTGGCCGGCGTTTGGGCGAACAGCTGCGGCTGTTTCAACGCGGCCCGGAGGTAGTCGCGGGTGGTCAGTCCGTCGGCCGCGAAATGCTCGACCACTCCGGCGATGTTGGCGATGAGGGTCGTGGGCGAGCCTGAGAGCAGTTTGGGATGCTTGCTCACGGCCTGGATGTAGGCGGGCAGGGTCAAACCATCGCCAGCGAAGTGCTGGACCACGGTGTTGACCTTGCCGCTAAAGTCGAAAAAGCGAGAATGGGGGTCGGTGATCGCAATGGACTGCGAAGCCGCCGTCAGTTGCGGCGTGAGAGCGGCGATTTCCTTGTCGCTGAGCGGTAGTTTGGCGAGTTCCTGGCGAATGCGATCCTGGATAGCCTGCTTGTTGATGGCCTGCGCAGCCGCCGCGAGATCCGGCGCAAGCTGAGCCATTTGCTCCTCGTTCAACGGCAGCGAATCGAGCTGATGTCGCAGCCGTGCCAGGATGGCATTGGTATCTTCCTCTCCTCCACTCATGGGGGACCATCGGCGGTAGTTTCCTTAACTCTAGCGCGATTTCGCCAGCCGCGCAAGTGGCTTGGCGGTACGTGCGAAGGGAGGCGAGGCCGCACGGTCCATGAAAGCCTGCTGGACGCGATGGGCAAGAACCTGGGTGCCCTCGGTAGTGGCGATCTGCAAGAAGCGGATCATAATCCGAAGTCAGCCCCATCCGTCGGTGGCGCGGGACCATCATCCGGTGTGCAAAGATAATCGGACGGCGATGGGTCGGGGGTGTTAGTCCTCTTCTCGGCTTCATTTCGACGCAAGGTGTACCTTATGACCCAATTCAGAAAGTGGCGTTGCCGCTTCACTTTATTGCTGACAAAAAGTGGGTGACAGAATATTCTCGTCGGATGGATGGTCCCCTTGTCAATGTCGTGGGGTACGCCCGCATTTCTTCCGCCGATCAATCCGAAGAGGGTCAGGTCGATGCGTTGCGTCGTGCCGGGGTCTCCCGCATCGCGGTGGAACAAGCATCGGGAGTCGCCGAGCGTCCGCTGCTGGATGAGCTGCTCTCGGACCTACAGGCTGGCGACGCCTTGGCGGTCACGGAAGTCAGCCGACTCGGCCGCACCGTCCAGGAAATCTTGCTGCTCGCCGATGACCTGCGGCGGCGTGGTGTGCATCTGCGCATCCTCAATCTCGGCATCGACACGGGGACGCCGGCCGGCGAGCTGGTGCTGACGCTGATGGCCGGCCTCGCCAAGTTTGAGCGCGATCTGCTGCGCGAGCGGCAGCGGCGAGGCATCGAGGCAGCCCGCAAGAGAGGCAAGCATCTGGGCCGTCCGCCGGTCTTGACGGCCAGCCATGCGGAGACAGCGATCAGCCGGCTCCAGACGGAGAGCCTGGCGGCCCTCGCCAGCGAATGGCGCGTCTCGGAGCGGACGCTCTCCCGCCTTGTCAAGAAGCATGCCGGGGATAGGCCGCTGCCGCTTCTGCCCGGCGGCAAAGGCAAGTCGAAGCGACGCGGGCGGATTGACATGCGGGTGGATTAAACATGGACAATTTGCTTGCCGTTATTTTGGAAGCCCATCACCATGACCGGAATCATCACCGCCGCTATGAAATCCGACTCGGCCGCGACCTCTTCGGCGCGTGGACGGTGGCCTTGCTGTACGGCCGCCTAGGGCGGGCCAGCCAGGTGGTGCGTCACGCCGATGGAGACCCGGTTCGGCTTCGCAAGGTCATTCACCAAAGTCTGCGTCGTCGGCTCTCCGCACCCAAGCGGATCGGCTGCGACTACCGCTTATGTGGTCTGAGTGTCGCCGAGGGGATCGACCTTGCCTTCTGGCTGCCGGGGGAAATGTTGGCGTCTTTTTCCGCGGCGGATGGCAGCCAGAACGGTTCTTCATCGCCTCGGCCAACTCCAGGTCAATAGCGTGGCCCTGAACTCCGCTGTCGCCGTCTGCGATCCGGGCAGCCTCCTGCGGAACTCCTCCTCGGAGAGTAATTTTTGGGGGGCATTTGGGGGGCAGGATTGCCTATGCGACAGCCACGCGGATATAATGTGAAAGCGATGCGGAATGGCCGTATCGCACGCTATTTCTGGAGTTTCCAACACGACCCCTATGCCATTCCAACGTGCCTGAGATAACCTCAAACTAGGTTCAGGACCTGGTGCCCGTTAAGGGCGTGGAGGTTCGAGTCCTCTCTTCGGCACTCTATTCAGAGCAAGGGGTTACGGCAAATCCGAACCTCTTGTTCTGTGCC
>JAJPHU010000043.1 GCA_021325115.1 Planctomycetota bacterium | reverse complement strand
CGGCAGCGCGAAGAGCAAGAAATCCGGTAATCCGAATGAGTGAACCTCCGTTGGGGGAGAGTTAACTCGCCATACCGTTCCCACCAATAATATTAGGCCGGGAGTAAGGAGCAGTGCGAATGTGAGCCATGACCGATCGCGGATTAGTGATCGACCCAATAGACCCTGACGAACCAAGGATGCAATAACGCCGATCAGCAAGATAAGGGTGATGACCGCAAAGGGCGGGTAGAGGAAAGTTTCTCCCCACTGCTGGGCAAGCCAGACGAAATACTGACCCGTTGTCATGGAACGCCCCTCCCCGATGTCTCCGCATCATGGGCTGCCCCCGGATCTAGCTTACCTGTTAGCACGTCGCGCCAATAGGCCGGCATGCCCTCCCATGCCGACTGATAGGTCGATTCCAAGGGGACAGGTACGTACATTTCTGGCGAAAGAAAAAGCGGCATTTCAGGGAGCGCATCTCCAACGGCAAATGGTTCGACAAAGGCTTCGGCACCGGCCCCGCCGATGTAAGCAACACAGGTCAAGGGTTTGTCCGCGGAGAGAGAATAGTTGGGGTCACAATCCTCGC
Organism: Planctomycetota bacterium; assembly: GCA_021325115.1. GTDB lineage: Bacteria > Planctomycetota > Planctomycetia > Gemmatales > Gemmataceae > JAJPHU01. The sequence goes on along the minus strand of JAJPHU010000043.1, from coordinate 9,611 downwards.
CCCAGACCGCACCGTGAATCCCTAGCGGATCGCACGAACTCGGTGGGAAAAGATCGATTAGCAACAAGTGGATGCCGGTGGCAAGGGCTTCGCGCGCCTTGCGCACGAACGCATTCAATCCGTTCTGATTGTTCTTGTTCCCCGGAGAAACAATCTCCACCATTGCCACAATTAGATGGTTGCTCACATGGCGAATCGTCACTGTTTTCGCCTTGGCCGCGTATCGGTTGGCCTCCGATCCCATGCGGATGCGGACCTTCGGCGGTGCCACGGCAAGAGCTACAGTACTGCCGGGCAAATCCGTTCTTGGCGGTACGCCGTTTCCACTCGGCCGGCGCAAGGTCAACACGTCGGGTCCGAGTCCGCTGGCGATTTGTTCGGGTAAGGCGTAATACTCGGATGGTAACAGGCCGCCGTTCAGCGCGCGCGAAATGTCGGTGATCCAGTCGTGATGAAAGGCGTGGAAGATACCCGCATCGACGCGCGTCCAGTCGTGGACCGGCATGGAGATGCCCTCCTCGGGGAGACAAAAAGGCTGTTATCTATTCTAGCGAATGTGCCTGACTTCAAGCGGATTGCGAAGCAGTTTCTCCTCCGACACATGCTCGGTGAAACTGGCGCGCAAGAACGATTCATTGGCCGTGTTCTCCAGCAAGCGCCGCACCAGATACGCCATGCCCGGCAACAGCTGCCCATACGGTGTGTACACGCGCACGCGCTGGCCGAGCGATACCAGCACGTCTTTGATCGGCTCGGCCATGCCGTAGAGCATCTGATATTCGATGCTGCCCGGCGGCAGCCCACGAATATGGGCCAATGCCAGGGCGTGGGCCAAACTGCGGACATTGTGACTGCCCAGCGCCGGACGCAGCCAGCGGCGGTTGTCGATGAGAAACTCCGTTAGCCGTTCATAGTTCGCATCCGTCTGCCATTTGTGCGACCATACCGGGTTCGGCCAACCCATTTGTGCAGATATAATAGTTTCATAGTCCCAATAGGCGCCTTTGACCAGCCGCACCGTCACCGGCGTGCCGCGCCGCTGTGCCCAGACGGCCAACGCTTCGAGATCGCTGGCCGTGTCGCACAGATACGCCTGGATGGCGATGCCAGCGTTCGGCCAATCACGGAAATCGTCCTCCTCGAGGATTTCGCGGAAAATTTGCAGTGTCAAATCCTTGAAAGCATATTGCTCCATGTCGATGTTGACGAAGGCCGATTGCTCGCGGGCGGCATGCAGGATCGGCCGCAGACGCCGGCGCACCGCTTGACTGACGCCTGCGGGATCGATCGGATCGAACTGGCTGTACAACGCCGACAGCTTGACGGAAACGTTGACGCGCGGGATAGGGCCGTGCTCGTCGCGGTCGATTAAGTCGTTGGTTTTCCAGTGGTTGACTTGCCGACTCAGGCCGTGGATCAGCTCGAGATAATCCGCCTGCGCCTGGTCTGCTTCTCGTTCGGTAATGGTCGCCTCGCCGAGACGATCGATGGTGAAAGCCAGGGAGCGTCGCCGCAGTTGGGCAATGGCATCGAGTGCTTCCTCGAGGTTCGAGCCAGCGATGAATTTGCGGGCCAGTCGCTCGGCAGAACGATACGCCAGCGTCGCCAGCAGTCGGCCCAGAAACCCGCGGCTGGGTAGCCGGCGCAGGCCAAAGCGCAGCCAGCCGGGCAGATGCTCGTGCGCAGCGCCGAAGTATTCACGCAGGTGTCGAACAATCGATTCTGGAGAACCCAACATCGGCAACACGTCGACAAAGCGGAACAGCTGGAGCTTGATCGCCTCATTACCCATGCTCCATTCCATCAACCGATCATCCCACCAGGAGGGTGCGAACGGGATCGGCCCGGTCCCTTCCAGCCGCGCGAAGATCTCACGGCCATAGCTGCGGGTCAACGTTTCCACTTCAGCGCTTCGCGGTTCCTTCTTCATGCTTCCCCCTCGTCCTTCCGCATGATACCATAAGGGCTACGGAAAGAGCTGCAGGCCCAACTCCCTCCCCCTGGTGGGGGAGGGCAGGGGTAGGGGTAGAAAGGCAAGTGTACCAAGGAGTTCTGTCCCCCCACCCGAACCCTTCCCCACAAAGGGAGGGAAACGTCCGCTAGCCCTAAGCATCTTGTGAGAAGAGCGGACAACAGAGAGTAGATAGCGGATAGCGGTAATATGAGCGATTTCCGTATCGGCCGATTTCAGGTCCTGGGCACGCTCGGCCAAGGTGCGCATAGCACTCTGTTGCACATTCATCGCAGTGCCGATGGACGAAATTACGCCCTCAAAGTCGTCCCCATTGGCGGCCCGGAGGATCTGAAGTTTCTCGAACAGGCGCGCCACGAGTTCCGCGTTGCCCAAATGCTCGATCACAAGAACCTCATCAAAATTTACGCTCTGGAAGAGAACAAGGATTGGCTGTTCCGCGTCCGCAAAGCGCATCTGCTGATCGAGTATGTCAACGGTAAAACGCTCGACACCTGCCCGCCCTTGCCGTTGCCAATACTTGTTCAAGTGTTCAAGTGTGTGGCCGATGGACTCGTCCACATGCACCGCCGCAAAGTCTATCATGCTGACTTGAAGCCGAACAACATCATGCTTAGCCGTGCCGGTGATGTGAAAATCATCGACTACGGGCTGGCCACTATCCAGGGCGAGGGCAAAGGCCGACTCCAGGGCACGCCGGAATACATGGCCCCCGAGCAGGCCAAACACAAGATGGTCAACGAACGCACCGACATTTACAATTTCGGCGCCACCATGTATCGCATGGTAACCTGCCGCCTGCCGCCGAGCACACTGCAACAAGAAGGCGGCTTGCCCATCGATGGCAAGACCTGGGCACGGATGCTCAAGCCGGTGCAGGAACTCAATACCAAGGCACCGCGGGCCTTGTGCGACCTGATCCATTGCTGTCTCTCCTTCGATGCCAACCAACGTCCCGAACGCATGAGCGAAGTGCAAAGCGTGCTTGACCATCTGGCCGACGAGATGGTTGCCTCGCCGGAGGACAGCCTGGAAGCGCTAGAATGGTAAATGCGGGAGGTTTGTCTATGGCTGAACATAAAGACCGTGAGCCTTTCCTCCCGCTGCGCAAGAACGATCTGATTGAACTGTTGTGCGGCGACGAAAAATTGTCTGCTGGCGAGCGTGAATTATTCCGCCAGTTTTGCGTTTTCGTCTCGGCGGTGTTTCATTTCGAGTACCTCAAGCAGTTGGAAGAGCTAAAAGACGCCTACGCTCCTTTCGATCCAGACGCCGACACGCAAACATTGCACCCGATCTCCGATGAGGAGCGGCGCAAGGATGAAGCGCAGCTATTCGCGCGCTTTGCAGCACTGCTGGAACGGGCCAATTTCAAACGACTAACTCACGAAGAATTGCAACGGGCGCTCCAGGAAGTCGCCACGGTCTCCGGCATTCACACGCATGTGGACCTCAATCTGTTTGAACATCTGGACATATTTATCCGTGGCGACGTGATGGGCCGCATCTACTGCCGCTCTTGGCGGAAATGGGGACGCAAGGAGGAGCGACTCGTTCCTCTTTATCAACGCTTGGTGCTGATTGTGAAGCTGCGGCCGCACAAGCGGCTCGATCGGGACATTGACACGTCGCGGATATATTTGAAGATTTTCAAGGACATTCCCAAAGCGGACCCGGACATGTTGTTGCCCGGCGCCCGCGTGCGTTTGAGCCGACTCGATAAGGGGCTGATCGCTTATCCGCTCTTCGCGGGCATGGGCCTGCTGATTTATAACATTGTCGATAGTATTTTTAGCAAAGGCGTGGCTGTAGGCGTGAGTTTGGGGAGTATTGCCTCCTGGAGCGTGGCGGTGGCGCTGGGCGGTTACGGCTATAAGTCCTATCATACCTATCAGGTCAAAAAACAGGATTATAGTTTGAGACTGACCAAAAGCCTCTATTTCAAGGGGCTTGATAATAACATGGGCGTATTGATGCGTCTGTTCGATGAAGCGGAAGAGCAAGAGTGCCGTGAGACGTTTCTGGCCTACTTCTGTTTGTGGAAACATGCACCATCACAAGGTTGGACGGCGCAACAGCTCGATGATTCCATCGAGTCGTATCTGGAAAGCCGCGCCAACCTGAAAGTCGATTTCGAGATCGGCGACGCCTTGGCCAAATTGGAGCGTTTGCAGATCGTCCAGAAGAGCGGCAATACTTATCATGCCGAGCCGCTCGATAAGGCGTTGGAGGTGCTCGATCGCACCTGGGACAATTACTTCCAGTATGCCAATCCGTAGCCGCAAGAGGCGAGGAGCTTTCATGCCTGAGGAGCGGGTTGTCCGTGTTCATCTGACGCCGGATCGGTTGACGCCGGAGCTGCTGGCCGGCAGCGTCGCTGTGGTCATCGACGTGTTGCGGGCCACGACGACGATCATTCATGCCTTAGCGGCCGGCTGTGTCGCGGTCTGGCCGATTGCCGAAGTCGAGGAAGCACGGCGAATCGCCGATGGGATGCGGGCCGGCCGGGTATTGCTTGGCGGCGAGCGCAACGGCGTGCCGCCGCCCGGCTTCGACCTGGGCAATTCTCCCAGCGAATACACCTGCGTGCGCTGCAAAGGGACCACGCTGGTTTTGACCACGACCAATGGTACCCGCGCTCTCCTGCGCGCGGCCGCGGCGGCGCGGACACTGATCGCTGGCTTCGTCAATTACAGTGCTGTATGCGAACAATTAGCCGAGGAGACGTGTCCGATTGACATTGTCTGCGCCGGCTATCATGGTGAAGCTGCCCTGGAAGATGCCTTGTTGGCCGGCGCGCTGGTAGAGTTTCTGTGTGAGCATCAAGCCGTCGCCCTCAACGACGCGGCCCGCTTGGCCTGGGACTGTTTTGAGCATCATGGCCGCGTGCTCGACGGCGCTTTGGAAATCAGTGCAGGAGGCGTCCATCTGCGCCGCTTGGGATATGATGAAGACATTCGGGCGGCGGCGCGCGTCGATCAATTCGCCCTGGTGCCGGAAGTACGTCACGACCCGCTGCGTGTCGAAATCGGTGCGGTGGGGATTGTCAAAAGTCGCTGGTTGCAGTAACGAAAGCGAATGAACCGCCAAGATGCTAAGAGCGCCAAGAAATAAAGAGAGAAGAAACAACAAAAATTAAGATGTATGGAAACTTGGTTCTCTTTCTTTTCTTGGTACTCTTGGCGTCTTGGCGGTTCATCTTTTTAGGGCTTGAATCATGGAAATGGACAAACTGGTTGCTCTGTGCAAACGGCGGGGCTTTCTGTTCCAATCGAGCGAGATCTACGGAGGGTTGAACGGCTTCTGGGATTATGGTCCGCTCGGTGTCGAGCTGAAACGTAACGTCAAGGAAGCGTGGTGGCGCGACATGGTGGCGGGGCACGATGATCTGGCCACGCTGCCCGGTGCGCCGGGGCCGTATGCGATGACAGGGCTGGATTGCGCTATCATTATGCATCCGCAAGTCTGGAAATGTTCCGGACACTACGATCTCTTTCACGATTATATGGTCGATTGCCGCGAGTCGAAGAAGCGTTATCGCTACGACCAGGTGCAAGGCCGCTGGGTCGAGGCCAAAGGGCAGCGCATCTTTGTGGCCGTACCGTCCGGAGAGAAGGAGGACGAACAGATCGAGCAGCGGGCGTTGAAATACTTTAATCTGCGGGCCAAGCATGCCGAGGAGTTGCACTGGGATGGGCCCGTTGTTTCGCTGACAACGGTGAAAGATTTCAGCCAGGTGCTCGGACCGGATGCCAAGGAACTAGGAACGCTAACGCCGCCGCGGGAGTTTAATCTGATGTTCAAAACGACTGTCGGGGCGCTAGGAGGTGAGGAAGATGTAGCTTTCCTGCGGCCAGAAACGGCGCAAGGGATTTTCGTCAACTTCAAGAACGTGATCGATAGTTCACGCGTGCGCATTCCCTTTGGCATTGCCCAGATGGGCAAGAGTTTCCGCAACGAGATCACACCGCGATACTTCACCTTCCGCTCACGCGAATTTGAGCAAATGGAGATCGAATTTTTCTGTCATCCCAGGCAATCGCCGGAATGGTATCGCTACTGGCGCGATCGTCGTTATGCCTGGTATGTCGGCTTGGGGTTGGCGGGGGAGCGGCTGCGTCTGCGCGATCACAGCCCGGAGGAGCTGAGCCATTATTCCTGCGGCACGGCCGATATCGAATATGCCTTCCCTTTCCTGGCGAAAGGGGAATTCGGCGAATTGGAAGGGATCGCACACCGGGGCGATTTTGACCTGCGCAGCCACATGGAAGGGAAGCTGGTGCGTAAGGGCAACGAGTTGGTGGTCGAGATGGGGCCAGACGGCAAGCCGCGGCACAAGGGCAGTGGCAAAGACCTGTCCTACTTTGACGATCAGACGCGCGAGCGCTACATTCCGCATGTCATCGAGCCGTCGGCAGGGGCTGACCGCGCCACCTTGGCATTTTTGTGCGAAGCGTACTGCGAAGACAAGGTGCCGGATGAGAACGGCAAGCTGACGGAGCGCGTGGTACTCCGGCTGCATCCGCGGCTGGCGCCGATCAAGGCTGCCGTTTTTCCGCTGGTTAACAAAGACGGGATGCCGGAGATCGCCCAGAAGCTCTATCGGGAATTGAAACGCGAATTCAACGTCTTCTACGATGATAAAGGGGCGGTCGGTCGCCGCTATCGCCGCCAGGACGAGGCCGGGACGCCGTACTGTTTCACCATCGACGGCCAAACGCTGCAAGACAACACCGTCACCATCCGCGATCGCGACACGCTCAAGCAAGAGCGCTTACCTCTGGCGGAAGTGGCGCACAGGTTACACGAATTGCTTCGTTAGCGGAAGGAACCACGGAGCTAGCGGAAGAAACCACGGATTACACAGATTAATACGGATGAGCAAAAAGAACACTTTGTTCATCCGTATAATCTGTGATTCATGGTTCACTTTTCCGTGCGTTGCGCGTCTACGCCCAGGCCCATCACCAGAATGGCGACGAGGATGTGCTTGGCTGTCATCAGGGCCAGGATGGCGGGAATGGCGCCGAAGGTGCAGAACCAACCCGTGACCAGTATCGTGACAATCGAAGCCAGGATCTGCGTCATCCGTGAGCGCAGGCGGTTCAGGTCGTCGTTGTCATCCAGGGCGATCCGTGGTGTACGCGGCGGAGGCGCTAACAGAGCCATGCGAGTGTCCCCTGGAAGAAGGTAGCGAACGGCTGACGTTAGTTGGCTGGTAGGGCCTCCACCAGCCGGTCGGCGCTGGCCGTTTGCCATCAATTGTTTTATTGCAAAGGCAATACCAAAAGCAAGAGCATATTAGGTAGTCAGGTAGTTGAGTGATTGATCTATTAACCACCTAGAAAAAATTAGTTCTCTTCCGCTTCGACAGTCGAAATGACGCTCGGCCGATTGTTTTTCAGTGCGATCAAGAACACGCGCCGGCGCGGCTGCCGTTCTTTCCAGCGAACCGGGCCGGTCACACTCTCGAATTGTTCCAAACAAGCAAGCTCTTTCCCCAGGGCGTCACGGCTCGCCGTCCCCGCGCGGTGGAGGGCGCCCAGGAGCAGACGGGCGGCATCGTAACTCTGAGCCGCATAGAGATCCGGTGCTTCGTGGAAGCGTTCTTCATAGGAGCGGGCAAAAGCGCGTCCGTGGTCGGACAGATGGGTAGGACTGTAGGCCGTAGCCAGATAAACATCGGGATGTGTCTCCAGCTCGGCTTGCAGGGCGGCAGCACCAGCGTCTTCGCCGCCGTAGATCAGAGGCACATTAGGCAGAGCGGCAGCCAACCGAGGGCGAAGCAAGCGAAAGTCGGCAATGGAGCAGGCCAACACGACGACGGTGGGCGCGGCCTGGATGATCCGGTTGATACGTTCCTCGCGTTCGGCAGCGGTGGTGAAGGTCCATTCCTCGCTGGCGCCACTGCGATTGCGTGGCCAAGCCTTCAGGAAAGCCTCCGCAAAAGCGGCGGCCACGGGACGGCGGCTGTCGGTCAGGACGGCGACCCGCTGGCATTTCAGTTCCACTGAAGCGTGGCGGGCCAGCAACTGGCCGCGCACGGCTGGCGGCACACCTAGCGACACGATCGCATCCGAGTCCGCTGGACCAGGCAGCTCACCGGGCACGATCACCGGAGCGCCATACGATCGGCTGGCACGGATCAGGCGCTCTGTCTGCATCGCATCGAAATCGGTAAGCAGGGCAATGACCTTGTTCACCGCTAGAAGCCGCACGGTTTCGGCCTGCACTGCGGCCTCTTCATCGCCTCCCTCGACGTGGCGGATGGCGCAGGGACGGCCGGCAATCATCTGTTCCGCAGCATGTGCTTCGGCAACGGCTTGTTCAACACCTTGGCGAGCGTGCTGAGCCAAGGTGCGGTTAGTACCTGCTGGCGGTAAGAGCTGACCAATCCACACCGGCTCCGGCACCGCCTTCGACGAGCAGCCCAAAATCGACAGCAGCACGAGCTGTCTCAAGGAATGGACCAGACGCACGACGGACCTCCTCTCCGCTTTTGGTAGCGGCCTGGTGCACGGCCCATTAACCCTTCTGGGTTCCCAGGCTCTACTTAGAAACGAGCAAATCATGTCGCCCAACAGGCCCGCCGCCTCCGCTTTGGATCCGGCTTCGGCCAAGGACGGGCAGTCTATTCATGGTAGCAATTCCCTGGCCATTTCATGTCCCTGACAGTGTGTTTGGCGACGACCGGCTCACCAGCAGAGCTTGAGCGTGGGAAAAAAGGCCCTTTTTCGATTTTCCCCCTTTACGAACCTTATTGCAGTTCTCAAAATATTCTCATCTCGTTAAATAGCCCATCCTGTGCCCTATTCTTTCCTGATACCTCACCGTTGGAGGTAGGTATTGCATGCGAGGGGTCACTCATGAGATGGCACCATAACCTGACAGACCTGTTGCTACTTCGGCCCACCCCGAAACGACCTCGCCCCAAGCAGCGTGTGCGGCTGCAACTCGAAGAATTGGAAACCCGTGCTTTGTTGTCGGGCAGTAGCGCAACGATGGGAGGGGTTCAGCCATTGTTGACGCTTCTGACGCCACAAGCGTCTGCTCAGCAAACCTCCTCCACGATTTCCGGCTACACGCCGCAGCAGATCCAGCAAGCCTATGGCGTGGATTCGTTGCTCAACAACGGGACCAATGGCGCAGGCGAGACTATTGCCATCGTTGATGCCTACTACGACCCAAACATCATCAACGATGCTAACACCTTCAGTACACAATTCAATCTACCGCTGTTCAACAGTTCCGGAGGACCGACTCTGAAGGTCGTGGCTTCAGGCGGCGGCCCGGCGTCCAGCTTAAGCCAGGATCCCTCAGGCGGCTGGCCGTTGGAAACATCACTGGACGTGGAATGGGCACACGCCATCGCACCACAAGCCAATATCTTGCTTGTGGAGGCGCCGGATGGTTCGGACGCTTCGGTCTTCCAGGCTGTTCAGTACGCTGCCGCTCAGCCCGGTGTCGTGGCGGTATCGATGAGCTGGGGCGATTACGAATTCAGCGATGAGACCAGTTACGATTCCTACTTCCTTCCGCCCAGCAGTAATCCAGGCGTGGTGTTTGTGGCGGCTTCCGGCGACGAGGGCGCCTGGTCCGGCCCCATTTATCCAGCCACATCTCCTTACGTGTTGGCCGT
>JAJPHU010000152.1 GCA_021325115.1 Planctomycetota bacterium | reverse complement strand
CGGATGGTTCGCCAAGCATTCCATCTTCTAGCGTACCTTGGCCGTCTCCGTTGGGCAAGTCGGCGAAAGCGCATCTAGCGGATCAGGCCCGCAGCACCAAGACCGCTCGCTGTGCCATTCTTGATGACATTGACCGTGCTGGCGCCCAGCAGGGTCACGCCAAAGGTGCGTATGATTGGCGAGTACAGCTTGGACAGGAACGTGTCCGCCTTGATCAAATGGTTGGAATCGACATAAACACGATCGCCGGGAAACAACTGGTAGTTGGTGGCGCTTTGGCCGCACTTGGTCACGGCCATCCAGTCCACCGGCAGGATCTTGGGCGGCTGGCCGGCGCGCGTGGCCCGTGCTACCCATACGCGCTTCTTGCTGGCTACAGCCGGCAGACCGTTGATATTGGCCAAGGCGTCCAGCACTGTTTCGTTGCCTCGAATCGGGATCGGATAAACTTGTTGGCCATAACCGCCGCCGTCGGTGATGACATAGTAGAACTTGCTGTTGTAGATCAGCACGTCCACCTGCAGCTCTTTCTTAATCAGCTCCAGCGACGTGAACTGCTGGCGAAATTCTTGGGCCAGGTCCGTTTTCGGGATCTCTTGCCCCTTCTCGTCCACTTCCTTGAGGCCGCGCAGCAGGCCTGGCATGACTTCCAGCAAGCGAGCGGCCACGGCGTCGGCCACCTGGTCCAGGGTCAGGCCAGCAACGCGCACCTTACCGTAAATGCCGAGATTGATGGTACCGTCGGGACCAACCAGGTGCTGCCCTTGAATGGGCTGCAAGCGCAGCGTGATGCGATTGGAAGCCTGGATGAGCAGGACATCCGGCGGCTCAACCACGTAGGGCGGCAGAGTCATCTTCTCAAACTCGCGCGGCACATTGGGATTCGGATGCGGGGGCGGCATGGCGCCATCCGGGGCGGCGGCCACCGGCGCAGGCGAGCCCAAAGGGCGCGGTGGCGGCAACATGATATTGGCTGGTGGCCCGGCATCGTTGCTATCGAGGATGGGACCGCTGCTGGAGGATATCGATGCTCCGGTCGGCAGCCGCGCTGGCGGAGTGCTTGTGTTTCCGGAGCGAGGGGCGTAAGTCCCCTGAACTGCTGGTATGCTTCCTTGCACGTCCGTATTCGTTGCCGGTTGCTCGGCGCTGACGCGCTGCACCGGCGACCACGTGCTGGCGATGACCTCGCGCTGGTTCGTCATCGATTGAGCGGTCGGCACCGCTTGCAGTATCACGGGACGTGCAGCCGGGGCCGGGTTTGTTGACGGCCCCGGATAGTTGACCACCGGCTGAGCCGGATATGCTGTCGGCAACTTCGGCTCATTGCGGCGCGCCAGGAAACTACCGTTCTGGGGCGGCGTTTTGGGGATGGCAAATGCATCGTGGTCGGAGTAGCTCGAGTGGCAACCGAAACCGGCCGCAAGCAAGCCAGCGAAGGCTGCCGTTCCAGCCAGGAGCAATCCTCGGCTTCTGACAGGCATGGTCCAGTCCTCAAGAAGAAGTTCGCGTCTGGAGCGCTTCGGTGACGCAGGACGGCCTCAGCGAACAGCCTACCGACAATCCTTGTCTTGGCCCTTTCGCGGACGCATCCTGGGAGCAGGACACAAATCATCCCACTCGCCGAATCTATCGGAAACGCCGTCTGTCCGGTTTCAACCGCACTTGCCTGAAATGCGCAATCTTTGCTTCTCGCGTCAGTCACGATTGGTATTTCACGGATTCTTTTTCCCTATGGGGTTATTTTACCCAAATCAACATGTGCGAAACTGTCTTGACTCTTCCCTCTAACCGGCAGTAAGATCCCCCAACGCCGGAAACTTCCCTCGCAGTGAATGCTTCGAGGAGAGGTTAGGCGAGCATGGATTGCTCCGGTTCGACCCTGGATCTGTCTCGTCCTCATGGAAAGGATGCCATGACGTCTCAGACTAACCGTGTTCCTGCCTGGTCGTTTGCTGTGGTCGGTCCTGTGCTGCTTGTATCGGCCTGCTTTGCCTGGGCCTTTGCCAGCACCTTGACGGACCTGGCCCATGTCTGGCGAACCAACGATCAATATTCACACGGCTTCTTGGTGCCCGGCTTCGCGTTGGTGCTGTTATGGCTGCGGCGCGACAAGCTCGATCGGGCTTCGGCGCGGCCGGGCCTGCTGATCGGCAGCCTGTTGGTGGTGCTGGCGCTCGGCCTACGTTTGGCCGGCGTTTACTGGTACTTTCTCTGGCTTGACACCTTCGCCCTTGTGCCGTGCGCGGCCGGCTTGTGCTGGCTCCTGGGCGGCTGGGCGGCCTGGCGCTGGGCCTGGCCGGCCATTCTCTACCTGATCTTCATGGTGCCGTTGCCGTATCGGCTGTCTACAGCCCTGTCGGCACCGCTACAAAGCTTGGCCACCACTGCAAGCACCTTCCTCATGCAGACCATCGGTCTGCCCGCCCTGTCCGAAGGCAATGTCATCGTCCTCAACGAGGCCCGTCTCAATGTCGTCGAGGCGTGCAGCGGATTGCGAATGCTCGTTGTCTTCGTGGCTCTGTCGGCGGCGATGGCCTTGCTGACGCGTCGGCCGCTCCTGGACAAGCTCATTCTGCTCGTTAGTGCCGTTCCTATCGCTGTGGTGTCGAACATCCTTCGCATCACGGCTACGGGCATCCTGTACGAGACCACGAATAGCGAGACGGCCAATCTCTTTTTCCACGATCTGGGCGGCTGGTTAATGATGCCGCTGGGTCTATTGTTTCTAGCCGGGGAAGTCAAAATACTGTCCTATCTGCTCATTGATCCGCCCCCGGCCCCGCCCCGTCCGGTTCGTGATCCTGCGTTGCAAAGGCTCCGCAAGCAGCCATCGCGGACTCGTCCGCCGCGGCCAACTACACCGCCGGCACGTAAACCGGAAAAAGCCCCGCCTGCTCTCGCCAAGCCCACAGCGGAGAGACGCTGAGAAAGGGTTGCCGGCTACGGAACGCCGGAAACAGCCCTCGTCCTCGCGGAATACAGAGAAGAAGCAATAGGCAATCATCGCGGAACAGCATCAGCCTAAATAACAATCGCCTTCCTCCAATGGTGGAGGAGACCGTTTCGGTCTCTGTGCGCTGTGCTGCGCACAAGATGCTGTTCCGCAAACGAATTGCCAGCCCGCTGCGCCGGCACGAGATACTTTTGTCGGTGCAGCGGGCTGGTCCAAAAGTTAGGGAGAAGCAATCGTGTTACCGCAGGATGCCGGTTTTCCCGAACCCGCCAAGAACAATCCGCCTTCGCGCGGCAATACCAAGCCAGTGGCGGGCCGTATCGACCCCTCCAATCAAGGCCGGATCGTCGACCCTTATCCGGTCCTGGCACCGTCGGCGCTGGCGTCCGGGCCGGACGTGAGCAGCTATTTGCAGGCGCTCAAACGCCGCTGGATCAGCGTTGCCGCCATCGGCGGAACGCTCGCCGTCCTTGCCGCCCTGGCCGCCTGGTTTTTGCTGCCGCCCAAGTACATTGCTTCGGGGCGTGTTCGCGTCGCCTACGAAGTTCCGACCATCGACCGGACGCCGGGCGGGCGTGGCGATTTCATGACCTACTTGAAGACACAGGCCGCCCATCTGACCAGCCGACGCGTCATCTCCGAGGCGCTGAAAAAAGATGAAATCAAGGCACTGAAATTGGAAGAACGCACCGGCAAAGATCCGGCCCAGTACATCGAGGAAGAATTGAAAGTCGAGTTTCAGGAAAACCAAGAACTGGTGACGGTCCTGATGAGTTCGCCTGACCCCCAGGTGTCGCTGGCCATCGTCAAGGCGATCATCGACTCGTACCTGGACATCATCGTCTATGCCGAGAAAGAAGAGCGGCGCCGAAGGGTCGCCGACATGAATGTGGTGCTGAGCAAGGCATCGGCCGCCCTTAAACAGAAACAAGACAGTTTGGATAAATTGGTTCGGGATTCGGGCGATGTGGACCCCGCAGTGCTGGCGATCAAGATCAATGACTTGCAGTCGGGCATCCGCGAGAATGCCCGCGCCCGCAGCGAGCTCCGTTTAAAGATCCGCGAGGCCAAGGCAGACCTGATTAGCCACGTTGCCCACATGAAATCGCTCAAGGAATCCGCCGTCTCTGCTCCGTCCGTCGAAACCGCCCTCAAGAATGATCCCATCGCTCAGAAGCTCAAGGCGGAGATCACCACCGAGCAGGCGATTATCGACGATTTCGAGTTGAAAACTCCGGGAGTGCTTTATCCTTCTCTTCTCGCAGCCAAGAAGCGTATCCGGACGGCCCAGGCCAACCTCAAAAAGCGTAAACAGGAGATTCAGGAGGAATTGGCCGCTGCCGCCGAGGCATCCGGCACAGGCGGCCGCGAGGAAATGGAGCGGCTGCGCGTGGCCAAAGAAAATGCTATCAAAGCCATGGAAGAACATCACGACGAATTAGGCAAAAATCTGGTTTCTCTCAATGAGGAACTGTCCAAGCTGAAGCGCGTCGATCATGCCGAGCAGGACCGCTTGCGCGAGTCCATCCAGCAGGAGAAACAATTCGTCGATGACTTGACCCTGCGTCTGCGTAAAGAAGAAGTCGATCTGGAAGCGGGCACGCGTGTCACTCCGGCCCAGGATGCCGAGCTACAAAAAAAGGACATGAAGAAGCAACTCCTCGGCGTCATTGCATCGCCATTGGCCGCGCTCTTGGGCGTGTGTCTGTGCGTGGCCTGGCTGGACGTTCGGCAGCGCCGCATCCGTTCGGCCGGCGAGGTGTCGCGCGGTCTGGGCCTTCGCATCGTCGGCGCCGTGCCAGCCATGCCCAACCTGGAGCATCACCTGGTGGGACCGATCGGCGAGCTGGACCTGGAAGGGCATCCAGCCCTGGAATCGATCGACGCCCTGCGCACCCAGCTACTACGCGACGCCGATGACACCCATACGCGTGTCGTCATGGTCACCAGCGCCACCCACGGTGAGGGCAAAACAACGGTGGCCTGCCACCTGGCTAGCAGCCTGGCCCGTGCCGGCCGCAAGACCCTGCTTTTGGATGGCGATTTGCGGCGGCCGTCGGCCCATCAGCTCTTCGAGTTGTCCATGCATCCGGGCTTCAGCGAAGTGTTGCTCAGCGAGGTGGAGCTGACCGATGCCGTGCAGGCGACGACGTTGGAAGGCTTGTCGTTCATGGCGGCTGGCCAATGGGACCGCGAAGTGCTACACGCCCTGGCCCGCGACGGCGTCGAGGGCATCTTCGAGAAGCTGCAAGAAGAGTTCGATTTCATCGTCATCGATTCGCATCCAGTGCTGGCGGCCACCGATTCGCTGCTGATCGGCCAGCGCGTCGATGCGGTAATTTTGTCGGTGCTGCGTGAGGTCAGCCAGATGCCACGCGTCTATGCAGCGTCGCAGCGGCTGACAACGTTGGGTATCCGCGTGCTGGGCGCGGTAGTCAATGGCGCCGACCCCGAAGAAGCGTTGGCTGCCACGGCCCACGCGCGCCTGGTGGCTCATTGACAATTGACGATCGGCGAGCGGGAGGTATTCCTCTCGGTTCTTCCTACCGGAGGATTAATACTCCCCGCTCGCACCTTAATTAAGGAGCACAACAATGAAACGATGGTTTGCCGCCCTGGTTGGCTCGACCGCGTTGGTGATCTGCGGCATTGTACATGGCTACTGGACCGACCGCTGGGCGCCGCCGGTAGAAGTGGGGCAAGCCGCCGAGCGCCTGGATACCATTCCCCTGGCCTTGGGCGAGTGGGACGGCGAAGCATTGGCGGTGAAGCCTGGCGAGGGTGGCGAAGGCGTGGCCGGATGTATTCGCCGCCGCTATGTCCATCGCCAAACAGGAGCGGTAATATCGCTATTTCTCGTGTGTGGCCGGCCAGGGCCGGTCTCCATCCACACGCCGGACGTCTGCTACGGTGCCAGCGGCTTCCTGGTCAACACTCCCGACCGTTACGAGTCCAGCTCTGGCGACCGCATGTGGAAAGCCGACGCCACGCGCACCCGCGCCACCGAAGAGACGCGCTTGCGCCTGTACTGGGGATGGTACGACGGCTCTGCCTGGACAGCCGTAGACGATCCGCGCGTGCATTTCGCCCGTTGTCCGGTGCTGCACAAGCTGTACGTGGTACGGGAGCTGAGCGGAGCGAACGAACCCAATGGCAACGAGCCGTGCGAGGAATTTTTGCACACGTTGTTGCCGGTGCTGCGGCGGACTCTGTTCTGTGGCGTGAACCACGGATAATACGGATTGCTTTGGCGAACGGCTGGCCTCCGCCGGCCTGGTCGGCTTCACCAGTCGACGGAAACGAGCCGTTCCCTGAAAAATCCGCGTTATCTGTGTCATCTGTGGTTAATTTTTGCATGGAGGCGAATCCTTTGCCGACGAAGATCAATCCCCGATTGGCCAGCAACTCCTCGGCCATCCGTAACGAGATTCAGTCCGCGATTCATTCTTTCTGCCGCGAGCCAGTCCGCCCCTTGCGGCATCGCTGGTATCTCTCGTGCAAGTACGTCGCCGATTTTGTTCTGGCTTTGCTGTTAGCCGTGCCCGCGGCGCCGCTGATTTTTGTGGCCGCACTGCTGGTCAAGCTGACCTCGCGCGGCCCGGCTTTCTACACGCAAACGCGTGTTGGCGAAGATGGCCGGCTATTCACCATTTGGAAAATCCGTTCCATGATCCACAACTGTGAATCGTTGACCGGCCCACGCTGGTCGATGCCCGGCGATCCGCGTGTCACGCGAGTGGGGGCCTTTCTCCGTGCCAGCCATCTTGATGAGTTGCCGCAATTGCTCAATGTGCTGCGTGGCCAAATGAGCTTGATCGGCCCGCGTCCGGAGCGCCCCGAATTTGTGCCGGAATTGGAGCGCGAGCTGCCCGGCTACTGGCAGCGTCTAACGGTGCGGCCGGGCGTAACTGGCCTGGCCCAGGTGCAACTGCCACCCGATTCCGACCTGACCAGCGTGCGCCGCAAACTGGCCCATGATCTCTACTACATCCGCCATCTCAGCCCGTGGCTCGATCTACGTCTGTTGATATGCACAGTATTTCACGTGTTGGGCTTGCCTTTTGGCATCGCCGGCAAGCTGCTCGGCATCCCCGATGGCACGGCTGTGGAAGAAGCAATGAGCGACGTGCTCGGTGAGATGCCGGTCCCCCGAACACGGCGGAGCGCTTGAAAAGGAGGACACAGGATGCGTCACCTGGCCCTGGAACAACAACGACGGCGCTGGACAGCGAATCCAGCTGCACCGCGCCCGTTCATTTCGGTGATCGTGCCGGTGCGCAACGAAGCCGCCTTTATCGCTGCCACGCTGCAGCAATTGCTGGAGCAGCGCTACGATGCCGGACGCTTTGAAGTGATCGTCGCCGATGGCCGCTCTACCGATGATACACGCACCATTGTGGCGGCATTGCAAGCGCGTTACGCTCATCTTCGTTTGCTCGACAATCCCCGGCAATGGTCGAGCGCTGGCCGTAATGTCGCCGTGCGCGCTGCGCGCGGCGACATTATGCTGCTCGTTGACGGACATTGCCAATTAAACAATCCGTATTATCTCCAAAACATCGCCGATGCTTTCGCGGAAAGCGGCGCCGACTGCATCGGCCGGCCGCAGCCGCTGGATGTGACGGGAGCGAACCGCCTCCAGCAGGCCATTGCCGCCGCGCGGGCATCGCGGCTGGGCCATCATCCGGCTTCGCACATTTACTCCGGCCGCGCCGGTTTCGTACCACCCCAGAGCGTGGCCGTCGCCTATCGCCGCAGCGTCTTCGACACGGTCGGCCTATTCGACGAACGCTTCGATGCCTGTGAGGACGTAGAGTTCAATCATCGAGTGGCGAAAGCTGGACTGACCTGCTGGTTCACACCGCGAGTGCGGGTGCATTATCACCCGCGCGCCACTCTGGCAGGCTTGTTCCGGCAGATGGTGCGATATGGCCGCGGCCGGGTGCGACTGCTACGCAAGCATCCCGAGACGTTTTCGCTGTCCGGATTCCTCCCGGCAGTATTCTTGGCCGGCATCGTCGCTGGGCCGCTCTTGGCGTGCTGGAGTTCGCTATTGGCCGTGCTGTATGTCGCAGCGCTGGCCATCTACGGAGCGACACTGCTGCTATTCAGTATCGCCCTGTGTGTGGGCGAGAGGGACGTGCGGCTGCTGCCGCTTTTTCCTCTGGTTTTTCTGACGATTCATGCTGGGGCAGGCGCGGGGGTGTGGTGCGAACTATTGCTGGGTGCGCCGCCGGCGCCAGCTGCCATCGAGCCAAAAACGCTTTCTCGTGCTGCCTGAATGAAAGGAGTCCGCGCGCATGACCACGAACCTGCGACTCCGTTGGGAGAAGCAGCTAACTGCGCCCGCCGCCCCCCGGCCGCTGCTCAATGCGCTGACAATCGATGTCGAGGACTACTACCATGTTTCCGGATTCGATCATTGTGTCTCGCGTCGGCAGTGGGATCATTTTCCTTCGCGTGTCAGCGACAGTACGCTGCGCGTGCTCGACCGGCTGGCAGAGGCCGGCGTGCGTGGCACCTTCTTCATTCTCGGCTGGGTCGCGGAGCGGTGCCCGTCTCTGATCCGCGCCATTCGTGCCGCAGGCCATGAGATCGGTTGCCACAGCTATGCCCACCAACTCATCTACGAGCAAACACCGAAGACATTCCTCGCGGACTTGCGGCAGGTGCGCCTGATCTTGGAAGACATCCTTGGCGAGAGAGTTGTTGTCTATCGCGCGCCGAGTTTTTCGATTGTCGAACGCTCGCTGTGGGCTCTGGACATTCTGATAGACGAAGGTTTCCTCTTCGATTCGAGCATCTATCCGACGTATCACGATCGTTATGGTATCGCGGGAACGCCGTTGCATCCTCATTGCATCGAACGGGCCGGAGGCAGTATATGGGAGTTTCCACCTCCTGTTTGGCGTTTTTTCCGCTATCCGCTGCCGATCGGCGGCGGCGGCTATTTTCGGCTCTACCCCTATGGTCTAACGCGGCGCGGCTTGCAGGCTATCAACGCCGCGGGTCGGCCATTCGCCGTGTATTTGCATCCCTGGGAATTTGACCCGGACCAGCCACGTCTGCATCCCGGAATGATACGGGCCATCCGGCATTATGTCGGTCTGCGACGGACAGAAAGGCGCCTGGTGCAGTTATTGAAAGATTTCCGCTTCGGAACGCTGACGGAAGCTCTCGGCGAGTGGCTGAATTCTCGCCCGGAATTGCTGTAGAGTTGGCTACCGCAGCCCAGGCAAACACAGGTTTACTCTTGCGGACGCTATGGGCTGGTGAAGTTTTGTCATCCCCTATTTACGAGGAGCTGCTGTGCTTCTTCAACTGCTCTGTCTTGTGTTCCTTGTGCCGGCCCTGCTGTGCTGTGCGTACTACCTGTTCCTGGCAGCGGTGGAGTTGCTGGTATGCCAAGAACGGGAACTGCCGCGGAGGAATGCAACTCACACGTTTGCAATCCTCATTCCTGCTCATAACGAGGAGACGGCGCTGCCCGCCGCGCTACACGCCTGCGCTGATCTCGATTATCCTGCCGACAAATTCAAGACCTATGTCGTTGCAGACAACTGTACCGACCACACGGCTGCGGTCGCGGCGGCAGCGGGCGCCGTTGTTCTGGAGCGACGCGATGAGAAGCACCCAGGCAAAGGCTTGGCGCTGGCCTGGGCCTTGCCGCATGTTTTGGCCGATCGACCCGACGCGGTCGTCGTCCTCGACGCCGACTGTCGGCTAGACCAGCACGCCTTGCGGGCCTTCGACGAGCGGTTATCGGCGGGGGACGCTGTGCTCCAGGCTAACTACGTCGCGGTTAATCCGGAGGACAGCGCCATCAGCTACGCTATCGCTGTCGGCAATCAGCTTGAAAACGATCTGTTTTATAGCCCAAAGTCACGGCTCGGTCTGGCTGTGCTGCTCCGCGGCACGGGCATGGTGTTCCGCCGCGACGTGTTGGAACGGCATCCGTGGCAGGCTTATTCCGTCACCGAGGACACCGAATACACTCTGGAACTGCTGAGGGCAGGAACGCGCGTACGTTTTTTGCCGCAGGTGCGTGTCGTCTCCGACTTCCCAGCCCACGCTGAACAGCTTCGTGTCCAACGGCAGCGCTGGGCTGCGGGCAACCTCCGCTTCGGTAAAACATGGGCCTTGAGCCTAATAGGCGAGGCCGTTGCCGCCCGCCGCGGCGACCTCTTCGACCTCGGCTGGACGCTTCTTGTCCTCAGTCGGCCGCTTGTCTTGGCCGAGGCTCTGGCTGCTTTGGTGTTGGCCGTACTCTGCGTCTGGATTGAACCGGACGCCTTGTCCGCAGCACTGCTGGCGACGGGATTGGCCGTGATCTTGCTGCAAGGACTTTACCTGATGCTGGGCATCGTGAGACTCGGCGTTAACAGTCGGCGTTTGTTGCTTCTGGCTGGATCTGGCATCGCTTTTGGGCGCTTGCTCACCGCCACGCTCCGGGGACTTTGTGAGCGCGGCAGGCCGGCTTGGACACGCACGCCGCGGCCGTTGGAACAAGCATCAAGATGAGAGACATCGAGACCGGAGAACCGTTAGCGACGTTTCGCAGAAACATCGCAACCAAAGAGACCATACGAGATAGCAGTAGGAGAGGAATGTTCGCCATGAACATCGTTCATTTGACGGCCTCGACGTTTCACGGTGGACCGGAGCGGCAGATGCTCGGTTTGGCCCACCATCTTCCGGAGACGTATCAGACCCTTTTTCTCTCTTTCGCGGAGGGGGGACGTTGTCGGCAATTTCTAAGTACGGCGCGACACCACGGCTTCGAGGCTGCCGCTTTAACCTACGACACGCCACGCTTGTGGTCGGCGGTACGCGAGATCGCCGATCATCTCGAACGTTTCAATGCCGATGTGTTATGCTGCCACGGTTATAAGGCCAACGTACTCGGCCGTCTGGCGGCGCGGCGGCATAAAATCCCTGTCGTCGCCGTATCACGAGGGTGGACATCCGAGAGTTTCAAAGTGCGTCTTTATGAGCGTCTCGATCGCTTCCATCTGCGCTGGATGGATCAGGTCGTATGCGTCTCAGAGGCACAAGCAGCACGGGTGCGCCGCGCCGGGGTTCGGTCCGAGCGCATTCGCGTCATTTACAATGCCATCGACCCAATGCGCTTCCATGAACCTGATGCTCGCTATCGCGCCAAGCTGTTGCGTTACTTTCGCCAACCACGCACCTATGTCATTGGCGCGGCAGGCCGTCTCAGTCCGGAGAAGGGCTTCGACGTGCTTATCAAGGCAGCCGAGAGTGTTTTGCGCGAGCAGCCGGAGGCCGGATTTGTGCTGTTCGGTGAAGGGCCACAGCGTGCAGACTTGCAAAAGCAGATTAGCGCGGCTGGGCTGGGACAGAACTTCATTTTGGCCGGCTTTCGTGCCGATCTCGATCGCTTCTTGCCGCACCTCGATCTGCTGGTGCTGCCGTCGTACACCGAGGGCATGCCCAACGTCGTTCTCGAAGCGTTTGCGGCCGGCGTGCCGGTAGTAGCTACCGCTGTCGGCGGCACGCCCGAAATCGTCGAAGACGGTACCAGCGGTTATCTCGTTTCTGCTGGCGATGCCGAGACAATGGCCACACGCATTTGTCAGGCGTTGGACGACCCCGACGAGCTGCCAGAAATGGGCCGCAGGGGGCGGCTACGGGTGCAGGAAAAATTTGGCTTTGTGACTCAGGCGGAGTTGTATCGCCAGCTCTTCGAGGAGTTGTGTCCTGGTGCCGCTTCGAGGGAGACACCGATCCTGACAACCCAGACGGACGAGACGCCGGTCCCACCAGCGATGTCCCTGAATGACGACCTTCTAGCCATGGAATCGACATGCAACAATTGACAAACCCTAAAACCGTTATCGCCTCCCGTGCAGCGTGTGTATTCTCCCAGAGAGAGCACCGCAGGGCCGCCTCGCCGCGACCGGTACGTGTGTGCTTCGTCATCGACGAGTTGGCTCTGGCTGGTACAGAAAGCCAGTTGTTGGCATTGATTCGCCATCTCGATCGTCACCGGATTTGGCCGTACTTGTGCTTGCTTCGCGGTGACAATCCGCTGTCACAGGCATTGGAGCCGGACGATTGTCCGATCCTTCGCTTGGGCGTCGGTTCGCTGCACCATCCACGCACCCTGCTGCGAATGGGACGCTTTGTGCGTTTTTTACGCCGTGAGCATATCGACGTGGTACAAACATACTTCGCTGATAGCAGCTATTTCGGCATCCTGGGGGCATGGCTGGCGGGTGTGCCCCACCGCATTCGCACGCGCAACAACCTCGGCCACTGGCTAACGCCACTGCATCGTCGGTTGGGCCGACTCCTCAATGCTTTCACTACGCAGACCATTGCTAACTGCCAGGCGGCACGACAGGCGCTCTTGGCGGCAGAGCAGCCGCGGCCGGAGACGGTGCTGGTGCTGGAAAACGGCGTTGATCTTGACCGCTTCCGCGATCTTCCCCCGCTGACGGAGCGTCCGATATCGGAAAGACCGCACGTCGGTATGGTAGCGAATTTGCGACCCATCAAGGGGTTAGATGTTTTCGTGCGAGCCGTAGCCCTGGTTCATGCCCGCCATCCGCGGGCCATCTTTACCGTGGCAGGTGAGGGTGAATTGCGGGCAACACTGGAGCAGCAAGCGGCGGCAGAAGGATTGGCGGAGCATTTTTCACTGCCAGGCAGTGTGGTGGACGTCCCGGGGTTTCTTTCCGGCCTTGACGTGGCCGTGCTGTGCTCGCATGCGGAGGGGATGTCGAACGCCCTGCTGGAATACATGGCCGCCGGCCGTGCCATTGTGGCCACTCGCGTGGGGGCTGCGCCGGAGTTGATCGCCGATGGCGTCCACGGTTTGCTGGTGCCGCCAGGCGATGCAGGGAAACTGGCAGAAGCGATAGCGCGCTTGCTTGCCGATCGAGAGTTGGCACAGCGCTTGGGCGAAGCAGCTCGACGGCGTGTGGAAGAGTGCTATAGCCGCGCGGCCATGATACGGCGGTTTGAGGAGTTCTATCTTTCTCTCACTGCCGCCAAACTCATGAACAAGAAATCTACGGAGGAACGCACATGGCCAATATCCTGACGGACATTCCCGGCAAACCTGGCCGCTTCTGGGGCGACCACACAACGTTTGTCGGTCCCAATAAGCCGCCGGCCTGGCTGCTGCGACTAGCTGGCACGCGCTGGGCCTACAACCTGACCGGCATGACGGCCGGCCTGCGCATGTTCGCACGGCGGCGTCACTGTCAAGGCGTTGTCACGGATGGCGGTGCCAGCGGCATGCTCTTCGCCTGGCTACAATCCTTGTTTCCTTGGGGCCGCAAGCCGCATGTGCTTATCGATTGTCTGTGGTATGAGCCGCCGTCGCGCTGGGGGCGCTGGTTCAAGGCACTGCGTCTGCGCCTGGCGGCGCGGACAGCTCATCGCTTTGTCGTTTGGGCCAGTCACGAGGTTGAGGACTATGCCCGCGCCTTCGGCTTGCGCCGGGAGCAATTGCAATACATTCCCTTTCATCACACACTCCGCGATTACCAATTTGAGGTCCGCGATGACGGCTATCTGTTCGCTGGTGGCAATTACGATCGCGATTATCGCACCTTGATCGAAGCGGTGCGAGATCTGGACATACCTGTGTGGATCGCCACGCAGCGGCGGCAATTGTTGGCGGGCCTGTCGTGGCCAGACCATGTTCGCGTCGAAGGGACAACACCTGCCGGTTTTCGCCAAGCCATGGCCGGGGCCAAACTCGTTGTCGTGCCCATGCAAAAAGGTTTGTTGCACTCCGGCGGCCAGCAGACCTGCCTCAATGCTATGTTTCTGGGCAAGCCGACAATCGCCATCGGCCACCGCTGGGCCACTGATTTCATCACCGATGGCGAAGACGGCCTTATTGTCGACTATGAAGACCACAAAAGTCTTCGCAATGCCATTCACTGGATCCTCGATCATCCAGAGGCGGCCCGCCGCATGGGTGAACGCGCCCGCGCCCGCGCTGCCTGGTTCACGACCGAACGGTGCATGCGCGCCGTCTACGATCTTGTTCTCGATGCGGCGGGCACAGGCCGGCCGTCGTCCCCAACCGCTCGCCCTTACTTTCGCCCGGAGTCTATACCCGATGCCTGTACGTCCAGTAATGTCCGCTGATTCCTCTGCCCTCTCGGCTGGCGAGGCGATGCGCCGCTGGGTCTCTGCAAGCGAGCGACCGCGCATCTTGCTCGTAGCGCGCTGGCCAATCGGCGCTGTCCGCGCCCACTTATTGGCCAATTATTCGGCTCTGTGCGCAGCGGGTTTTCGTTTCACGTTCATTGGTCCCGCCGGCGAAGCGCTCGAGTTGTTACGCGCCAGCTTCGACAACATCGACGGACTGGGGTTCGTGGCCGCACCGGTGGAGGAGCGGCGTTGCCGGCTGTGGCCGACCGTTCGCACCTTGCTCCGCAGTGGGCGCTTCGGCCTGCTTCACTCGCACGGCATCACGGCAGCGGTCCACGCCGCCCTGGCCAACCTCGGCATCGGCGTGCCTCACCTGGTCACGTTGCACAAGCCGTTACGTCCGGACCAGTTTCCTGGCTGGCTCGGATGCCTGAAACACTGGATGTTGAAGCGCGCGCTCCAACAAGCTGATGCCATCGTTACTGCTAGCGAGGCAGCGCGGGCAAACCTGCTCGAGCACGTACCGTCTCTGCGCGATCGCACGGAGCGGCTCTTCGCTATAGCGGACGACATCAAAGCAGAGCGCTTAAGGGCGCTTTTACAAGCACTGGCGACGCGGACCCCTTTAACGCTTCCTTCGCAGCCGATTGCTGCTTAGCGAATGAGGAACAACGATATGATTTGGCTGCTCGGCGGATATATGTGGTTGTTTATTCACCGGCCATTTGAGGTCTGGCCTGCCCTCGGCGCGCTCCAGATCGAGCGCGTCTACATGATCGGCTTGCTCCTCGTCTGGCTATTTTCGCCCAAGGGTTGGACCGCTAACCGCAATCATTGGGTGACGGCCGTTTTCTCGGCTTTGCTGCTCGCCTCCTGGGTGTTCAGTCCGTATATGGACCAGCTGGTTTGCTCAGCGGTAGTCGAAGATTACTTCAAGATACTTGTCTTTTATGTCCTGGTAGTGACGACGGTGCGCGACGAGCGCAGCCTGAAGCTGCTGATAACCCTGTTCATAGGCGCCGCTGGTCTATATATGGCCCATTCGTTTTGGGAATTCCTGGGCGGGCGCTATGTCTATCGCATGGGCATTCGCCGTATGGTTGGCGTTGATGCCACTTTCAGCGATCCCAACGCTTTCGCCTCATCCTTGCTTTACACAGCGCCTTTGGCGCTGTCGTTGTGGATGACGAAGCCGGGAAAGCTCATGCGGCTACTGCTGATCGGCTATCTGTTCGGCGTGTGTCTGTGCATTCTTCTGACAGGATCGCGGACAGGGTTCGTAGGGCTTTGCTTCTGCAGCTTTCTTTTGCTGCTGCTGTCAGTGCGGCGCAAGGCGCTGGTCGTGGTCTGGAGCGGCATTGGCGGCACTGCAATTCTGGGCGTAACTGCTGTGGCCTTGCCGGCCGAGCTACAGAATCGTTACCTGACCCTCATCGATTCCAGCTACGGACCGAAAAATGCGACCGAATCGGCAAACAGCCGCTTCAACAATTTTCTGGAGGGTTGCCGGGCCTGGCAAAGCAGTCCTGTGATCGGTCACGGGCCGCGCTCCTTCGATTTCATCGGCAGTCACAAGATGGGTTCACATAACCTTTACGGACAGGTTTTGTGCGAAATGGGCGCCCTGGGAGCATTGACACTGATCTCTTTTGTGATCTGTTTTATTCTTAATTGGCGGGAGGTCTACCGCTATTATCAGGATCGTCCGGAACAGCCTCGCGACTTTCTGTTTTATCTGTCGCGCAACCTGGTCGTCCTCCTCGTGCTATTGCTGCTTCTGGGCTGGTCCGGTCATACGCTATATCGCTACAACTGGCGCTGGTTTGCCGCTTTTCAGGCCATCGCTGTTCATTGCATCCGTAAAAGACAACAAGCTGAGGCGACCGTTACGCTGCCCTATCTGGTTCACTACCCGATGGCGGCAATGAGCTTCGTTTAGTAGCGCTTCGCAGAAGTGGCGTCGTTCGTGCCGCTTCTGCGAAACACTGCGAAACATTCACCCCGAGAGGCGACAGCAGAATGATTAGCAGTCGTTCGTTTCTCAAACATGCAGCGGTATATGGACTGGCCGGCTTGCTGGTGCAGGCAGGCGGCTTTGTGTTGTTGCCGTTGTATACCCGTTACTTGACGCCGGCCGATTATGGCGTGCTCGAAGTGCTTAGTCGTCTGGCTGAAACTGTCGGCACTTGCCTGATGTTCGGTGGTCTGCGTCAGGCACTGATGACGTTCTACCAGCAAAGTCCCGACGAAGCTGGCCGCCGACAAGTGGCGGCCACGATGTTTAGCTTGCTCGGCATCACTGTTTTTCTGGGCGGCGGCCTGATGCTGTTGTTGGCCAATCCGCTGAGCAGGCTGCTCAACCAGTTCCTGCATGCTGGCGACGAACCCATCCGTGCCGGACTGCTCCGCCTGGCGCTCCTGGCCGTTTTGCTCGAACCGTTCATCCAAGCGCCGCTGACGCTGTTACAGGCACGCGTTGAATCGGTACGCTTCGTTTCCATAAACGTCAGCCAATTTTTGCTCCGCATCGCTTTGTGCGTGCTGTTCGTCAAGTACCTGCATGGCGGCGTGGCCGGCGCGCTGGCATCCTCGGCAGTGATTGGTGTACTGTTCGGCCTGGCCTTGAGCTTGCGCGAGCTGATTCGCTCGCCTGGTCGTCCCGACTTCCACAAACTCTGCGGCTTGCTCCGCTTCGCCTTGCCGTTGGTGCCCGGCGGATTATGTTTCTTCCTGCTCCATCACGGCGACCGCTTCTTTTTGCTCCGCTGTTGTGACATGCAGGAAGTAGGCACTTACGCTCTGGGTTACAAGCTGGCTCAGGCAGCCGGTATGTTCAGCCTCTCGCCGTTGTACATGGTTTGGAGCAGTCAGATGTACAAAGCAGCGCAGGGCGATGACGCGCCGGCAGTCTTCGGCACAGCGATCACGCGCATCCTGGCCGCTTACCTGCTGACCGCATTGCCTCTGGCTTTGTTTCAGGATGAAGTGATCCGCTTGCTGGGCAGCGCCGCTTATGCGCGGGCATCGACGGTGATAGCTCCCGTATTGCTGGCCTGCTTTTTTCAGTCGGCAGCGACGCTCATGGACGCGGGGCTGTACGTGCGGCATCGCATGGGGCTGAAGTTGGGCATCACCCTGGCAACAACAGTCGTCATGTTGTTGCTGTACGCGCTCTTGATTCCTCCTTACGGCAGCATGGGAGCGGCTCTTGCCACGCTAATTGGTTTTGCTTTTCTCGCCGTCTGCACCTGGGCGGTGTCGCAGCAGGTATTTCCCATTCACTACGAATGGCCGCGCCTGGCGGCGCTCTTGGCCTTGGCCATCGGTCTGTGGCTGGTGTCGCGCGGGTTGCCTGCGGCTTGGTGGGTTTGGCCCGTCAAGGCAGGTTTGTGGTTGCTGGCTCCGGTCCTTATTTGGTACACCGGCTTGATGTCTCCGCGTGAGAAAGAACAGGTGCGCGCTCTTATCAAGGCAATCAAGCAGATGGGTAGCTTTCCGAACTCTCCTCGCCAGTCCGCAGTACCAGTAAGGGTTGTTCCTTTGCTGGCGCTGCGGGCAGATAGAGAAACCGCTTCACACAGGAGGTGATCGACATGGAAATCAGCTATCTCGGCGGTATTTTTAAACGTGGCCCGGTGGAGCGTCGTCCTGCCCTCAGCGCCGGCACGATCGACGAAGACTGGGGCTGGATGGGAGAAAATACTGAGTTATTCTTGCACGCAGTCGGTCCGTGCTGTCGTTTGTTCACCTGGGATGCACTGGCACTATTGCTACGCGGCTATGCCCGGTCCAGCGACGGACAGGAGCCGCTCGATCTGGAGCGCATGGCGGAGGAGATCCGTTGTCATTATCTGGAACACGGCGAGCTAGTCATCGATCGACTCGACGGCAGCTTCACGCTGGCGCTCCTGGACGGCCAGACCCAGCGCGTATTGCTCTATCGCAACCTTGTTGGATCGGGATTCACCTATTATCGCGCCGATGCAGGCGGTCTGCTATTCGGCAGCAATCTCGCCGAGTTGATCGATGCCGCGCAGGTTCCTCCGCAACCCAACCGCGATGTCGTTCCGGCGTTCTTCCTGTTTCGCTGGGTGCCAGGCCGCGAGACATTATTCGATGGCTTCTTCCGTCTGCTTCCGGGCGAACAGGTGTGTTGGGATGCCCGCGGTCTGACGCGCGTACAACGGCAAACTTTTGCTGACTTGCGCGGCGAGATCATCGCCGATGACGAGGCGGTGGACGTTCTCGATGAGACGATGGAGCGTGTCCTGCTCGATTGCGCCCAGTTGCGGCCAGGCGCAGCCAACTTACTTTCCGGCGGCGTTGATAGCTCGTATTTGCAAGCAATCTGGGGGCGTGTGACGCTGGACGACAAGGAGTTGCCGCGGAGCTTTTCCATCGAGGTCGATCATCCCAGCACTTGGGGCGACACCGACTATGCCATGACGGCCAGTCGGGCGCTGGGCAGCCGGCATACGTTGGTGCCTGCCAATGATCCCTACGCCGTTTATCTGCTCGACGCTCTGTCAAGCACCGCGGAGCCGCCCAATCACGTGCAGAGCGCCTATTTCGGATATTTGGCACGAACTATGGTGCAGAATGGCATCGGCTGTGGTTTGTGCGGCGAGGGCGCAGACAGCTTGTTCGGCCTGGGCTTGGCTGACCAGCTGCACAACGCCGGCATGCTGCGGCGGTTGGTGCCGATGTTTTGGCTGCATCAGGGCTGCGCCTGGATAAGCAACCTGTTCGGCTGGACGGATCGGGCTGCTACTTTCCGCCTGGCGAGCCATTGGGACGATTTTAGCTACTTACAACATCCTGTAAATCGCGTGGCGGCCTTCACCGACTGGGCGGCGATCGAAGCCTGTTTCGGGGAACGGGCAGCAGCGAAAGCAGCAGCGGATCGCCGCGCCTTGCTCGATTTATACGCCGTACCCGACTGTCCTCAAGAGCGTTTGCACGCTGCCGGGTTCCTCGGCGAAGCGATGGACAGCGCTTCCCTGTGGACGACACTGTTCAATTATGCTGGAGCCGATCTGTTATGTCCGTTTCTCGATTCGCGGATCGTGCGTCTGGCGCTCAATCTCTCCCCTAATGTCCGCTTCCGTTTCCGCCGTCCGAAAGACTTGCTCAAGCGTGCCCTGGCTCGCCTGGCCCCGGCCGAATTGGCGACGCGCGCGAAACTCGGCTTCGGACAGCCGATCTTCGAGTGGCTGGCGCCGGGTGGACCACTGCGGCCGCTGGTCGATCGCATCGCCGCCTATGGATTCATTGATCCGGAAGTGCTGGCACGCGTGCGGCAGCAGCCAACTTGGTTTTTGTACAGCCTGCTGGTCTACGATTTGTGGCACAAGCTGTTCATCGACCGCTCGTTGCCGCGCCCGATCAGCGACGCTTCGCAGAAGCATCGCGCGGTAGCGACGCTTCTGCGAAGTGTCGCTAAACAATCACCCGAATGATGAGGACCATTCATGAGGCTTTATCCCAAACTGGTACGCAATCTGTTCCTGCCGTTGTCGCTATGGCGCAACGGCGAACTGGCACAGCTGCGCTATCTCCATGAATTCGAGCAGACACAGTTTTGGTCTACAGATGCGATCCGCGAACTCCAATGGCAGCGGCTGCGAACACTCCTGCGTCATGCTTACGCACAATGCCCCTTCTATCGCCTACGTTTTGACCATGCTGGATTGACGCCGGATGATCTACGCGGCCTGGAAGATCTGCGTGCTTTGCCTATTCTGGAGAAGTGCGACATCCAAGAACAGAACAAGGAAATGGTGGCGCGCAATTGGCCGCTCGGCGACCTGATCGCCAATCAGACGGGCGGCTCGACCGGCGCGCCCGTGCCGTTTTATCTGAGCAAAGACCGCAAATGCTCGCGGGCGGCAGCGACCCTGCGGCACAATCGGTGGGCCGGGTGGCGGATCGGCGATCGCGTCGCCGTCATCTGGGGGGCACCACGTGATCGGCCCTCCAACAGCTGGCGCGCCCGGCTCCGCGGTGCTCTCTTGCGTGAACCGCTGTGGCTGGATACCGCCAACATCACCGAGGCGAGCCTGGCCGAATTTCACACTGCCCTGCTCCGTTATCGGCCGCGTATCATCCAGGCCTATGCACGCTCCGCCGTAATGTTCGCTCGCTATTTGCAAGTGCGCGGGCTAACACCGCATCGACCGCACGCCATCGTCACCTCGGCAGAAGTGCTGGAAGCAGACGAACGACAGCTGCTTGAAGACGTGTTTGGCTGTCCCGTCTTCAACCGCTACGGCTGCCGTGAAGTCAGCGTGGTGGCCAGCGAATGCTCAGCACATAGCGGCCTTCACGTTATGGCTGAGGGGCTTTACCTCGAGATCGAAACACCGCACGGATCGGCTGCCCCCGGTGAAATGGGTTCGATCCTTGTGACCGACTTGCTCAATTACGCCATGCCGTTGATCCGCTATCGCATCGGCGATGTCGGTGCGTGGGCGTCGGGGACATGTCCTTGTGGGCGCGGTTTACCGCGACTGAAACGCGTAGCTGGTCGCGTCACGGACTTCCTCGTCGGCTGCGATGGCCGACTGGTGTCGGGCGTTTATCTGGCCACTTATGTCGTGGCCCAGCGGCCAAGCCTCGGTCAGGTGCAGATCCTTCAGCACAAAGCAGGTGCGGTCACCTATCGCATCAAGCCCGGGCGTGATTTCAATCGTTTACACGATCTGGAATATCTGCAAAAGATGACACGCTGCTACCTCGGTGCCGAGACGCAGATTGATAGCGAAGTGGTGGAGGATCTGCCGGCCGAGCCGTCCGGCAAGTTTCTGTTCAGTCGATCGACCGTGGCGCCGGATTTTCTTGTTGCATCGAAATGACGAAACCACGGCGAGCGGGGCACTCACACGCCCCGCTCGCTGCGACTCGGATTCTTGTCTACTTGTGTTCTGCACTGGCGATGCCGACAACGCCGCCAGCAATGCGCGGGCCAGCGTTGCCAGCCGGATCGGATTTCTCGTCATCTGCGCCGCCGTGAACGATGACGGCCCGGCCGATGATCGAATGCGGACCGCTCAGAGAGACGAGCTTGTCCGTCATGTTGATGATGGCCTTGCCGTTTTCATCGGCGGTGATGTTACCGAGGTCGCCGACGTGCCGCTCCGCGGAGTGCGGCCCGCCATGCTTCTTCTTATCGGGGTTGAAGTGTCCGCCGTGACACTTGGCATCGTCGGATCGGACATCGCCGAATTCGTGGATGTGGAAACCATGTTTGCCAGGAGTGAGGCCAGTGATTTCGCCGCGAATCACAACACCGTCGTCGGTCGCGGTGAAATGGACGACGCCCTCAATGTGACTTTTGAAACCACGAATCACGGCCACGGCATTTTTGGGACCGCTGTGTTCGGCCTGTTCTTCCGCTTTTGCGCTGAGCAGCATCAGCGGAACTGCCAACGCCAACAATGCAAAGATACGCTTCTTCATGGAACACCCTTTCTGCGAAGACCAACAAGCTGTAATGGACCTTGGTGCGGTCATGCTATGAGTTCGCATGAGCAAGTGCAATTCAAAGTTCTGAGTCCTGAGGAAGAAGAGGACTTCAGAGCTCAGGACAAATTAGCGCCCGCCTGGCGGTACATATTTTTTCAGCCAGGCGAATACTTCCTTGTGCCAGTATTCGCTGTTCTTCGGTTTCAACACCCAATGTCCTTCGTCCGGGAAATTGATGAACTTCGACGGAATGCCCAGGCGTTGCAGTGTGGTGAACAACTCGTGCCCCTGGCTGACCGGGACGCGGAAATCGAGGTCGTTGTGGATGATGAGCATGGGCGTCTTGAAATTCTGGGCATAGCGGTGCGGTGAATGCTTCTCGTAAGATTTGCGGTTCGGCCCCCAGGGCGGGCCGCCGTGCTCCCATTCGTCGAACCATAGCTCATCGGTCAAGGCATACATACTTTCAAAGTTATAAACTCCGCAATGGGTTATAAGTGTCTTGAAGCGTGTGGTATGGCCCTGAAACCAGTTCATCATGTAGCCGCCGAACGACGCGCCCGCCGCCGCCATGCGATCCTTATCGATGTAGGGCAGCTTTTCCAGGTAATCGACGCCCTTCATCAAATCATCGAAACATTTGCCGCCCCAATCACCGCTGATCTCATCGACAAACTTCTGCCCGAATCCCGTGCTGCCGCGCGGGTTCGGAAGCGCCACGACATAGCCCTGCGCCGCCCACAGCTGCGGGCACCAGCGATAGCTCCAGCCGTCCTCCCAGGCGCCTTGCGGGCCGCCGTGAACGAGATACGCCAGCGGCCATTTCTTGGCAGGATCGAATCCGGGAGGCTTCAGAATCCACATCTGCATTTCGCCGCCTTCGACCGGGACTTTCACGCTTTCCGGACGGTGCATGTCGAGTTCGATCAGCAGATTCTGGCGCGGAGAAAGGACACCCCATGTTGAGACGGTAGAATGATCTACCTCGAAGTCGAATCGCGTTCCAAGGATTCGCGGTGGACCAGACATACTTGCAACGGTGTAGCCCCAGATTCGGCCGTCCTGGCTCCCGGTTAAGTCTCGAATGGTCACTGTATGAGGGGAAGGACTTCCCGAATTTCCCTTACACCCGATGCCGATGCGTGGCGGCCCTTTGCTTTTCGCTGTCGCCGAGACATGGTAAATCGTGGTCGCTGCTGCTTCTTCCACCAGGAATTGAATAACGCCGCCAATGCCCCAGGCAAGGGATTCAACGGAGCGATCCAATTCATCCGTCAGACTTCGGGGCTGCGTCTTGAAAGTGCCGCTGGCATCGCAATCCACGACCATCAATTCCCACTTGTCTGCCTCGAAACCTGGCCGCTTCTGTGCGCGATACGCCAACATTTTGCCATCCGGCGAAAACACCGGCCCGCTGTCGGCCGCCGGGTTGTCCCTGGTCAGCGTCTCCCAGTCCTTACTGCCGCCGGTGATCGGCACGCGGCAAATGTCGTAGTTGGTGCTCCACGCCTCATCCTTCGCTGGCACCGCTGTAAATACAAGATATTTACCATCCGGCGAGAAAGTGAAATTGTCGCCGGTGCTGAACGTGCTGGAGGTCGGGAAAGCATCGCGGTCGCCGGGGGTCACGTCTCTTGGCTCGCCGCCCTCGGCGCTCATGACGAACAAATGTTGCCGCTTGTCTTCGACGTAGGAATCCCAATGGCGATAGAACAAGCGTTTGAAGACCCTGGCTTTGACAGGGCTTTTCTCTATTTCCTCCTTGCGCTTTTTGTTGAGAGCATCGCTTTCCTTGAACGGTTTGTCCGAGTATTCAGGCCAGACCGCCGAGACAAAAGCGATATGCTTGCCGTCGCGAGACCAGATGCCGTTGTTTGCTTCCGTGCTGATCGTGGTCAACTGCCGGGCTTCGCCGCCGTCGATGGCGATGATCCACAGCTGATTGTCGCCGCTACGGTTGGACTCAAAGAGGATGTGTTTGCCGTCGGGACTCCAGCGCGGATGACGATCTTTTTTGGTGGTATTGGTGAGCTGTCGCGCCTCTCCTTTGTCCGTGGATGCCAGCCACAAAGTCGAAGAAATGCTGTTGGCGTCCAGATCAACCGTGCCGACGACGTAGACGACCAGCTTGCCATCCGGACTAATTTGCGGATCGCTAATACGTTTGAAGCGAAACAGATCATCGATGGTCATGGGCCGCTTGCCCTCGGCAAAAACAGCAGCCGGCGCGGCCAAAAGCAACAAAACGACGAATAGAATGACGGCGCGTTCCATGAGATCCTCCTTTGTCCGTGGCGCAGGTAAGAGCAGGCAAACGGCCGGTGTTAACCGGCTGGTGGGTCTACTAGCCGGCTGATGCCGGCCGTTCGCCTGCTTGGCGTCTTGGCGGTTTATTTGTTATAGCGTAACCAGGAGCATTTGCCATGATTAAGACGAAACGCTGGGATGAGCCACGCGAAGCAGACGACGGCTTCCGTCTGTTGATTTGCCGTTATCGTCCGCGCGCTTTGCCGAAGAAAAAAGAGACCTGGGACTTGTGGTGGAAGCACCTCGGCCCCAGCAGGGAGTTGCACGCCGCTTTCTACGGCAAACACGGACAAAAGCCAATCCATTGGGAAGAATATCGTCAGCGCTATCTCAACGAAATGAAGGGCGAAGAACAGCAAGAGAGCATCGCTATCCTGGCCGAAAAGATCGCCGCAGGCAAGACAATCACGCTGCTTTGTTCCTCCGCTTGCACCGATGCGACGCACTGTCACCGCACACTGCTCAAGGAACTGATCGAGGAACAGGTCGCAAAAACAGAGCGGGGAGTGTCTGCCCCCCGAGATTCGCACAACGCGGGGGGCTGACGCCCCGCTCGGAAGATGTTACAGTGACTGTGAAATTTTGGACACAAGTCGAACTAAGCGGCGGTATAGCCGCAGCTTCCCCGGCAGGCTCATGCGTTGTGTAGCATGAGTGTGTAGCATGAGATTATGGCATTGCCGCGTCCAGCAGGCAAGCAAAGCGTACGCTGTCTCCTTTGCTTGTGGAGGGCTTCTCGACATGCAGTCGCTCGGCATCGTCCTGATGTGCGTGTTCGCGGCGATGTGCTACGGCATCGCTCATGACCAAGTCACGGCCCGCGTGTGCGTCGAGTACTTCACCATCGAGCACCCGCCGGTATTCGGTACTGACGACCCGACGCTGTTAGGCCTCGTCTGGGGCGTCATCGCGACGTGGTGGGTCGGGTTGCTACTCGGAGTGCCCCTCGCTGTCGTCGCTCGTGCTGGCGCACGGCCCAAGCGGTCCGTTGGGTCGCTGGTCCGGCCGGTACTTTGCCTCCTTGCGGTCATGGCTGCGTGTGCACTCGCAGCTGGGGTACTCGGGTGGTTGTTAGCGTCAAGCGGAGCAGTGTTTCTCGTCGGGCCGATCGCCCGCGAGTTGCCGG
>JAJPHU010000013.1 GCA_021325115.1 Planctomycetota bacterium | reverse complement strand
GGGTTTTTGCACTGGATGTCGGGGCGCAGCATGAGGAGAGATTGCACCAGGGCCGTTTTGAGCAAGTCCGGCGCGAACAACCCCTTTCGGCGGCTGAGACGGCGCACCATTTTCAGGTCTGTGGGTGAAAGCACGGGTCGCTCT
The DNA here is from genome assembly GCA_021325115.1 of Planctomycetota bacterium. Classification (GTDB taxonomy): domain Bacteria; phylum Planctomycetota; class Planctomycetia; order Gemmatales; family Gemmataceae; genus JAJPHU01. The sequence goes on along the minus strand of JAJPHU010000013.1, from coordinate 2,983 downwards.
TGTTTAGGAGTCATAGTTTGCAATAGGTCGGTTCCATTCTATGTCGGGGTGATCAGACGGTTTCATCGTCCAAAAGGGATCGGCCCCAGGTGTTCGGCAACAGGACCGAGCACGGCAGCCGGCATGAACAGTAAAGCGCCAACCAGCACAATCGTCCCCAGCAGGACGAAACCGAATGTGACCGTATCGGTGCGCATGGTACCGGCCGTGAACGGTGTGGGTTTCTTGGCGGCAAGGCTGGCGGCGAGGGCCAACGGGGCGATGATCGGAACAAAGCGGCTAATCAACATGACCAGACCGCAAGTGATGTCCCAAGAGGGAGCATAGGGGGCCGGCGGCGAAGGGTTGTCCTCCGCCTTGTTGAAACCATGGGTATCGCCGAGTCCTTCCAAACCAGAGCCATTGTTGGCCGAAGCCGAACTGAACTCGTAGAGGATTTCGGAGAAGCCGTGCGGCCCCGGATTGTTCGCCGCTTTCGTTCCCCAATCGCAGACAGAGAACAGGCCGGTAGGGCCAAGGACCATCAATGGATGAATCAACAGCGCCAGCATGGCCAACTTCATCTCGCGGGCCTCAACTTTCTTGCCCAGATACTCCGGCGTCCGTCCCACCATCAGGCCCGCCAGGAAAACGCCGACGATCAGGTAAACCAGGAAGTTAATCAGCCCCACGCCCTTGCCGCCCCAGATGCAGTTGAGCCACATGCCGCACAGCGGCGTCAGCCCGGCCAGCGGATTGAGGCTATCGTGCATGCAGTTGACCGAACCGTTCGAACTGTTGGTGGTCAGGGCGGCCCAGGTAGCGCCGGCCGAGACGCCGAAACGCAACTCCTTACCTTCCAGATTCCCCAGCGATTGATCCACCGGCAGCTCAACGAGGCCAGGATTTGGCTGCATCGTGTCGGAGTACACGGCCCAGGCGATAGTGCCGATGGAAAGGACCAACATAACCCCGAAAATCACTCCGGCATGGCGAAAATTGCTGAGCATCCGTCCCAGCATGACCAAGGAAGCAATGGGAAGCAAGATGAGGGCGACGCATTCCAGGAAATTGGTCCAGGCGCTGGGATTCTCGAAGGGATGGCAGGAATTGGCTCCAAAAAAGCCGCCGCCATTCGTGCCCAACTGTTTGACAGCCACTAGCGCCGCCACAGGACCGCGTGAGATCATTTGCGGCTTTGGCTGTCCGTTGTCCTGTGTACCCATCGCCCCCGCTTCGATGGTCTGGGCCTGGACAGCTCCCTCGAACGTCATGGGTACGCCGCCCGCCAGCAGCAAAATGGCCCAGACAATGCCGAGAGGCAGCATGATGTAAATGGTCCCGCGCCATAGATCGAGATAGAAGTTCCCCATGTCCCGGTCGCCACGTAGACCGCGCAAAATCGCTGCCAGGGCAGCCAAACCGACCGCAGGCGAAACGAACTGACACCAGACAATAGCGAACAATTGACTGAAATAGGAGAGATGGACTTCGCCGGAATAATGTTGCAGGTTCGTGTTGCTCAAAAACGAGCAGACCGTGTTGAAGATCGTCGTCGGGTAGAGCATCTTCTTGCCGTCGGGATTTAGCGGCAGCCACGGCTGAAGTGCCAAAATGGTGAAGGCGAACACAAAAATCACCACATTAAAGTACAACAGCGAAAATATATACTGCCGCCAGTTTTGCCGTCCCGTATCGATGCGCTCTTCGATCCAGCGCAGCACACTCGGCGCGCAGTACCCCCCATCCATGATCCAGGCCAGGTAGAATCCCAAGGGGACCGCCAAGACGAAAGTAGTCCCCAAGATCAACACGGGTAAAAAAAATATCGACACAGGAGATACCTTTCGTCCCTAAAACCACTCGGGGCGCAGCAGAGCTACAAACAGATAAATAAACAAAAAGAGCATCGCCAACACGGTAAGCCAGATCATGCGCAAGCTCCTTTGCCTTAGGGCGAGCGGACTTTTCCCTTCCCCCTTGTGGGGGAGGGTTGGGATGAGGGGGACACCACTCCTTGGCTCCCTTGCCTTGACACCTCCTATCCCAGCCCTCCCCCACGAGGAGAGAGAGGAGGTTTGGCCCGCTAGCTCTTACACATTGTCGCAACCGATCACGAAAGCGAACATCAAGCCAAGCGTGACCAGACCGAGCAGGAACATCGCCGGCAGCCCAACAATAAGATTCATGGGACCGCTCCTCCTGATACGGGCAGGCGTTCAGGAGCAATCGGCGCGCCGATGAAGCGGAATTGGTAATTCCATGTGAGAAAAGGACTTTCGCAAAGGACAGAACAAGACAGAGCCGTGCGTCTCATGCAAGTTGCCCGATTCGACCTTGCAAAGTGCAATCGGATCGACACAAGCGCTCCTGTGGAAGGCAGATCTAGAGTGCACGACATGATTTGTAATCAGGCGGCAGAGCGACGGTAGCGGCGTTGACCGGTGGCCGCCGCCTGGCGACGCTGCCAGAACTCCGCCATCCTCTCCTCGTCCTTGTGGTTGCTCAAGCACCTCCGCACTTCGTCCGCCACCTGGCGCATACTTCCTTTTGGGTCCTGCTCTGTCGCTTTCCTCACTTCCTGCTGCCGCGTAATGACTTATGAAAAGCGGGAAGCACTTTGGAAGGCATGACTTACTTATCCCCTTTTAGAGGCTGCCGCGGTCGCATGCCAACTGCGTCCTGTGCCCTTACCCATGCACTACCGTATTTGACTGCTTTCCGGGAACGTGGTTTTCGGGTAAAATCAGAAAGACATGACGCCACCTCAGGGAAAGGGGTTTAGGTGGCGTTACCGCCGACGGATAACAACCGCTGGAGGTGATTTTTCTCAGAATGGAAAAAGTAGGCGTGATCGTATAGCGAAAGGAAAAAACAAAAGGGGATCGACGCAGTATCTTGAAAAAACAAAACAGGGAGAGGTGCCAGAGCGGCCGATTGGGCCGGTCTCGAAAACCGGTGTGACGGCAACGTCACCGAGGGTTCGAATCCCTCCCTCTCCGCT
>JAJPHU010000120.1 GCA_021325115.1 Planctomycetota bacterium | reverse complement strand
GACGGCATCCTGCCGATCAACACCCAGCGTCCTGCATTTCTGCCGCCTGTGGGCACGGGACCGCCGCCGGTGACACGGTAACAAGAATCGGTTAGCGACGCTTCGCAAAAGCGCCAAAAAGTCATGAGGCTTCGGCGAAGCGTCGCTAACCGCGAGCAAGCGACGGAAGGAGCCATGCCAATGAAACGATGCATCCGTTTGCCGATCGTCTTCACGGTCTTGCTGCTCGCTTGGTTGGGTCCAATACCCGGTCGTGCCCAATCCGGGGACCAGCAGCCGTCAACAGTATCCTCACCCGCACGTCCATCGGAACAGGGGGAGCTTCCTTCGCCGAAACCCATGCTCTCGTCGTCTATCCCCCCGGCCAACCGCGGTGCTGCCGAACAGACCCCTACTCCTGTACCACTGGATCTTCCTGCCAAGCCAAGCCAGTTGTCTCCTCTGGAAGTGCCGCCCCCGGCCGGGGGAGAAGTCGTCAAGCTGCCGTTACCCCCGCTGGAACCGGGCGATCTGCGTTTTCCCATCAATCTGGCCACCGCCTTGCGTTTGTCTGATGCTCGGCCTTTGATCGTGGTCGCTGCTCAGGCTGCCGCCTGGGTGGCGGAAGCCCAGGTCCAGGAAGCCTGGGCCCACTGGCTGCCCGATCTCAACCTCGGCTTCGACTACATCCGCCACGACGGCAACGGTCCCGATACGCTACGCGGCACGAACATTCCCGGCGGCGAAAATGCTTTCGGGCAAAACGCGCCGGGCAGCTTTGGCAGACCACAAAACCAAAACATCAACTTTTTTTACACCGGCGCCGCTCTCTTCTACATGCAATATCTCACCGATGACATCTTCGCGCCTTTGGCTGCCAGGCAGAACCTCAATTCTGCTCGCTGGAACATCCAATCTGCCAAGAACGATGCCTTGCTGGCGACAGCACTGGCGTATTTCGACGTGCATAAGTGGCGGGGGACATATGCCGGCGCCATCGATGTTGTCATCAAAGGCCGAAAACTGGTTGCGGAGATTGACGAGTTGAGGAGAGACTTGGTGCCTCAGTTTGAGGTGGACCGGGCCAGGAATTTTCTGGCCGACATGGAGCAGCAAGCCGTTATCGCCCGCCAATACTGGCGCCGCTCCAGTGCCAATCTCACCCAGGTCCTTCGCCTCGATCCTCGTGCCGTGGTCGAGCCACTCGAGCCGGACCACCTGCAAATTACCATGATCGAACCGGATCGTTCGCTCGACGATCTGATGCAGATTGCGTTAACCAATCGCCCAGAACTGGCGTCGCGGCAGGCCCTGGTCCAGGCAGCGCTGGTGCGCATTCGTCAAGAGAAATTGCGTCCCATCCTGCCCATCCCTATGGTGAACGGTTTTCAAACGCCCTACGAACAGATTCAGGTTGGCGCCTTCGGCATCGGCAACGGCGGCAAGATGAATCTGTGGTATGCCCGCGACGACGTCGCCCCCGGACTCGCCTGGCAGTTCGCTAATCTGGGACTGGGGAATGCGGCCATGGTCAAGTGGAGGCGCGGCGAGGCATCGCAGGCCACCGTTGAGCTTTTCCGCATCCAGGACATGGTGGTTGCGGACGTGACCCGGTCACAGGCGCTTCTTCAGTCGGCGGCGGCCCGCGTCGTTCAGGCGGAACGTGAGTTACGTGGAGCCCTCATCAATTACAAGGGCGTTGTCGAGGGTCTGAAACAGACCCAACGCTTTGGCAACGTCTTGAAACTGGTCTTCCGCGTGCCGGACGCGGTCTTTTCTCTGCAATTGTTGAAGATGGCCTACGACGACTACTGGACGACGGTTGCCGAGTACAACCAGGCTCAGTTCCGCTTGTTCCACGCCCTGGGTTATCCGGCGCGGGAGGTCGCCTACTTCCGCCGCACCGGCGAGATCCTGCCGGTCAATACGATGCGTCCTGGCTTCCTGCCGCCGGTAGGCACAGGGCCGCCGCCGCCGACGCGATGAAAACCCGGCGAGCGGAGCGAATAAGGTTTCTCGGCGTAGGAGTCGATCAAAGTTTGAGGAGGCGCCGTCCGAGCGAACGGAAGGAGCTATTGCGATGAAACGATACAATCGTCCGCCGATCCTCTCCCTGGTCCTGCTATTTGCCTGCTTTCCGGTTCCCTGTAGCGGCCAAACTCCGACTCTGTCGGCCTCAAACGGGCAAATCCAGTCCCCCCAAAAAAGCGGCGCCCTGGGGGCTGACACCGGCGGCGCAAGCAGCGGTTCCCCGCTCGTCCAGTTTCCGGCTCCCGGCGAAGAACAGACCGGCCGGCCGAGCCAAAAGTCTTCCCTCGAACTGCCGCCGGTACCTGGCGGCGAGGTCCTGGATCTCAAACCGCCGCCTCCCGAACCTGGCGATCTTATCTTTCCCATCAATCTGGCCACGGCCTTACGTCTGGCCGATGCCCGACCGCTCATCGTGTCCGCGGCCGGGGCCGCCGCCTGGGTGGCCGAGGCCAAGCTGCAAAAGGCTGCCGTCCTCTGGATCCCTTCGCTCAATCTCGGCGGCGATTACATACGCCACGACGGCTACGGGCCGGATTTGAATCGAGGCGTTAACTTCCCCCAGGGTGAAAATGCTTTTGGGCAAAATTCACCGGGAAGCCTGGGAAAACCGCTCAACCAAAACATCAACTTTTTCTACAGCGGCGCCGGCTTCACCTACCTGCCACTGGGGCAGAGCTACTTCTACCAGCCCACACCAGGCGAGCCGCTGCTTCCCGAGCCACAATTTCAATACTTTGCCGACATGATTTTCGAGCCGCTGCGCCAGCGGCAGATGCTCAATTCCGCACGCTGGGACATACAGACGGCCAAGAACGATGCCCTGTTCATGACGGCCAAGGCCTATTTCGCCGTCCACAAGTTTCGCGGTCAATATGCTGTCACGATTGATGCCGTCCAAAGAGGCCGTAGACTGGTCGCCATGATGGCCGAACTGAGTCGCGATCTGGTGCCGGCCGTGGAAATCGATCGCGCCCGCAACCTGCTCGCCGACCTGGAGCAGCAAGCGGTCACCGCGCGGCAAATGTGGCGTATCGCCAGCGCCGATCTGACACGCGTTCTTCGTCTGGATCCCCGCGCCGTGGTTGAGCCGCTCGAACACGACCATTTGCAGGTAACATTGATCGATCCCCAACGTTCGCTCGACGATCTGATGCCCATCGCCCTGACCAACCGCCCGGAATTGGCATCGCATCAGGCCCTGGTCCAGGCCATGCTGGTGAAGATCCGGCAGGAGAAACTGCGTCCTTTCCTCGGCTCTATGCTGTGGAACGGCTTCCAAACACCCTACGAATTAATCGAAGTTGGCGGCTATGGCGTGGGCAATGGTGGGAAACTGAACATCTGGAGTGGCCGCGATGACATCAGTGCCCAGTTTCTGATGATGGCTGACGGCCTGGGCTTGCGGAACCTGGCCTGGGTCAAGCAAGCACGCGGCATGTCGTCACAGGCCATCGTCGAATTGTTCCAACTTCAGGACGCCATCGCCGCAGAAGTGACGCGGACACAGGCGGACCTGCAATCGGCGGCGGCCCGCATCGTCCAGGCCGAACGGGAGGTGCGTTCGGCCCTCATCAATTACAACGGCAATGTCGAAGGGTTGAAGCAGACCAAACGCTTCGGCAACGTCTTGCAACAGATAACCAAGCCGTGGGAGTCGGTTTTTGCCTTACAGTTGCTAATGAGGGCTTATGACAATTACATCGCCACCGTGGCCGAGTACAACACTGCGCAATTCGCGCTGTTTCACGCTTTGGGCTACCCGGCCCGCGAGCTTTCGTTCCTGCGAAATACCGGCGAGGTGTTGCCAGTAAACACGACGCGGCCAGCTTACCTGCCACCGGTGGGAACGGGACCGCCGCCGGCAACACGGTAACTTTTTGTCCGGCAGTGTTAGCTGCCGGGGGCAAATACGGGGAGATTTCGATGCTGCGGCAACTTTCTTTCGTTGTTGGCCTGACAATCTTGGCGACGACGCTGGCGCTTCCGGCGGCGGCCCAAAATGAATACTCCAACGGCACCGGTGCTCTGGGCAAAAAGGGACGCGGCCCGGCGACCATGACGCCGGTGGAGGCGTTTGGCGTGCATCCCCCCGGACCCGACGCCATGTATACGGGACGTTGTCTCTTTTGCTGGTGGAGCAAGATCTATGTCCCCTATTACGCTCCGTTATCTCCGACGGCGACCTCGGTTCGTTGGAAACCCTGGTGCAATTTCTTCCTTATGCCGTATTACACTCCGTATTATATCGGTTATTCTCCCTGGCGCGCCTGCAAACCGAAACCGCTGCCCTACGGCTACGACGGCGGCTGGGGGCCCGGCCCCATGCCGAATGCTCCTATACCCCCCGATCCAGAGAAAGAAGCTCCCCTCCGTTATGGACCGTACACCTCCGTCTTGGCGGACGATACCATCTTCTGGAACATGGGCGGCAATGGCCTTGTTCCCTATGGCATGCCGCGCCCGCCGCATAGTGGTCCCCCTGACCTCGTAGATGCGATCCAGGCTACCCGCCAACAGGGAGGCGGCGTTTGTTGTCCTGCCAGCAGTGCTCCACCGGTAGCAGGGCCCGCCGTTTTACCGCCCACGGAGAGACCCGACCAGAAAGAAAGCGACGAAAGCGTCAATCCGCCACCTTCACCGAACAGCCCTCGGTGAGCACCGATAGATCGCCGACAATTACTTGCTCGGAGCCGTCGATCGGTGTCCAGGGATCGTCGCCGCTGGATGTCGGCGGGAGTTGGCGGCTGGTAACTTCGGTCCACTCGCCGTCGCTGATACCCGTCCGCACTTCCGTCGCCACAGCCCGGCCATCCTTGTATCGCCAGAAGAAGGTTTTTTCGCTGCTTTTGACCAGAGTGGACTCCGGCAGCGCCCGGACGTTGGGGCGTTCAATGATTACCTTGCCATAGGCGTACATCCCCGGCAGGATCTTGCCGCCGGGGTTGGGCAGATCGACTTCGGCTCGCAGAGTACGGCTTTTGACGTTGAGCGCCCAGGCTGTGCGTGTAACGACAGCCGGAAGCCATTGATCGCGGTAGGCCTGGATGAGCACAGCCGCCTTCGTCGGGATGGGGTGATTGCCCTTAGTGCCGTCTTTTTCTCCATGAACATAGTTGGCGTCCCATTCAGGAATATCAACAAAGATGCGGACAATATCGGTGCGATCGACCACGTAGATGGGCGCCGCCTGCCTGCTAGGCGACAGATGGGGCGCATTGCGATCGGCGGTAGGGTCGCCAGTGGCTGGCAAAACAAAATCGCCAGTGTTGGCATTGCGGGCCACGATCACGCCGTCGTAGGGCGCCGTAAGCGTGAGATAGCCTACCCATGCCTCCAGCCGTTTTGCATCGCTCTTGGCCACGGTGACGCGGGCGCGGCAGACATCGACGTAGACTCTGGCCTCCGCCAGCGCAGATTTTTTCGAGAGCAGGTCCGCCTTCGCCTTCTGGATCGAGGCGTCGGCCGCGTCTCGTGCGGCAATACTCTCTTTCCATTGATTGGTCGATTCGAGGAGGACCTGGGGATCGACCACGCCCTTGTCCACCTCGCGCTTGAGCCGCTTGACCTCCGAGTCCCAGCGATCGACCTGGGCCTGATAGCGGGCCAGGATCCTTTGCGCCTCCAGAAGCCGTGCCTCGGCTGCCTGCACGTCCGCTTCGGCTACTTTTACACTCTCCATTGCCAAATCGACTCGTTTCTCATCGAGCTTGACCGTGTCTTTCTTCGTCTGCCAATCTTCGCGAACCTCCGGCACAAAGAGAGTGGCGAGCACGTCGCCTTTATTCACTTTGTCGCCGATGTCCACGTTCCATTTTTCGATGAAGCCGGTCAGCTTCGGATAGATCGACGTACGCTCATATGCTTCGACGAAACTCGGCTGACCGACGATGCGTGTGATGGTCCGCAGCTGCGGTTGAATCAGGCGAACAACGGGAGGATCGGTAACGCTTTTGACCTCGATCCTGGGCTTATGGCATCCCAGCGCCGCGAGGACGGCCAGGATTACGAACCGGAACCGCACACGGCGGAACGTTTCGTTCGTACAGAAAAGCCTGCTCATGTTTAAACCTCTCCAGATGAAGGCGGTAATTGGTGCGGTCCATCCGGTGTCGTGGTCGGCTGGAAAATGCGATGGGCTTCAACGACAACTGTTCCTGGATGTCCGTCGGGCTGGGCTACCTCAGCTGCGGCCCTGGGTACAGGTTCACCCCCAACAGCAAACCGCACCGGATCGAAGTGCGCGCTTTGGGGATCGGCGGGATAAATCGACGGCGAACGAGAAATACTCCGGCCGATCACCAGCGCAAAGATCGAGGGTACGATTAGCAAAGTGGCAAATGTGGACATTACCAATCCGCCAATCACTGCCCGGCCCAGCGGGGCCTGCATCTGGCTGCCCTTCTCCAGCGCCAGTGCCATCGGAACCATGCCTACCGTCATGGCGCAGGCTGTCATCAAGATCGGCCGCAAACGCTCGCTGGCGCCAACGATGGCTGCCTCGGTTGAGGAGGTTCCCTTCTTCCAGTGCTCGTCCATGAATGTCACCAACATCACCGAATTGGACACCGAGACCCCCAGACACATGATCGACCCCATAAACGATTCGATATTCAAAGAAGTGCCGGTTACGTACAGGATGACAGCGATGCCCGCCAGGACGCCCGGCACGGCACCGATCGAGATCAGCGCCAGACGCGGCGATTGGAAATAGGCCGTCAGAAGCACGAGGATCACGAACACAGCCGCCGCCAGGCCGGTGCCGAGCGCCTGGAACATGGCCGTCATCGCTGGCAGTTGGCCCATCGTTTCCACACGCACGCCGCGGGGTGGCGTGCCAGCGGCGGCGATAGCCTCTTCGACCTGACGCGAGGCTCGGCCCATGTCCTCACCCTCAACATTGGCCGTCAGCGTCAGATAGCGTTGAGACATGTCGCGATCCAGTTCGCCGGGCCTTATGCTGGTGCGAACTTTGGCTACATCGCGGATCGTCAAATTGACTAAAGGGTTGACCGGTGCCAGCGGTAGCCGCTCGATGTCTTGCGGACTGGTCATCGCTGTGGGCGGCATCTGGATCTGGACCAGATAATCAAAGCCCGTCTTCGCCTCCACCCAGTAATTGAGCGAGCGAAAGCGCGTCGAAGAAGTCGCCATGACCAGCGCCTTGCCTACATCGGCGGCAGTGACGCTGCTCAGACCCGCTTTCTCGCGGTCGATTTCCACTTCGATGCTGGGATAATCGAGCTGCTGTTCGAAATGAATGTCACGGAGAAAAGAGATGTTTTTTAGCTCACTGGCAATCTTTTCTGCATGTCTGCGGACCTCGGCCAAATCGGTGCCGACCGTGCGAACCGCGATCGGCGTCGAGGAGCCAAAGCTCATGACGGAAGTAACAATATCACCCGGCTCGAAGCCGAAAGTGGACTTCTGGGCCTGGGCCAACGCTTCCGCCTTGGTCCACCCACCTTGTTCCAGCCGTTGCGCCAGCCAGGGCAGCACGCGCTCCGGCAAGATTTTGCGGAGACGCTCCCGAAATTCATCGAGTTTGATCTTGGCATCCTCGCGGAAAGCAACTCGCAGCTGGCCGTCGTCCGGGCCACGCATGAACAACGCCATGTTGTTGATGCCGAAGTTTGGAGCCACCTGGCCAACAAACCCCATCGTGATCTCGATGTTCTCCGCTCCTGCTTCGTGCTCGATCTCTTCCAGGCACTTGAGTGCCATCTGCCGCGTCAGTTCAAAATTCGATCCAGGCGGTGGCCGGAAGCGCAATACAAATTCCCCCGAATCGATCTGCGGAAACAACTCGGTGCCTACTTGCAAGCCCACCAGGCCGAGAATCAGCACACAGCCGGCCAGATAGACTGGCACCGTCACCCAACGCAGGCGGACGAATCCGTTCACGACTCTGCCGTAACCGGCGAGCAGAAGGCCGAACAGCCCGCCTTGCTCTTCACTCGATTCTCTATGTTTGAGCAGATAGACGCACAAGATCGGCACGAAGGTACTGGAAAGCAAGTAGGAAGAGATCATGGCGAAGCCGACGCCCAGAGTCAGGGGCATGAACAGCGCTCGCAGCGGATCTTGCATGAGGAACGCCGGGATAAACACCGACAGGATGCATAGCAAGGCCAGCAAACGCGGCACTGCCGTGGCGTTGCTGGCGTCCAACACCGCTGTGGCGATGTTTTTCGTGTGCCCCATCTGCACGTGGACGTTCTCGATAGTCACCGTGGCTTCATCGACGAGGATGCCGATGGCCAGAGCCATGCCGCCCAAGGACATAATGTTAATAGTGTTTCCCGATATCCATAGTCCGAATAGAGAACCCAGTAAAGCCAGCGGAATATTGCAGACGACAACAATCACGCTGCGCAGATCGCGGAGAAATAGCAGGATCATCAGACCGGTCAGGCCCGCACCAATGGCCCCTTCGGTGGCCACGCTCTCGACCGCATGAAGGACTGTCGGCGACTCGTCGAACTGAAAACTGATCTTCACATCCTTGGGCACAGCATCGCGGAACAACGGCATCGACTTGTGAACGTCGGCCACCACTGTCAGCGTCGAGCCGGTGTCTTTCTTGATGATTGGCAGATAGACCGATTTCTTGCCGTTGACCAGGGCGTAGCCGTAGGTGATGTCCGTGGCGTCCTGGATGGTGGCCACGTCGCGCAGGTAGACGTTCGCCCCCAGCTTGAGCGGAATGTTTCCCAGATGCTTGATATCCGAAACGGTGGCGTTGTTGGCGACGATTGGCATTGTGTCCTTGATATAAACGTTCCCCGCCGGGACCACCGTATTTCCCGTCGCCAGCGCCTCGACGACGTGCTGGGGCATCAGATTGTAAGCGGCGAGCTTCTGTGGATCGACGTTGATGACGATCGAACGCATGTTGGGGCCGAACGGCGAGATGGCGACCGTACCGGGAACGTATTTCTGCACCAACGGCCGAATGATGTTCTGGGCCAGGTCGCCCATTTTGCCCAGCGAGGTTTCCTCGCTCTCCATCACGAGGTAGCCGACCGGGACGCTGCCGGCATCCATCCGCATAATCATGGGCGGCAGCGTGCCTTTGGGCATCCAGGACATGGCGCGGTCGGACATGGCCACCACCTGGGCCATGGCCTGTCCCATGTCGGTGCCGGGAAAAAACGACAATTCGCATAAAGCCACTTGCTGGATATTTCTTGATTTAATGTCCTGAATTCCATCAACATACTGAAAATATAATTCCAGCTCGTTGACGATGAAGCCCTCCATCTGATCAGGGCTCATGCCGACATAATCGAGGAAGACGTAGATCTTGGGGACGTTCAGAGCGGGGAAGATATCCACGCGCATCTTGAAGTAAGCCAGAGCGCCGCCGCTAATTAGCCCCACAACCAACATCAGGGTGGTGATGGGGTGCTTCATGGCGAAGACGGTCGGGTTCGCAGATCCTCCTGTCATGAAGGGTTCTCCTTGTGCCGGATAGCGGCCACACAAGCGGACAGCTGGCGTCAGCCGACTGGTAAAGCCCTAACCAGTCGGCTGACGCCAGCCGTGCGCCGGGGGGAACCAGCCGGCTGACGCTAGCCATTCGCCAGTCCGTTACCCTCGTTTTTAGAAAGCTTTCCAATTTGTAACATACGATTGGAAGATGAGCAAGCGTTAAAGCGGAGCTGTATCAGGCGACCTGCGGCTTCCAGACGAGAATTTCGCCCTTGCCGGGAACAGCGGCGTCGCCGCTGTAGCGGCGATAGCCGCCAGCGTCGGGCTGATAAGGGATCGAGAAGCCTAACTCTTCCAAGCGTCTGCCGTACAAACGCAGGAACACGGGATCATATGTACACGCATAAGAGAAGGTGGGCAAGAGGGCAATCGGTTTCAGGCAAACGATGGTGCCGCGGATCATCCAGGCACCGGTACGCAGCTCGGCGCCGCCAAGAAGGAAAAGAGTGCCGCCTTTCATCTGCAAGCCGGCGAAGTCACGCACCGGGCCTTTGACGGCAATAATGCCGCGGCGCATGCGCATACCGATCTCGATGCCTGCCGAACCTTCAACCAGGATGATGCCGCCGTTCATGCCCGACAGGGAACCTCGATAGGCTGCTCCGATCTGGCCGCCGGCGTCGCCGTGGACGTGGATGAGCCCCCCCGTCATCTCGGCGCCGACCCAATCCGAGGCGTTGCCGCGTACTTCGATTGTCCCCCCCTTCATGTACGCGCCAAGGTGCATGCCAGCGTTGCCGACAATCGTGATCTTGCCGCGCGTCATGCCGCGGCCGATCCATTTGACCCGGCCCAGATCGCCCCGGACTTCCAGCTCGTCGCTACCGTCGCCTTCGATGGTGAAGAAATCATCCAGGCGACGCTGGCGCTTGCCCAGGAACACCGGCAGGGCGGCGATGGCATCGTGCCGCAGCGGCGCGATTACATCCGGTGCGAGGGTTTCAGCCTCGAGCGGGACGGTAGGGGATTCTTTGAGCGTTAACGTAGTCATGTTCATTCCGTCAAGTCAATCACCACGAATCACACGAATAAAAAATAGGAAAAATTAGAAGAGAAAGGAAAGATACAAGATTTTATCCACTTCCTTTTTCTTTTATCTTTTATTTGTGTTATTCGTATGATTCGGGGGAACGCTTAGCAGGAGCGAATGTCCGGATTTTCCAGACGCTCTAGCTCCACCGGGTAGTTATCAAACGACATGGTATAGTATTGTTGAAACAGCGGACGGATGTAGTCCTCGATTTTCTCATCGTAAACGGGGCGAACGACATAGCCGCGGCCTTCAACTGCCTTGCGAATCTCGCCCTCTTCAATGACCACTTCGCCCCCTTTGATGACGTAACGCGGATAAGCGAACATGCGGGCGATGTCTTTGCTGTCGTTGAAGATGGCCACATCGGCGTCAGCACCGATGCCGAGGTGCCCTTTGTGCGCCAGTCCCAAAGCCCGCGCCGGACCAGCCGAGGTGATGACAGCGATTTCTGATAACGTATATTGGCGATCCAGTTCCGGAAGAAGGATGCGCTTGAGTGCCTTGGGCGCCAGCTTTTTCAATTGCTCACGGCGGAAATTCACATCCATCAACAGCTGGATGATTTCCGGATAGCGCCAAAAGGCGGCGCCGTTGGGATGGTCGGTGGTAAGGAAGACGCGCCACGGATCGTTGATGAGCAGCAACAGCTCCAATCCCACGGCCCACTGTACGGCATTGACCAGGTTTTTTTCTTTGTAGACATAGGGGACAATGCCGCAGCCGGTCTCATTTTCCACGTCGAGGTTGCCCCATTTGCGGCCGGTGAGCTTATACAGCAGATGTTGCCAGGGACCATCGGCAGTGATGGTCACAGTATTGCCGAACAACACGGCGCCGGCGTCGGTGGTCAGGTTCGGATGAGCGTTGAAATAGTCGGCCACCTCGGCAGACTTGGAGCGCATGGTGAACCAATCATCGCCGCCGTAAGCGTGATATTGCAGATGGGCCAGGTGCGCCCGCTTGCCTTCCAGCACTTTCATGGTTTCGAGGGTAGTGTTGTAATTGCCGGGCGCCCCCAGGTTGTTGCAGTGCAGGTGCAGAGGATGCGGCAGGCCGAGATCATCCACGATGCTGGCCAGAGCGGCGATGATCTTGGCCGGAGTCACTTTGTTGTAACCGGGCACCGGCTCGTACAAGCCCTTAGCATCTTTGCCCCATTTCCACGCCGCCACGCCGCCGGGATTGACTGCCTTGACACCGTAAGCCTTGGCTGCCCAGATCTGCCAGGCGGCGACGTGGCGTGCACGCTCGGTTTCGCCCGCTTCCAGCAAATCGAGCAGGATCTCATTGTTGGCCAGCAAGACGCAGCAGGATTTATCGACAATGGGCGTATCACGCAACTCTTCATGCGTATGGCGAGCCGACAGAATGGGCACGGCAGCTTCGTTCACCGTGGTCCAGCCCATGCCAGCATAGAGATAGCCGGTGACATAGGTGGTCGGTGTCGCCCCGCCGATGCCGCCGCGATGCCGCTCCCCGCGGACATAGGGAGCATTGCGGCGATGGTCCTCCGGAATCATGGCCCGCGCGAAGTTAAGCGCGGCGCCGGCAACGTGCGTATGAACGTCCACGCCACCGGGGAAAACGATCATGCCGGTCGCGTCGATGGTGCGCCCGCCTTCGACTTCAGAGACGATGCGGCCGTCCGAGATACAGATGTCTTTGATTTGGCCGTTGATGTTGTTGGCGGGATCGTAAACTTTGCCGCCGGTAATTCGGAGCATCAGGGTCTTATTTCCTTCATTTTGTGCCGGGAAACCACGCCGGTTTCTTCGCTACTGCCTTGTAAATGCGGCGAACCACGTCCTCATCGGTCGGATAGGGCGATTTCAGGGCCGGGCGCAACGGCAGCGGGATCTCGTCCATGCGATACACTGTCCCCGGCGCACTGATGCCGGTGGCCGCCGTTGTGATGTGGACGCGAGCCAGGCGGCTGGTATGCGTCACTTTGGGATCGAGCACGATGGTTGGAATGCGGGCCAGATGATCGATGGCCGGCTGGGGCATGGTGGCGCCGGGATCGGCGCCGAGGATGAGGGCGGCATCGTTGTCGCCGCGTAACAGCAGATCCACCGTGGAGAATTCGCCGGGATTGAAGCGTGGATAGCCGCGGCTCAGGTTGACGCCGAACGGATAGCCGGTGGTCCAGCGCATGACCACATCGCCACCGGTCACGTTGCCGTGGCCGCGCATCGGCATAGCCACGAATTTCGTGAAGGCATTCAGCTCCGCCGCCAACGACAATAACGCCGCCGAGTTCATATGCTTGCCACGCGTCATCGATAGCCCCATGCCAAAGAACAGCACGCCAAATCGGGCTTTTTTCATGCGCTCGGCAAAATCCTGGAGTTGCTCTAGCGTCAGTCCGGTTTCGGCGACGGTCTCGGCGCTGACGCGTTGCCCCTTGATGAGGGCGCGCAGCGTGGTCAACACTTCGAAATCCTTGCTGGGCCGCACCTGGAGAAAAATATCGGCGGCCTTGGCACTGGGCGTCTCGCGGATGTCCACGAGGATCATCGTACGGTCCTTACGGCCCTTGGGCACGAACTTGCCCTTCTGGGTCAGCGTGTACTTGGTGAAGTGCCGCGGATGGCACTCGGCCGGATTGCCGCCCCAGTAGACGATCAGGTCGGCGCGATTCTTGACTTCGCCCAGCGTACAGGTAACCTTGCCGCCCAACTGGGCAGCGATTTCCGTGGGCCCATGTCAAAGCGACGTATGGCTATCGACCACGCCGCCGATCAACTCAGCCAAGGCCACCGCCTCGCGTTGCGCCTCGCAGGTGACATTGCTGAGACCGTACACCAGCGGCAGATGAGCGTTGTAAAGATACTCCGCCGCCGCTTCGACGGCATCATCAAGCGTGGCCGGCTGACCGTCGATCAGCGCATCGGGATACAGCCGCTCTGCTGTATGATTCTTGAACCAAGCCTCGCCCAGAATGCACGCACGTTTGGTTTCGACGATACGCTCGCCATCGGCGTGCAACTCGATGTCATCGCAGACACAACCGCAGAAGGTACATGTGGCATTTTTGGTAATGCTTAGCTCCATTTACACTTCCTTATTATCGTCGTAGCTGGCCGTCCGAACCGGACGGAAGAATAAATGTTCAGCCCAATTCACGGCCGGGGCAGCTGCCGCGAACACGGCGCGGCATGTACCGGCCGTTCTCGATCTGCTCCCACGCTGCCACCTGTTCCGTTTCAGATGAATCGGCGCGCGAAGGAACAAAAACGTCCTCTGGTGTTCTTTTCGGTTCCATAGCACCTCCCAATTGCGCCGGCCAACGAGCCAGCAGCGTAAGCGGCGGATACCGTATCCATCACTTCAAGCTAGCGGACCAAACCTCCTCTCCCCTCGTGGGGGAAGGCTGGGGTAGGAGGTGTCAAGGCAAGGGCGCCAGGGAGGGGTGTCCCCCCCAACCCTCCCCCACAAGGGGGAGGGAAAAGTCCGCTCGCCCTTACGCTTCCCGCTCGTTGGCCGGCCGTTCACTTGTTATCGGCTCGATCTCGACTTCCCAATTTTTGGAAGTCGGCATCCCGGTGCCATCGGTGCCACCACCCATGAGGCGGCAGGTCGGCGGGCCATACGGCACGAACACCATGCCGACGGGGACTTTGCCTTCCTTGCACTGAAAGACGGCCTGGCCATACTCGGAACGAACGCGAACCGTCCCTCCGGAGAGAATATCCAGCGCTTTCATGTCTTCGGGATGCATCGTCAACGTACTGACGATGGCTTGATACTCGGCGTGATCTTTACCGACATTGATTTGCTGGCCTTGCTTGCTGGTACGGCCCGCATTCATGATGAAGCGTTTGCTGGCCATCGTCCCTCTTCTCGTCCTCCGCGTGGATCGCCCCAGGAATTATATTACGATCCATGATAGCCGAAACCAACCGCTTCGTATACGCTTTGTTTTATGCGGAGAACTTGACTGTGCTGACGATTCATTCCACGCTCCTTGAGGATACCTTTGCCGAGGCCTTTCCGATGACAGCGGCCCGGCTGATCGTGACGGCCCATACGCCGGAATGGGCGCGGATCGCAGGACGGGAAGCAACCGGCTATGCGGCTTCAGTCATCGGCTGCGACGCCGAGGCCGGCATTGAGTGCGAGCTAGCACCGGAGGAGACGCCGGACGGCCGGCCCGGCATCAGTTTGCTGATGTTCGCCTTCAGCCGCGAGGCCTTGCAAAAAGCCGTCGTCAATCGCGTCGGCCAGTGCATCCTCACCTGCGCGACCACGGCTTGCTATAACGGTCTGCCGCTGGTCAAGGACAAGACCATCCGCATCGGCGGCAACCTGCGTTTTTTCGGCGACACCTTCCAGTTTAGCAAAAAACTCGATGGCCGACGCTTCTGGCGTGTGCCGGTCATGGACGGCGAATTCGTCTGCGAGGATGTTTTCGGCACGATCAAGGGCGTGGCTGGCGGCAATTTTCTTATCCTTGGCGAGAGTCAGGCGGCAGCCTTGGCCGCGGCCGAGGCTGCCGTCGCTGCCATGGGGCAGATTCGCGGCGTCATCTGTCCCTTTCCCGGCGGCATTGTCCGCAGCGGCAGCAAAGTCGGCAGCCGTTATAAAAAGCTCAAAGCCAGCACCAACGACGCCTATTGCCCAACACTGCGCGGTCTGGTCGCCTCTGCCCTTCCGGAAAGTGTTAACGCCGTCTACGAAATCGTCATCGACGGACTCGATCTTGCCGTCGTCGAGCAGGCCATGCACGCCGGCATCGAGGCCGCTTGTCGTCCCGGCATCGTCCGCATCAGTGCCGGCAACTACGGCGGCCATCTCGGACCTTTTCATATTCCTCTGCAGAAACTGTTCGCTGGCAAGACGTAGGGGCACCGGAAAAAATTCCTTCCCCCTGGTGGGGGAGGATAAGAGTAGGGGATACGAAAGCTTCCACTCCCCTCAAACCCTTTCCCACAAGGGGGGAGGGAAATGTCCG